>NZ_JBAWAZ010000155.1:0-4461 GCF_049589555.1 Trichococcus sp.
ATCGATGCGCATGCTGGCGTAGCCTTTTTTACGCGATTCATCCGCAGCCCATTCCACGATTTCCCCAAGAACGCCCTGGCCACGGAATGCGTCTTTGATCGTGATGCGATGGATGACACTGTAAGGATTATCTGTCAGCCATTGGCCTTCGGTGATGACTTTATAGGTAGGGTCCTCACCGTAAAAAAACGCAAAAGTTGCCCCCGGAACGCCCTCCCGCAAATAGACATAGCTATAGCCTCCGTTGATATCCTGAAGAATGACTGCTTCGTTCGGATACCCTTTTTGCCATTGATCGATGCCGGACGCCTTTAGCGTGACTTTCGCCTCATTGATGATTTCCATGATTGCGGGCAGATCGGCTGGCGTTGCTTTTCTGATCATGCTTCCACCGCCTTCCATTTTTTTCATTTAATTAAGATTATACCGGAAACATGATTGTTTTCATGCATTTTTATTGTTTTCATTCCGAATAATTCCGATTCTTATAGGTTGAACATCTTTCGGTACTGCTGGATGTAGGATTGTTTTTGTTTTTTCAGCATGTAGAGCGCATTTTTGATCTGATCCGGCTCATCCGCCATATCAAGGTCTTCCTTTTGCTTTTCGATGCCTTCTACTACTGGCTCACAGTAGGCAGCTTCTTTTATTTCATCCAAAATGGCGATGATTTCCTTGCGCATCCTTTCGACACGTGGGCCTTCACCGGCTTTTATTTCATCCAGGCTTTCGACGAGTTCCCGGAATGGAAGGTTCCTTCTGACTTTTCCGTCCTTGATGCGGATATATTCTTTTTTAAATTCCGTAACACCGGGCACTGCCCCGTTCAATTGGTACCAACCATCGTAGAGGACCCATCCGCCTTCCGGTTCGGCTGGGATGAAATCCCTTTTTAAAATGTACACTTCGTCCGCACCGGTAATTTCCGCCACCCAACATTTGCTTTCGCTGTCTGCCGGGCTGAGCTGCAAACCTAACTTCGACATGGTAAAATCCTCTTTCTGATCATTATTAGTAGTGTTGATCCACTCCTCAGGCAGATTGCGCTTTGCCTGATTCCGTTCTTCCATTATACGCTATCTCGATTGTCCTGAATAGGTATTGTCCAAAGCATGCAAAGCAGAGGAGCTCCCGATTTCTGCTCCCCTACTCCAAAATCTCAGTATCTCTTCAGGAACGTCCGTCAATCGGCTTCACCGCTGTCCTTTACCTTGACACCGGCCACAAGATCCTTGTTCGGATCAGCGACATATCGTTCCCCTTCCACCAGACCATCCACTACTTCGATGTCATATTCTGTTTCCAGCCCGGTTTCGATGTACCTTTTTTCGACTCGGTTTCCACTGTCCACAACATATACATACGCTTTTCCAGATTCCACTTCGATTTGGACAGCCTCATAGTTCACGCGCAGAGCATCAAGCCTTTCGATCGTGATGATTTCCGCATCGGCTTCATAGCCTACCTTGATGTTTTCGTCAGGATCGGTGATCGTGATTTTTACCGTAACTTTCGCATCCTGGTCTGCGGATGTCGCGGATTTTTCCGCCGATTGGCCGATTTCCGAGACAACTCCTTCGTATTCCGCAGCGACCCCTTTCACCTTGATTGTCGCCTTCTGGCCTACCCGCATATTTACGCTGTCAAACTGGCTGACAGCCAAACTGATCACATATTCGGTCGCCCCATCGACGATGATGGCATCCCCGACCTGAGGATATTCGTTCGCCACGACGTCTATCTTCGTCACGATACCGTCGACATTGGCCTTCAATTCGCTCTCCTCGATTTTTTTGTTCAAATAGGCGATGTCTGTTTTCAGGAGAGCAATCTGGTCGGCCTGATTCGAGACCCTTTCCTCCGCTGTTGCGCTTGAAAAGGTTGCCGTGGTGTTCAGATTCGAAAGAGCGATTCCGGCGCTCCGGACGGCTTTTTCGCCATCGCTGATCGCCTTGATTGCCGCCTCATACTTTACGGCAGCGCCGCTTCTGGCATTTGAAACACTGATTTCCGCATTACTGACAGCGGTTTCGCTGTCGCTGACGGCTTTTTCAGCTGCTGCATATTCAAGAGAGCCCGCGCTCTCAGCGTTCGAAAGAGCGATTTCCGCGTTGCTCACAGCTGCTTCGCTGTCCGAAACCGCTTTTGCGGCTGCAGCATATTCAGCGTCGGCTGCGTTTTCGGCATTCGAAAGCGCAATTTCCGCGCTGCGGACAGCCGTTTCAGCATCGATCACTGCCAATTTCGCCGCAGCATAGCCGGCTTGATAGCCCATTTCAGCGCTATCCAAAGCCAGTTCAGCGTTCCACACCGCCGTTTCGGCAGCGGCGACAGCTTGCTGCGCCAACTGATAGTCCAAGGCATATAAGATCGGATCGGCATCATACAAAGCTTTGACGATATCCAGATTCAGTTTCGCGCTCTCATAGGTTGCTTTCGCAGTATCCAACGCACATTCGGCTTCATGCAGGGCATTATCCAGATCATCCAGATTCTTTTTTGCGATCCAGTAATGCGCCTTGGCATTTTCCAAAGTCAGTTCGGCTTGGCCGACCGCATTCGCGTTGGCTATTTCGACGTTATGCAGTTTATCCGCTAAAGCGGCAGCGTTCGATTGGGCGCTCTCCAGGGCTATTTGAGCTTGGCTAACTGCATTGTCGTAAAGCGTTCCCCGCGCCGACAGATTCGATACGGCGGCGGCATAATTCGACTGGGCGTTCTCCAAGGCTAAGTTCGCCTGGCTGATAGCATTCGCATTGAGCGTATTGATGTCATCCAGATTCCCTTGCGCCGCACTGTAATTGGATTGGGCAGTTTCCAGCGCAATCCCCGCTTGGCTCACCGCATTCTGGGAGGATGCCTTGTCCATTTCAGCGCTGCTCCCGGAAAGATAGGCCAGCGTCGCCTCTGCATTCGCAAGATTGATGGCCTGCTTATCCAATTGGGTGCGGTACTCGGTCGCATCGATCCTCGCCAGCACATCGCCTTTCTTGACTGCCTGCCCTTCCTCCGCCAACACTTCGACAATCTTGGCTGTGGGCGAGGGAAAAAGGCTGCTCCTGCTGCTGGCTTCGATGTCGCCGGTTATCGGCACATACTTAGCCAATTGCCCTTTCCAGGCCGTATGCACCGACACTTCCTGGACCTGGGCATTCTGATACCACCAGTAGGCAGTACCCCCGCCCACCAACAAAGTCAGCAGAAGGACCGCCGTGACAATGATCGATTTTTTTGATTTGAATATGATAGCTTTCAATTTCCCCATAAAGAAGACCCCCTCGCGCAATTTCCGGATAATCCAGTTGATTCCATCGTTTCGGTATCTCAATTTTACCATATCGGCTGATGCATACGTGAAGATATTGTCAGCGCATACAAAACCATTCTGGATAATTCATCTTTTTGGGTATCTCCTATTTCAGCAAAGAATTTTTCATTCTCAATTTTTTGACAAAATTTCCCGATACAAATATACTTGTAGTGATTGAAGCGATTTCAGAAGAGGGTGGATGCGGTGATTACGATGACCAACGTGACGAAAACTTACAAGACCGGAGATGTGGAAACATACGCCCTGAAGGACGTCAACCTCACCATCGAAGAAGGCGAATTTGTCGTCATCCTCGGCCCCAGCGGCAGCGGCAAGAGCACCCTGCTGAATGTCATCAGCGGCTTGGACACCGTCACTTCGGGTGAAATCACCTTCAGGGGCGAAACGCTGACAAACCTTGATGAAGAGGAGATGACCGCCTTCAGAAGGAAACATCTGGGCTTCATCTTCCAGCAATATAACCTGCTGCAGAATCTGAACGTCTACGAGAACATCCAGATTGGCTCGGATATCGGCACTGCTCCGCTTGACATAGGCGAGCTGCTCGAAAAGGTCGGTCTGGAAAAAGCCCGCAACAAATATCCCAGTCAACTCTCCGGCGGGGAGCAGCAACGGGTTTCGATCGTCAGGAGCTTGGCGAAGAATCCCGACATCATTTTCTGCGACGAACCCACCGGCTCGCTGGATGAAGAAAATTCAAAAAAGATTCTGCATCTGCTGCAGAATCTGAACGAGGATTACAACAAGACCGTCATCGTGATCACCCATAACCTGGGCATCGCCGAAATGGCGGACAAGGTCATCAAGATGAACTCCGGTCAAATCACGGAAGTCACCCTCAACAAAGTCAAAAAGAATGCCCAGGACATCTCTTGGGGATAGGGGGAGGTGCGGATCATGCTGCTGAAAAATGTCATCAAAACCTTGCGGAAAAAATGGATGCAGCTGGTTGCCATCGGCTTCATCATCATCCTCAGTTCCGCCACCTACACCATGATGTTCTACGGCCTGAGCGGCATCGAAGAACCGACGGAAGCGTACTTGGCGGATTACAACCAGGAGGATTTTGCCGTTGAGATGTTGAACCGGGTCACGCTGGAAGAGGCGGCTTACCCCATAGCGGCCACGCT
>NZ_JBAWAZ010000156.1:0-3240 GCF_049589555.1 Trichococcus sp.
AAAAGGCTGCGGCCATGGGAGAAGTGCCGATCGGAGCGGTGATCGTCTGGAAGGGCGAAATCATCGGGCGCGGGCACAATGAGCGCGAAGTGACGAATGATGCGACGACGCATGCGGAAATGACGGCGATCAAGCAAGCCAATGCGTTCAAGCAGAATTGGCGGCTCGAGGAAGCGGAGCTTTATGTGACGCTTGAGCCTTGTCCGATGTGCTGCGGGGCCATCCTGTTGTCGCGGATCAAAAAAGTCTATTATGGCGCATCCGACCTGAAAGGCGGTACGGCAGGCACTTTGATGAACCTGCTCCAGGATGAACGCTTCAACCATCAGAGCGAGGTCGAACGTGGTGTGCTGGAGGAAGAGTGCCGGACACTGCTGCAGGATTTTTTCCGGGCTCTGCGCAAAGAACGCAAGGAAAATAGCCGGAAGCATCTCCGCGAACATATGCAGGAAGAAAACAAAGGCTAGCTTTTTCTTTTTGGCTATGGTATGATAAGAAATGCCGAAAGGCCTTATCGCAATGGCGATCTTATGAATTGAGTCAGATCCGGAAGGAAGCAGCTATAAGTAGGTATCGCCATGTGCTGTAAGTTATTATAACTTATACAAAGAAGCAGGAAAAACCGTCCAACGGTTCTCCTGCTTCTTTTTTTTTGCTTCGATTTTGTTTTCTTTCGCTAAACTGACTGTTGCTGTTCCGCATCGTCAACGATGATTAAAATATTCCCTTCCTCCAATTCGGAGAAGTATCCTTGCATCTTGCGTTCCTGTTCTTCTTCTTGCTCCGGTGACAACTGCGGATAAGGATGCTGAGGGGATGGTTCGTAGAGAGCTTCCTCATCGAAGGACGGGTAGAGCGGGGCGAGATCCTTCCAGCCCGCATTCTCATCGTGGCCTGTTTCGGTGATGACTTCAATGGTGGTTTCTTTTGCCAGCCGTTCCTTTTTTTTCGATGAATTGGTCACCAGAAGCAGATTGGCTTCCTTATGCCCTTTTTCGAGAAGTGTTTTAACAGCTGCCTCCACAGCTTCGACGGTCGCGTACGATCCTGCCACAAATTTTGGCATATGATTTCAGTCCTTTCCTGTTTCATGGTTTTACAGAGCTATTTGATGGGATGCATAGAAAATTGTTATTCGTCCGCTTCCTTTGTGATGATGACGATGCTGCCGTTCTCGATGGCAGCGATGCGGTCCGCAAGAAAGTCCATGCCGTTGGGGAAAGTCCCGGTCTTTTTTTGGAAATATTCGTATTGCTTCAGGTTGAACAGATTGTTGACCTTTTCCAGCAACGAGTGGCTTGAGAAAATCGCACCGTCCGCACCGCGAAGATCCCAATTCTGCAAGATAGTTTCTTGGCTGGCATGGTTCGTCACCAAGGTGATCTGTTCTTTCGTATAGCCTTCTTTATGCAGTTCCTCTACAGCTCGTTTGCATTCTTCAATGGATCCGACATGGGCTTGGATAATATAAGTCATGATGTTGTCCTCCTTCTCAAGAGAAAAGAAAGCGTTCTCTTTTGATTTGAGTATAAGCCTTTGCATCAAAAAAGACAACAATCGCACTGTTAATGCTGTTCGCATGCCGCTTCCCTTTTGGATCAGTATTGATTTTGTTTGAACACCGCCACTTTTGACCATTTATCCTGGTACAGAATATGCACATTGCGGATGCGGTCGAGCGGAACCCATGCTTCGCCGATCAGGATTTCATCCTCTCCGCAATAGCCTTTAAAAAAGCCTTCAATGGACTCTGTTTGACGCCCGAAGCGATCTTTTTGGTTCAGTTGGATTGATACACGGCGATTTTTTTTCAAGGCTACGGCCAAGGTTTCATCGATTTCGGCAGGGCTCAGCTGAGGGAGGATCGGGATGTCCTTCATGGCTTCTGCTTTTCCTGCAGAGATGGACTTCACAAGTTCATCCATCGCGTAGGCCGTTACCCATTTGATCATGCCGCGGTCATGGTAGTCGTTGTAGTCCTCAAATACCTTATCCGTCCGTTTTCTTGGTTCTTTTAGCATTTTCTTCCCCTTCCTCCAATCCGGCCATACCGCCCGCGTGTCCACCCACCAACGAGCTGCGCGCTATCGCACGGCCACCTTCCAATAGGCTGACTGCCCGCACGAGTGAGCGGAACCCGTATTTTTTGCGGATCGAATCCACAATCAGATCCTTCTTTTGCTCGTTTACTTGTTCATCAGGCTCCTGAAACAGGTCCAGCTGCAGAAAATCCGTGTAGATCAGATTTCCGGCACCTACGCCGACGTTCCGGATCGACTGGTCTTTGTAATGTTGGTCAAAAATCATCAGGATATGGGCCACCAGCTCACTCGAGGCGTTGGTGGGCGGGATTTTTAGCTGCTGATGAAATCCTGTCCGGCCCAGCTGATCGATGTAGTTGATACTGTAGCCGATGCTCAAGCTCACAAGCTGGGTCTTGGCTCCGGATTTTCGCAGGCGCGTCGCCACCTGGTCGGCCATTTCAATCAGGACGATCTCGATTTCGGAGCGCACCACATAATCCTTGTTGAGCACCTGTGAATTGCCGATGGATTTTGAGCTGACTTTGACTTTTTCCCCCAGAAAGCTGCGGTCGATCCCCCAACTGTGAGCGTACAGCTGCGCGCCCATGACGCCGAGCTTGCTCTTCAAATAATAGTAATTGGTGTGCGCCAAGTCATAGATTGAGGAGATGCCCAACTGGTTGAGCCGCAGCTGGGTCCGTTTGCCGATGCCCCAAAAATCGGTCATGTCCGGGATCTTCCAAATGGTTTCGGGAATATCCGGATAACGCCATTCAGCGATCATGTCCGGCTGGTGCTTGGCCGCGTTATCGAGCGCCAGCTTCGCCAGTAGCGGGTTGTCGCCGATGCCGATCGTTGTGTAGATGCCGGTCGTCTGCAATACGTCCGCCTGGATGAGTTTGGCCATTTCGTAAGCCGAGTTTTTCCCGAAAAGTTTCTGGGCGCCGGTGATATCGACAAAACTCTCGTCAACTGAATAGACATGGTGATTGTCTTCATCCGCATACTTCTTGTAGATGTTGTTGATTTCAGTATTTTTCTGCATGTACAGCCGCATCTGTGGCGCCGCAATCACCAGTCCCGGCGGATAAGGGAAGGGCAAGTCCCTGGCCCGACTGATGTTCGATATCCCGTAAGCCTTTTTGGCAGCGGGAGAAGAGGCCAAAATCAATCCACTGCCGCGTTCTTTCGGATCGGCTGAGGGATAGCTCATGAC
>NZ_JBAWAZ010000157.1:0-1628 GCF_049589555.1 Trichococcus sp.
GGTCGTATGGACGGAAAAACAGTCATGCAACGTGCAAAGCAATTGATGGGTGAATAATCCTATAAGAATCAATTGGGTCCTCATCAAATCAGAGACAAAATAACATTACGAAGAGTTGCAAACAAATCTGAGTTTGTGACTCTTTTTTAGGAGAATTGAAATGGCAATACGTGAATATTTTACAATTGATATTGGAGGTACTTATATTAAGTATGCCATTGTGGATGAAGCATTTGAGCTGAAGCAGCAGGATAAGGTGTCCACACCAAAAAGTAAAGAAATGTTGCTAGAAACGCTTTATGGTCTGATTGGCCAACATCCCGAACTGTCTGGGGTTGCGATTTGTTGTCCAGGAAAGGTGACATCAGATGGGACGGTCTACTATGGCGGCGCGTTGCCGTTTATGCATGAAACGCCTTTAGCTTCGTTGATCACAACAAAATTCGCGATTCCTTGTTCGGTAATAAATGATGGCAAGGCAGCGGCATTGGCTGAACACGCAAAAGGCAATCTAAGAGGCGTGGCAAATGGTGCTGCTGTGATCCTCGGGAGCGGCGTTGGTGGGGGAATCATCCTGAATAATAGCCTATTGATGGGCGCCAATGATCAGGCCGGAGAATTCAGTTTCATCAATGCGAATATTGATACGCGCCCAGTAGCGGGTCAGATGGTGGGGAGAAAACTGTCAGCAGTATATTTTGTGAATGAATGTGGCCGATTGTTAGCGTTAGAGAATCCCGATGATGGCCAAACAGTCTTTCGCGAAATCGAGAACGGATCTGACGAAAGGGTTGTGTCGTTATTTGAGGACTACTGCCGCAAGGTTGCCTCATTGATCATGAATGTTCAGGCAACCTTGGATATCGAAAAAGTAGTAGTTGGCGGCGGAATCAGCTCACAGCCTATCTTAGTTGAAACGATCCAAAGTCAATATCATCAATTAATTGAAGAAATGGGCTTCTTCGGTGAAATGCTGCATAAAGTAGATATTGAAGTTTGCGCCTACTCAAACAGCGCAAACCTGATCGGCGCACTTTCGTATTTTAAAACAGTACATTCCTGAAGTAATGTATCGAATCATAGAAATCAAAAAAGACACGCAGCCGTGTCTTTTTTGATTCCTATTTTTGTAATTGTAACGTTCATATATCTTTGTGCTTATTTGCCCATTTCGTCAGGCAGGAAAACCGTAAACGCACTCCCGCCATCTTTCTCGCTTTCAACCGCAATCTGGCCCTTCGCCAAGGAAACGATCCGGCTCACGATTGCCAGCCCTAGCCCTAATCCCCGGCCATTGTCGTTCGGAGTGCTCTGATAGTACTTGTTGAAGATATTGGCTATTTCATTCGAAGTCATCCCTATGCCGGAATCGCGGAAGGAGACGCTGATCCAGCTTTTTTCCTGCTTCCCAGAAATGACAATGGTGCCGCCTTTGGGTGTGTATTTGATGGCGTTGTTAAGCAAGTTGATCCACACGTGCTGCATCAGATCGGGATTGCCGAAATACAACAGATCAGGGAGCTCAATTTCCACCTGGATGTTCTTTTCGTTCCACTGCGGGGAGAGAAGGATGGCGACTTGTTTCAGTTGTTCGTCCAAGGAGTACGGCTTTCTGTCCACAATGATCT
>NZ_JBAWAZ010000158.1:0-6473 GCF_049589555.1 Trichococcus sp.
TGTTCCGGGACTATCCGGTGCTGACGCGTTCGGCCAGCTTCCGCAACAACGGAGCCGAAGATATCCATCTGAACAAAGCTTTGAGCATGTCCATCGATTTTCCGGATGCTGATTTTGATATGATCCAACTGCCGGGTGCCTGGGGAAGGGAACGTCAAATCGTGCGCACGCCGCTTGTCCGCGGCATCCACACGCTTGACAGCAAGCGCGGAACCACGAGCCATGCCTATCAGCCGTTCGTGGCTTTGGCCGATAAAACGGCGACGGAAGACCAAGGAGCGGTCTACGGTTTCCATTTCGTCTACAGCGGCGAATTCAGGGCCAATGTCGAAGTCGACACCTACGCGCAGACGCGTGTCCAGATGGGGATCAATCCGGCCCATTTCCAATGGCACTTACCTGTTGGAGAACTGTTCCAGACGCCGGAAGTCGTGTTGGTCTACAGCGAAACTGGCTTGAATGGTTTATCTCAGACTCTGCATCCGTTCTACCAAAAACATCTGATCCGTGGCCAGCATCAGTTTGCGGAGCGCCCGGTCCTCATCAACAATTGGGAAGGCACCTATTTCGATTTCACAGCTGAAAAGATCGAGGCCATGGCCGATGAAGCGGCTGCTTTGGGGGTCGAACTGTTCGTGCTTGATGATGGTTGGTTCGGCAAGCGGGACGCCGATTATTCTTCGTTAGGCGATTGGCACATTCACACTGCCAAATTGCCGGCTGGATTGAAGCAACTTGCAGAGAACATCAAGGCGAAGGACATGCTGTTCGGTTTGTGGTTCGAACCGGAAATGATTTCCGAAGACAGCGAGCTTTACCGCGCCCATCCGGACTGGTGCATCCATACGCCCGGCAGAGAAAAGTCACTTAGCCGTAGCCAGTATGTGATTGATTTCAGTCGCAAGGAAGTACGCGACAATATTCTGGCGCAGATGATGGAAGTTTTGGATGAAGTACCGATCGACTACATCAAATGGGACTACAACCGCAACATGACCGAAATCGGAACTGCCGCTCCAGGCGCGTTGCCGGGGGAAGTGCTGCACAAATACATGCTGGGTCTTTATGAAGTGATGGAGGCGCTGGTGACGAAATATCCGAATATCCTCTTTGAAAGCTGCTCAGGCGGCGGTGGACGCTTCGACCCGGGTATCCTCTACTACATGCCGCAGACTTGGACCAGCGACAACACCGATGCGGTGGCGCGTCTGGAGATCCAATACGGCACCAGCCTGATCATGCCGATCTCGAGCATGGGTTCGCACGTATCGGCTGTTCCGAACCATCAAGTGCACCGCATGACTTCGATGAAGATGCGCGGGGATGTGGCGATGGCCGGCAATCTGGGCTACGAACTGGACGTCACAACGCTTTCCGAAGCAGAGAAACAAGAGATGAAGGAGCAGATCAGCTTCTACAAGGAACACCGCGGACTCGTCCAATACGGCGCCTTCCATCGCATCCTCAGTCCTTTCGAAACGCAGAACGAGGCCGCTTGGATCTTCGTGAGTCCCGAGCAGGACGAGGCGCTCTATTTCTACTACCGGGTTCTGGACCGGGCCAACCTGAAGAAGAAAAAAGTGCTGTTCAAAGGCTTGGACACTACTAAATTCTACAACGTCAGCGGATATGAAGGGGCCATCGGCGGGGATGAGCTGATGAACCGAGGACTTTATCTGAAGGATGCCCTGCAAGGGGATTACCAGAGTGTCTGTTTGGTGCTGAAGGAAACACAATCTGTTTAAAACGCAAAAAAGCAGGAGTCTGTCTCGAAAATGAGATAGCCTCCTGCTTTTTTGTCAGTCCAAATATTCTTTTTCAAAAGTCTTCGTGCTGCGCACAGTGTCGAATTGGCGGACCAAGCTTTCGATCTCTTCGCGGGAATTGCGGAATTTAGGCGGCAAGGCCAAGCGTTCGCCCAATGTCTCGTAAGGCTCTTCATCATCGATGAACCCCGGACCTTCCGTCGCAAATTCGAGAAGGATTCCTTGGGCAATATTGGCGTAGAGCGATTCGAAGTAGAAGCGATCGACATAGCCGGATATCGGGAAGCGATAGGATCCCATATGCTCGATCCATTCTTCCAATTCTTTGCGGTCCTTCACGCGGAAAGCCATGTGGTGGACGCTGCCGAAACCTTGCTGGGCTTGGCCCATCGTAGCGTTGTGCTCCACGATCATGCGGCCGCCGTTTCCGCCTTCTCCCACTTCGAAGAGATGTACGTCGCCATCGGAAGCGGCATGGCGGAAGCCCAAGACAGTCTCCAATACTTGCTTGTAGAAATTGAAATCGGCGATGCGGACGAAAATCGGTCCCAAACCGCGGATGCCGTACTCATTCGGAACCGGGCCTTTTTGCCACGGAATCCCGGGAGCCACGCCGGTATCCGACTCATCGGAAACCAACTGATAGAGCTGCTCATCGAAGTCCTGGAAGTCGATCACCCGGCGGCCGAACTGTTCATAAATGCCGGAATGCGTGATATCGTATTTGTCGAAACGTTTCACCCAGTAGGCCAGCGCTTCATCTGAAGGGACGCGCAGGCCGGTCTTGAAGATTTCGTTGGTCCCTCTGACGCCTTTCGGGATCCCGGGGAAATCGAAGAAAGTTATGTCCGTACCGGCACTGCCGCGGTCATCGGCGAAGAAAAGGTGATAGGTCTGGATATCATCCTGGTTGACGGTTTTTTTGACCAAGCGCATGCCAAGGATGTTCGTGAAAAAGGCGTAGTTCTTTTCGGCGCTGCTTGTGATGGCGGTGACGTGGTGGATTCCTCTTAATGTGTTCATGAATCGGTTCCTCATTTCATAATGTATTCTGTTTCGTATATTCCTAATTCGAGATATATAGCCAAAAAAAGAAATCAGCAATCAGCTAACTTAATGTCAGTATACCGGCGTCCGATTCAAGATGCAAGCATTTTGCCCCGCCAAGAAGAAAACGGCACTCGGGAGGCGTCCCAAAGGGCAAACGGAAGGGAAGCATGTATAATGAGATTATCAAAAAGCAATTTGTGGACTACAACAAAACTAGAATGAACGAAAGGCAGTGAGCGCATGGCAGGAAATGGATTGATGATGCAATATTTTGAATGGTATTTGGATGATGACGGTCAATTATGGAATCGCCTGAAGGAGGATGCCAAGCATCTGAAGGGATTGGGCATCACAGCTGTCTGGACTCCTCCGGCCTACAAAGCGACAGGGACGAATGACACAGGCTACGGCGTCTACGATCTCTACGATTTGGGTGAATTCGATCAAAAAGGGGCCGTCCGCACAAAATACGGAACCAAGGAAGAATACTTGGCTGCGATCGAAGCCTTGCATGCGGAAGGGATCGCCGTCTATGCCGACGTCGTCCTGAACCATAAGGCCGGCGCTGATGAAACGGAACGCTTCCTTGCTTATGAAGTGAATCCCGACAATCGTCAGGAAAAAGAGACAAAATCCTATGAAATCGAAGGCTGGACGAAATTCACTTTCCCGGGTCGTGGCGACAAATATTCCGATTTCAAATGGTCCTGGGAGCATTTCACCGGAACGGACTTCAATAACGAGAACGGCAAGGAAGCCATCTATATGTTCAAAGGTTTCGAAAAAGGTTGGGCAGAAGACGAGAGCGTCGACAGCGAGCACGGCAATTACGATTATCTGATGTATACGGATATCGACTATGGCCATCCAGCAGTCGTCGAAGAAGTAAAAAAATGGGCGGACTGGTACATCAAGGAAACCGGTGTCGACGGCTTCCGCTTGGATGCCGTCAAACACATCAATGACCAGTTCGTACAGGATTTCGTGCAGACAATCCGCGCGCAGCATGGTGATGATTTTTATGTGGTCGGCGAATATTGGAAGTACCGTTATGGTGCCATCAAGGAATACTTGGAAGCGACCGACTTCACGTTCGACCTTTTTGACGTAGCTCTGCACCAAAATTTCCACGTCGCATCCCAACAAGGCAAGGATTACGATCTGCGGAATCTTTTCAATCAGACGTTGGTCGCCAAGAACCCGACCCATGCGGTCACGTTTGTCGATAACCACGATTCGCAACCGGGTCAAGCCCTGCAGTCCTTTGTGGAACCTTGGTTTACGCCTCTGGCATACGGCGTTACGCTCTTGCGCGAACAAGGCTTCCCGTGCTTGTTCTATGGCGATTACTACGGCATCAAAGGCCCGCATCCGGTCGATGGCCAGCAAACGTTCCTGGATAAACTGCTTTATCTGCGCGCCAATCATGCTTACGGCGAGCAGCGCGACTACTTCGACCACGGCAACTGCGTCGGCTGGACCCGTCTCGGGAATGAGGAGCATCCTTACGGTTTGGCGACGGTCCTTTCCAACAGCGAAGAGGGCTTTAAGGACATGTATGTAGGCGAGCAGTATGCCGGCCAGACTTTTGCTGACTACACGGGCAACCGCGAAGACAAAGTCGAAATCGGCGCGGACGGCAACGGGCATTTCCCTGTCAATGCCGGTTCGATTTCGGTCTGGGTCAAGGACGGCATCTCACCGGCGGAAGCCTTCGATAAGGATGCGGTGGAAGAGTAAATTTTTACCTAAGCGCTCTTCTCCGGCGAAGGGAGGCTTCGCCGGAGTTCGGGCCACATTCTGCTGATGTCCTCCGATGAAGGCTGCTTCGTCGTAGTTGAATGCGATTATTGTCGGTGTGCTCCGGTTGGAAGGTCCTTCACCGGAGCTGCGCCCGCATTCTTCCAGCGACCTCCTCCAGCCAAAACCCGCAAATACATCCATAAGAAAAAGGCGAGCCAATGACGGCTCGCCTTTTTCTATGGGGGAGGGTAGGTTAGAACTGGTAATCGTAATTAAGGTGATGCTGACCATCCTCTGGTTAAGGGATGGCGATCACGTCTTGGGATTGCTTGTCGAAGAAGTGGGACTTGTTCATGTTGAAGGCCAAATCAATGACTTCGCCTGGCGAATGGAAATCGCGTGCGTCCACACGGGAAATGAATTCTGTTCCGCCGACTTTACTGTAAAGCATGGTTTCAGCACCCAATAATTCGGATACGACCACTTCCGCTTTGACAGCCCAAGTCGGGTTGGTATCAATAACGATCTGCTCACTTTGGATATCTTCCGGACGGATGCCGAAAGTCAATTCTTTGCCGTTGTAGCCTTTATCTTCCAAGACTCTGCGTTTTCCGGCCGGTAAAGTCAATTTAAGACCTTCGCCGTTCGTGATGACGCCATCCTGCAAAGTTACGTTGAAGAAGTTCATGGCAGGCGATCCGATGAATCCGGCTACGAAGACGTTCACTGGTGTATCGTAGACTTCTTTCGGGCTGCCGATCTGCTGCACAAAACCATCCTTCATGATGACGATACGATCCGCCATGGTCATCGCTTCGGTTTGGTCATGGGTTACATAGATGGTTGTCGTGTTCAGGCGACGGTGTAATTTTGCGATTTCAGCACGCATGGCCACACGCAATTTTGCGTCCAAGTTTGATAACGGCTCATCCATCAGGAAGACTTTTGCGTCACGCACGATTGCGCGACCCAAAGCGACACGCTGTCTTTGACCACCGGAAAGTGCTGCCGGTTTGCGGTCCAAGTATTCCGTCAAGCCCAGGATGTCGGCTGCGTTATCAACGCGTTTTTTGATTTCGTCTTTGCTGTACTTTCTCAATTTCAGACCGAAAGCCATGTTGTCGAATACGGTCATATGCGGGTATAGTGCATAGTTCTGGAATACCATCGCGATATCGCGGTCTTTCGGTGCCACGTCGTTCATGACTGTATCGCCGATAACCAATTCGCCTTCCGAAATATCTTCCAAACCAGCGATCATACGCAACGTCGTAGACTTTCCGCAACCGGAAGGACCGACAAAGACGATGAATTCGCGATCTTGGATATGCAAGTTGAAATCTGTCACGGAATAATTAGGGGAATTGTCGTATTTTTTGTGGATGCTGTTCAATTGGATCTCTACCATTTTATTTGTACCTGCCTTTTGATTGTTTTTTGGTTTTCTTTTATGTCCTTATCTTATTTGAAAGCGGATTCCATAACCACGGGAAACTGCCCAAAAAAGGCGACAGTTTTTTGTGCACTATGCCGAAGGCGCTTTCTTGGCGCGGAAAGCTTTTAGAAAAACGACAGGAATTGGTCATGAAAAAGTCTCAATTCATTGCTATAGTTTGCATAGCGCTCGCTCCTGCAGAGTCAGGAAAGAGCAAGTGCACAACTAAACCGTGAAAAAGCGCCGTTGTTTTGGTAAAATGGTTCTTTGATACGTAAAAGATCGATACAGCGATACTAGAGAGAAAAAGGGGTTATGATCCATGAACAAAAGAGGGTTTGAAGTCATCAGCAGTTATGCCGATAAAAATATCCAATTGCCCAAGCGTGCAACGAAACACGCTGCGGGATACGATTTTGAAGCAGCCGAAGAAATCGTCTTGCCGGCGATCTGGAAAACGGTCGTGCAAAGCGCGGGAT
>NZ_JBAWAZ010000159.1:0-1761 GCF_049589555.1 Trichococcus sp.
GTTGAAACAACTTCGCGATGAAGGCAAATCGATCGTGATCGTACATCATGATCTGCATAAAGTACAGTCTTATTTTGATAATATCGTCCTGATTAATAAAGAAGTGGTTGCCTTTGGTACAGTATCCGAGGTATTTACTGCCAACAATATGGGAAGGGCTTATGGGGAAGCAATTACCGAAATGATCAGTCTAGGGGGTGGAACAAATGTTAAATGATTTTATTCAAGGACTCTTGGATTTCCAAGTCCTGCAGAACGCTTTGATCACTTCCGTTATGGTCGGTATATCTGCCGGAATCATCGGTTCCTTCATCATCTTGCGGGGGATGTCTTTGATGGGGGATGCCATCTCGCACGCAGTATTACCAGGAGTGGCGATTTCTTACATGCTGGGGAGCAGCTATATCATCGGCGCCACTGTTTTTGGGATGGCGTCGGCCGCTCTCATTGGTTTTGTCACGAAACACAGTCGTTTGAAAAACGATACGGCAATCGGAATCGTCTTCAGCGCATTTTTTGCTCTAGGGATCATCTTGATTTCCTTCGCCAGAAGCTCCACGGATTTGTATCATATCCTCTTCGGAAATGTTCTCGCAGTCCGGGATTCAGACATGTTGTTGACAGCCGCTGTGCTTATTATCGTCTTGATCGCAGTGCCGCTTTTCTATAAACAACTCAAACTGACTTCTTTTGCACCGACGATTGCAAAATCATATGGTTGGAACATCAGTGCAATCAACTATGGATTAATGTTTTTGCTGACACTTGTTGCTGTGACTTCGCTGCAAACAGTCGGGACGATTCTGGTGATCGCAATGCTGATCACACCGGCTGCGACAGCCTACCAACTGACCGATAAATTGCTCGTTATGATTGTCCTGTCGACAGTATTCGGAACCATCAGTTCCATTGCAGGTCTTTACTTCAGCTACACCTACAATCTGCCATCCGGGGCGACGATTGTCATGGCAGCAGCTATGCTTTTCATTTTGGCATTCATTTTTGCACCGAGGAAGGGCCTAATTGGTCAACTAAGAAAGGAGAATTTACATAATGAAAAATAAATTATTGCTGCTTGCTGCAGTGCTGTTTGTAGGTGTTTTGGGAGGATGCGGAAATTCTCCGGAAGATGATAAGGGAAGTACGGATGCACCAGAAACAACAGAAACCAAGCTTAAAGTGGTCTCAACCAATTCCATTATTGGCGACATGGTAGAAAAAGTTGGAGGGGATCTGATCGATGCGCACAGTATCGTGCCTGTCGGGACCGACCCGCACGAATACGAACCCCTGCCGGAAGACATTCGAAAAGTCAGCGAGGCAGATGTCGTATTCTACAACGGCTTGAATTTGGAAACTGGCAATGGCTGGTTTGATAAATTGATGGAAACTGCTGGCAAGGCGGAAGATGAGGATTACTTCGTTGTCAGTAAAAATGTTGAGCCGCTGTATCTGTCGGGAAACAGTTCGCAACAAGATCCTCATGCCTGGCTGGACATTTCAAACGGCATTCAGTACATCACCGAAATCTCTCGTGTCATGAGCGAAAAAGATCCTGAAAATAAGGAAGCATATGAAAAAAATGCGGATACATACATTGCCGCTTTGACGGAACTGGACAGCGAAGCAAAAAAAGAATTTGCTGATATTCCAGAGGAAAAGAAGCTGTTGGTGACCAGCGAAGGAGCTTTCAAGTATTTCTCAAAAGCATATGAATTACAAGCCGCCTATATTTGGGAAATCAATACCGAAGGGCAAGGT
>NZ_JBAWAZ010000160.1:0-46177 GCF_049589555.1 Trichococcus sp.
GGATCACGACCGTGTCGCCGATGCGCACATCCTTCTCGCGGACAAGATCGACGTTATGCAGGCTGGCGCGTTGCACGGTGGAACCGGCCAAGAAAACAGGATCCATAACGGCTGTCGGTGTCACGACGCCGGTGCGGCCGACTGTCCACTCAATGTCGCGCACGATCGTTTCGGCTTCTTCCGCCTTGAATTTGTAGGCGATCGCCCATCGCGGCGCTTTTACCGTATAGCCGATTTCTTCTTGGGCAGCGAATGCATTGACTTTGATGACGATGCCGTCGATTTCGTAAGGCAAATCTTTTCTTTTCGCTGCGATTTCTTCCGTGAATGCCCACACGTCTTCGATTGAATCGAAGAGCCGGCGTTCCGGATTGGTCCGCAGGCCGACCTGAGCCAATCGGTTCAGCAGCGCATCCTGCGTCTCCACAGTCAATTGTTCGAAATTGGTGGCGCTATAAAGATAGATGTTCAGGTTGCGGCTGGCCGCAATGCTGGAATCCAGTTGACGCAGACTGCCGGCAGCAGCATTGCGCGGATTCGCAAAAATCTCCAGGCCTTTCTCATCACGATCCGCATTCAATTGGACGAATGAGGCTTTCGGCATGTAGCATTCGCCGCGGACTTCGAAAGTCAGCGGTTCATTCAGGCGCAACGGAATGGATTTGACCGTCCGCAGGTTCTGCGTGATGTCTTCGCCGGTGTTTCCGTCCCCACGCGTCGCGCCCTGGATGAACAAGCCGTTTTCGTACTTCAGCGATACGGCCAAACCGTCGATCTTCAGCTCGCACATGTACTGCAAAGGCTGATCGGTCAATTTGCTGATCCGTTGATGGAATTGCAGCAGTTCTTCCTGGTTGAAGGCATTCCCCAAGCTCAGCATCGGTGAATCGTGCTGCACCTTGGTGAAGCCGGGCAGGATGGTATCGCCGATGCGTTGCGTCGGTGAGTCAGTGGTGATCAGCTCAGGATGGGCTTTTTCCAATTTTTCCAGTTCTTGATAATGCTGGTCGTATTCTTTATCGGAAATACTGGGCTTGTCCAGTACATAATACTCGTAACTATAGCGGTTGAGGAGCGTCTTCAACGTCTCGATGCGCTCTTGGGCTTCGGTCGGACTTACTTTCGCCATGAATGATTCCCCTCCTAAATTATGCTTTTTCGATCGGTGCAAAGGATGCCAACAAGCGTTTGATGCCGATGTCTTTGAAGGCGATATCCAATGTCAAACCATCGCCTTCTCCGCTCGTCTGAACGACAATGCCTGTGCCCCATTTCTTATGGCTGGCTTTGTCCCCGACAGCCCAGCCAAGGCTGGCCGCACCGCTGCTTCCGGTTTGCTTGACGGACTGCGTCGTTTTTTCACGCGGTCCGGCCGAAAACGGCTGACTGAAGGCTTTCTCCTGGCGGGTATCGCTTGCTGTTTTCCAGCGGCCGCCCGAGCTTGCCGGTTTTGAAGAATACATGTTTGACGTGGATCCCGAACTGTCCTCGCGGTCCAGAACGGATCCGTCCAATTCATCAAGGAAACGCGATGCCGGGTTGGACATCGTACGTCCATAAAGCATGCGGGAATAGGCATTCGTCAGGAACAGTCTTTGCTCCGCCCGCGTGATGCCGACATAGGCCAAGCGCCGTTCTTCTTCCATCTGGTCCTCATCCATGAAGGAGCGGGACGACGGGAAAATGCCGTCTTCCATACCGATGATGAAGACGATCGGGAATTCCAATCCTTTGGCTGCGTGCATCGTCATCAGCGTCACTTCGCTCTGCGGTTCTTCCTCAATCTGATCCAAATCGGAAACCAGCGCCAAATCGGTCAGGAAGGAGGTCAGATCAAAGTCTTCTTGATTCATTTTATCGAACTCCTGCGTTACCGACAGGAATTCGTTGATGTTTTCGATCCGTGCTTCCGACTCCAGCGTCTTCTCCATTTCGAGGGCTTCCAGATAAGTCGTCTGGGAAAGCAACTCCTGCACCAATTCCGTGATCGGCAGGAATTCCTGCATTTTGTGCAGATTGTCCATAACGGTCGCGAATTTCTTCAATTCCTTCGCGGCTTTTCCGGATATGCTGGATAACGCCACATCATGGGCTGCCTGCAGCAAAGTCAGGTTATGCATATTGGCGAATTCGCGCAGTTTTTCGACACTCGCATCACCGATTCCGCGTTTCGGCACATTCACGATCCGGCCGAAGCTCAAGTCATCGGACGGATTAACGATCAGGCGCAGATAAGCCAAAAGGTCTTTGATTTCTTTGCGGTCGTAGAACTTGCGCCCGCCGACCATCTTGTAAGGGATATTCGACTTCAGAAGGTTCTCCTCGATGACACGCGACTGGGCATTCGTCCGGTAGAGCACTGCGAAATCACCGTACTGGCGTTTGTTTTCGCGGACTTCCTGGAGCATCTTCGAGATGACATAGCGCGCTTCATCGTGTTCGGATTGGCCCCGGAAGTAGACGATGTTTTCGCCGTCCGGATTGTCTGTCCACAACTCTTTTTCTTTCCGGTTGACGTTGTTTTGGATCACATCGTTGGCTGCGCGCAGGATTTTTTTGGTGGAGCGGTAATTTTGCTCCAGCAAGACCACTTTTGCGTCCGGATAGTCCTTTTCGAAGTTGAGGATGTTCTCCATGTCAGCCCCGCGCCATCCGTAGATACTTTGGTCCGCATCGCCGACTACGCAGATATTTTTGAATTTGCTGGCCAACAGCTGCACCAATTGATATTGGGCGTAGTTGGTATCCTGGTACTCGTCCACATGGATGTAATGGAATTTATTTTGGTAGTAGGACAGCGTTTCTGGATATTCCTGGAACAGTTTGACCGTCAACATGATCAGGTCATCAAAATCCATCGATTGGCTGTTTTCGAGCGCTTTTTGGTAATCCTTGTAGCATTCATAGACGATATTATCGATGTATCCGCCAGCAAGATCGCCGAATTCCTTCGGGGTCTGCAGCTCATTTTTTGCTTGACTGATCCGCCCCAAAATCATGCGGTGATCGAATTTTTTGGAATCCAGATTCTTTTCGCGGATGATGCGTTTCATCAATGTTTCGGTTTCGCTCTGGTCGCAGATGGTGAAGGAGCGCGCATAGCCGAGCTGTTCGCTCTCTCTTCTGAGGATCCGTACGCACATGGAGTGGAAAGTGGATACCCACATGTCGTTGCCGACCGTTCCGACCAAGCGGATGACCCGCTCTTTCATTTCTTTTGCTGCTTTATTCGTAAAGGTGATGGCTAAGATGTTCCAAGGGTTTACTGATTTTTCTTCCAGTAGATAGGCCATGCGGTGAGTCAGCACACGCGTTTTGCCGCTGCCTGCCCCTGCCATGATCAATAGTGGCCCTTCTGTCGCCAAAACGGCTTCTGCTTGCCTTGGGTTCATTCCTTTTATGAGGTCATGTTTTTGTTGCACAATTGCCATCCTTTCTTTTGTTGCCTTTGTTTCGGAGTGTGTATGGGTGTGTTCTTTTTTAGGTTCAAGGCGATGGTGCAGCCTTATCGCTTCTGATTTGCATCATGGTTTAGTCTATCATTTTAGAGGGCGGCTATCAATGAATCCCCTGATATTTTAAATAGTTTTTAACCCTTGTTCCCCTCCGTGCGGTTCCGTTTCTTTTCACCCTATTATGCCATCCAAAATAAAAGTCCTGCCGCTGAACCATTTGGTTGATTCAGAGGCAGGACTTTCTTTATACAATAATGATGGCTAGCTTCACGGGTTAGCCCTTCGGAAATTAGATAAATCTGACCCATTGCGCTCTTCGATGCTCATTCAGGGCCAGATTTCCTAAATTTCTTTCAGGGCTGAACGAACCCGTTCCGCTTTTCTCATATTACTGGGCTAGGATATCGTTTGAGTCTTTCAACGTTTCGAAGAAGAAGATGAGGTATTCGCCCATCTTGTCGTAATCCTTATCGCGTATGCAGATGCTTACTTCCTGATACAAGGCGAGCAATTTAGCTTCGTTTTGATAACGCGCCTCATCGATCAGGTCACTGTTGTCGGAATAGGTTCCGTGGATATCGCGGGCTGTCGTCAAAATCACTTTCTTCATGAACTGGTTGTCGCTTTGGGCAATGAATGTCTCAAAGAGTCGGTATTCATTATTGAAGTAACCCGTCGCATCACGGTAATTCAGGTACTCCACTTGTTTTCCCAGAAGTTTTTCAAATTCCTTATGATCCAAGGTTATGTCATTTTCCTTCAGATATTGTAGGTAATTCATGATGAGACCTGCAATCAGTTCCAGGCGTTCCAACAGACCCTCGTTTGAGATCTTCTTCTCGGCCACGATGTAGCCTTTGTAGGGAATGGATTTCACCATCCCTTCTTCCTCCAGCAAAAGCAGTGCTGTGCGGATCGGTGTCCGGCTCATGAACAAGGCTTCCGAAATAAGTTGTTCGGTTATTTTGGTTCCCGGAGGCCAGCAATTGCTGTCGATTTTATCTTTTATGTAGTCGTATGCTTTA
Organism: Trichococcus sp.; assembly: GCF_049589555.1. Lineage (GTDB taxonomy): Bacteria > Bacillota > Bacilli > Lactobacillales > Aerococcaceae > Trichococcus. The sequence goes on from NZ_JBAWAZ010000160.1 coordinate 4,481, forward strand.
TTGAATAGTCTATCCTCCATCAATTGATTCCTTCCTTCATATAAGAGAGCGGACACCTGTTTCCGTTACTCTATAGATTCTAACAAGCCGTTTTCTTCCAGTTCGTTGATGAGGATATCCGGGCTGTCACCCAATAATGTGACGTGTCCCATTTTCCGTTTCGCACGGTGTTCTTTTTTTCCATAAAAATGGAAATGCCAATCTGGTTTTGTCAACAGCAAAATCAGTGCTTCGTCAAGTTTTTCCTCCATGATGTTGAACGTCACGCTTGTATCGTACAACTGGATTTCCGGAATAGGCAACCCACAGATGCAGCGGACAAGGATTTCATATTGAGAGATGCTGCAGCCATCCAGCGAATAATTGCACGAATGGTGTGGTCTGACGACCAAGCGGTTCACATAGAGGGAGCCCGATGAAGTCATGAATGTCTCGATCGTCAAAATGCCGGTCAGATTCATGGCCTTCGCAGCCAGCTTGCCGATATGTTCAAGCTCTTTCTGGATGTTTCCGCCTACGCGTGCTGGCGTGATTGTCTTCACAAGTTTCTGCTCCCGATAGACCGTTTCGGTGACTGGGAATGATGTGAACACGTTGTTCGCATCCTGTGCGACTGTGATGGCCAACTCCATCTCGAAGGGGATCCAAGCCTCCAAAATGCACGTCCCATTTTTCAGCAAGGCTGATGCCCTTCCGAAGTCCTCTTCACTGTACAAAAGATGCTGCACCGGCGTGGCCACTTCGACGCGGATCGGCTTCAGCACACACGGGAAGCCGATGCTTTTGACCGCCTCTTCCATGTCTTCGATGGCAGTTATCGTCGCGTAAGGCGTTACGTTGATGTTCAAGGATTCCAGAAACGCTTTTTCGATCAACCGGTCTTGGGTGATGGAAAGGCTGTCCGGATCCTGAGGTATGCTGATATAAGGATTGATTTGTGTCAGCAACATCGTATCCACGGCTTCGGATTCAAAAGTCAGGACGTCCGATTTAGCTGCGAGGTCCGTCAGCGCATCGAAGTCCGTATATTTCTTGGTTATCTGCCAATCAGCTATTTGCCCAGCCGGACAGGCAGGATCGGCGTCCAAGATGCCTATTTGGTAGCCCATTTTTTTGGCTTCCAAAGCAATCATACGGGCGACATGTCCTCCGCCAATAATACCGATTGTTTTCCCGGGTAAAATTTGATTCGGCATGTGATCACACTACTCTCTTGGATTTTTCGTTAGAATTAGGAATAAGTTAAAAAAAAGTCTTCACCAAATCATTTTATCACTATATTCGACGAATGTCGCCATGCAAAAACTGTCCGTTTGTCGAATTTTCGTGGTAAGTCAGGGAGCGTGCGGTTAAAATTTGTCAGGTTGCCGGATAACAGGGTGTTATCCGATTGCGACGCAAAAAAACGCACGGACAGGCTGTCCTCCTCAAAAGAGTCCAGCCCGTCCGCGCGTTTCTGTTTGCATCCTTCAATTATCATATTCATAAAGTGCGTTCTGTTCGATGACCGCTATCAATTTGGCGGCATAATCCGGATCGGTCGCATAACCGCAATCTTGGAGAGCCTGGGCCGCTTCTTGATAAGTGGTTGCCTGCAGAACAGGAGCGTATTGATTCGGATCCCAAGTGGTACCGTTCACGAACAACAGCGCATGGTCCTGGACCGATTCTGCCCAGTTGCCGTAGACCCTGAAGTTTGCTTGGATGGTGACCCACTGGCCGTTGTAGTATTCATTGGTAGTCAAGAGGACCGTATTCCCCGGGTCATCACCCTTCATGCCGTACAGATTATTGTAGACGGCGGACAGTTCGCTCTCTCCCCAATCCGATTCAAGGATCGCTTGTGCGATGCTGATGCTGGCATGGACACCGTAAGTCGCTTGCATCTGTTGCGCGGCAGGGGCGATATTGCCGATGAAGTCAGTTCCCTGATTATTGCCATACTCCGGGATATCCGGAATGATTGGAGAAAAATCGCCGATCAGCGACAGACTTGCCATAAAACTGATCAATAAGAAAAATAAAATCTTGACGGCCTTAGCGGATGCTGATTGCGGTTGTTTTCGAGTCCGCTTTCTCTTTCGTGCCATATGTTCCTCCGTCTGTTTGGTTGTGCTGTATTACCTGCTATTGTTCGCTGTTCCCGAGCGTTTCATTTTGCTTCAGGATTGCTACGTATTCTTCCAAAGTCAGGTTGTTTTCGGTCATGTAAACAGCGTTCTCTATACCCACATACCGAAAATGCCAAGGTTCAAAATTGATGCCGGTGATGGCTTCCTTCGCTTTTGGATAGCGCAAGACAAAACCGAATTTGGGTGCATTTTCTTTCAGCCAAAGCCCCTCAGGATAATTCTCCAGATCCGGGAATAAGCCTGAATTGCCTTCTTGGTTGGCTAAAGCGGTCGATGTGATATCCACGGCGAGTCCGGTTGTGTGTTCGCTGGCATTAGGCAAAGCGATATATTCTTCTGTCTTTGCGCGCGCCTCTTCTTCAGACAAACCTGCAGCCAGATAATTTTGATAGTTGACGTCATAGTTTGCCTGCTGTTGCTCGATGGAGCGGTAACCTGAAATCATCGTGAAATCCATTCCGGCAGTTTTTCCTGCTTCCAGCAGTTGCAAATAGGGTTCCTGTATCCTGCTGTCGATCGGATAGCCGCTCTCGGTCAGGTAGATCTCCATTGCGATTTCTTCAGCAAGTTGATTTTCCCTGTTCACCAATACCAGATTCCAGTCAGTTGATGAAGCTGCAGGTGTCACGATCACTTTGGACTCGGCTTCGTCAACTGAAGCTTTGGAAGAGGATTGCGCTTCTTCTGAATGTTTGCTAGTTGTCGAATTCTGCTGACTGTTTGACGGTTCATCGTCATCGGTTGTGCATCCTGTGAAAAAGAGCATCGCCAGCAAGAGTCCCGCAAGGAAACGCAGTCTTTGTGCGTGCCTCTCAGGTGTATGGGAATATTTTTTTTTCGTTTCCATCTTCTGCCCTCTTCTGGTCTGTAATTTTTTGCTATGCCTATTTTAGCACAACTGGCCCTCAAACCACACCCAAAAAGTAAGCCTTAACCCTGAAACACACGAAAAGCCAAGATAGTATCATCTCGGCTTTCCGGTTTATATTCTATTATTCAGTAATTTTTGTGATGGTATCAGGCGTATTTTCATTGAACCATTCAAGCAGATTGATTTTTTCCGAATCGATCTGATGGCGGATGATGCTAGGCAAGCGCAAATCGATGATATCTTTGTAACTCCAGAAATCATAATTGCACTCAAGCCGGAGTGTGGTGATTGCCGGTTTATGGATTTCTGAATCATGGACTGTCTCTTCGGTGGTGTACCATTTGAAATCGGCCAAATCCGTCGCTATCCATTTTTTGGCGACTTGATATTTCAGGAAATGATATTCTCTTACAGGGTTCTCTGCCACTTCGGGAAGAATTTCGGCATTGCGGCAAACTTTCTGGACAAGCATCCATTCATAATCGGTAAACAGTTTAGAAATGATCTGCATGTTCTCTGGTTTTAAACCATGCTCTCCTTTTTTCCAGCGATCCCAGCTCTGCGGCGAGATCCCTAGTTGATTGGCATAAAAAGCTTTTTCACTGACATATTGCTCTTTGATCGTATACAAGACAATTGTTATAAGTGCATTATTCATTTATGTAACCTCCAATCTATCATGTCCTTATTATACACTTATTACGTGATAAAAGAAATCCTTTGCTTAAAAAAACCGCCCACTCCGTTTTGTTGGAGTGAGCGGCTTGCTTATTTGTATGGTTTTGCTTGGTGAACGGGATTATTTGGATCCTTTTAGAACGGTTCTGAATCCTATACTCTTTCTGGTTTGTAGATGATCGATCCGATTTCGTAGCCGTGTTCTTCCAGTCTGGCACGGATACCGTCGATGTCTTTGCTTTCCAATTGGATGACGACTTGGACATAGCCCATTTTGCGGTAAGTCGCAATCTGTTGGATGTTGATGTTCTCATCTGAGAAGATATCGGTCAAGTCTTCGAGAACGCCTTTTTTGTCTTCATGGATATTGACGACAACGCGGACGCCCGGTGTGTAGTAGCCCAGCACATCGATGAAGGCAGAGAAGATATCCTTTTCGGTGATGATGCCGATCAGGCGGTTGCCTGCCTCGACGACCGGCAATACGCTGATGCCATTCTCACGCATCATTACTGCAGCTTCTTCCAAAAGAGCTTCCTTGTTGATTGTCACGACGCGTTTTTCCATGATGTCGGCCACTGTCGTTTTATTCAACAGATAGTTGACTTCATGCATATCCAGGCTGGTCATGCTGGAAGGCGTATTGCGTTCGATGATGCCCTCCGTGATCAGGCCCACGATGGTCTCGCCTTGAACGACCGGCAGACGGTGAATCTTGTGCTCCTTCATCAAATCCAAAGCTTCGATGATTTTTGTAGAAGGTTGAATTGTTACTAAATCCGTTGACATATAGCTCTGTACATCCATTTTTTAGCCTCCTAAGTAAGCTTTCTGAACTTCGTCACTTGCTAATAATTCTTCTCCGGTTCCGGTCAATACGATATTTCCCGTCTCCAATACATAACCGCGATTCGCGATTTTCAGCGCAACGTTGGCATTTTGTTCAATCAGCAGGATCGTCGTGCCTTGTTTTTGGATATCCTGGATGATATGGAAGATTTCCTTGATGAAGATTGGCGCCAGCCCCATCGAAGGCTCATCCAGAAGCAACAGCTTCGGCTTCGTCATCAAAGCGCGGCCCATAGCCAACATCTGTTGCTCTCCGCCCGACAAAGTGGCTGCATCCTGATTTTTTCTTTCGCGCAAAATCGGGAAACGTTCGAATATCGCCTCCAGATCACCGGCAAAGTTCTGCTTGTCTTTGCGGGTGAAACTTCCCAAATCAAGGTTTTCCTGTACGGTCAAACCTTTGAATACATGGCGGCCTTCCGGAACTTGGGCAATCCCTTGTTCAACGATTTTTCTGGTCGCCACATTATGGATAGGTTTCCCCAAATATTCGATTTCGCCTGAAGACGGTTTTACCAACCCGGAAATCGTACGCAAAATGGTGGACTTCCCTGCTCCGTTGGCACCAATCAAAGTCACGATTTCGCCTTCATTCACTTCAAAACTGATATCTTTGATGGCTTGGATCATGCCATAATGCACAGATAGATTTTTTACTTTCAGCACGTTAGTCGCCTCCTAGATAAGCCTTGATTACGGCTGGATTTTTTTGGATTTCTTCCGGTGTTCCTTTGGCAAGCAGACGGCCGTATTCCAACACATAGATTCTTTCGCACACATTCATGACCAAGGACATATCATGCTCGATCAAGACGACAGTAATTTTGAAATCTTTCTGTATTTTGCGGATCAAAGCGGTCAATTCCGCAGTCTCTTGCGGATTCATGCCGGCTGCCGGCTCGTCCAGGAAGAGGATTTTTGGATTCGTCGCCAAAGCGCGGACGATTTCCAAACGACGTTGCTCACCGTAAGGAAGATTTTTCGCCAATACATCATATTTCTTTTCCAATTCGAAAATGGCCAACAGTTCCAAAGCTTTTTCACGCATTTCGGCTTCCTTGCGGTAATAAGTCGGCGTGCGCAGCAAGCTGTGGAAAGTACTCTCACCCATGGTGCTGTGCATCGCGATCAGCACATTATCGATAACCGTCAGTTCCTTGAAGAGACGGATATTCTGGAAAGTACGCGCTAAGCCGAGATCCGTAATTTTGTATGGCGCTTTGCCGTTCAACAACACTTTTTTGTTGTCGATCTCCAATTCGATCGTGCCTTCTGTCGGAACGTAAACACCGGTCAGCAAGTTGAAGAAGGTCGTTTTTCCAGCACCATTGGGACCGATCAGACCGACCAATTCATTTTCTTCGATCGCAAAATCGACATTGGATACAGCGGCCAAACCGCCGAAGTTTTTGGTCAATTCTTTTACTTCTAATAGGCTCATTATTGGACCTCCTTCTTAGCAGAATCTTTTTTCGCAAAGCGCTTCAACAAAGCGGACATCGTGAATTCGCGGTTACCCAATAATCCGCCTGGACGGAATACCATGATGGCGATGATGGCCAGCGCGTAGAAAATCATCCGCAGCTCACCGAACGATTGCAGATATGTGTTCAGGATACCCAACACAACGGCTGCGACAACTGTGCCGGTTACGCTGCCGATACCGCCGAACACAACGATGATAAGCACGTCGATCGATTTTTGGAAAGTGAAATCGCTTGGATTGATGACGCTGAAATAAGTGCCGTACATGGAGCCTGCAATGCTGGCCGTCGCTGCACCAATCATGAAGGCGATGACTTTGTAAGTCGTTGCATTGACACCCATCGACTCGGCAGCGATCTCATCTTCGCGGATGGCGATGGTCGCACGGCCAGGGCTGCTGTTGATGTAGTTGACGGTAAGGATGGTCGTTACGACCAATATCACGAACAAGACCATGATGAAACCAGTATTCGATTCGAAAGGGAACGAAATGCCGCTGATTCCGCGCGCACCATTGGTAAGTTCACCCATGTTCAAAATCAGGATACGGATGATTTCCGCTACACCCAATGTCGCAATCGCCAAGTAGTCGCCTTTCAGACGGAGCGTCGGTATTCCGACGATCAAAGCCACGATGATGGAGATGATCATGCCCACGACCAATCCGACAAAGAAACCGGCCAAGCCTTCCATCCTATCTCCGATGATGGCGCCACTGTAGGCACCGATTGCCATAAAACCGGCATGTCCCAGTGAGAACTGTCCGGAAAAACCGATGACCAGATTCAGTCCAATCGCCAGGATGATGTTTATCAAGATTGTAACTAAAGTAATCTGGTAGAAGGGAGAAATCATATTTGTGCTGACGCCGATGAACAGTACAACAGCCATCACAGCGATAAGAATGAGCCAACCTAGATTTGTTTTATTGAATTGTTTCATTTTTATCACCTACACTTTCTCTTTTGTATTTTTCCCGAAGATTCCGGAAGGTTTGACGATCAGAATGATGATCAGGATCAGGTACACAACTGCATCTTTGAACATCGATCCGCCATAAGCGCTGACTAAAGTCTCGATGATCCCGATGACGTAACCACCGACCATGGCCCCAGGGATGATGCCGATGCCGCCGAATACTGCCGCAACGAAAGCTTTCAGACCCGGTGTCACACCCATCAATGGCGAAATCGAATTATAATAGATACCGACCAATACGCCTGCCGCTCCGGCTAACGAGGAGCCAAGGACGAACGTAAAGGAAATGACGTTATCCACGTTGATCCCCATCAATTGTGCTGCTTCAGGATCGGTACTTACTGCCCGCATCGCTTTCCCCATCTTCGTGTATTTTACGATGACCTGCAAAGCGATCATCAGAATGACTGTCGTCAGGAAAATCAGGATCTGCTGCGAGTTGATGGTCACCCCGCCGAAAGTCCAATTCCGGACGATCAAGGCTGTCGGGAAGGCCTTCACTTCAGGCCCCATTATATAGATCATGACATTTTGCAATAAATAAGAAACCCCGATGGCTGTAATCAGCGTTGCTACTCTTGTTGCGCCCCGCAACGGTTTGTAGGCGATCTTCTCGATGACCACCCCTAAAATGGCACAAAAAATCATTGAAATCAGAATGGCTGGGAAAAGGCCAAGACCAACGTTTTGGATCAAAGCATATCCCAGGTACGCGCCCACCATATAAATGTCCCCGTGGGCAAAGTTAATCAATTTGATGACGCCGTATACCATTGTGTACCCTAGCGCAATCAAGGCGTAGATACTTCCCAACGATATACCATTTATCAGCTGTTGAACTAAATTTTCCATTTTACACCTCTCTTTTCTTCTGCTGCACAGAAATCTTTCTTTCATTATACTGTATTGTTCGTCTATAGTTTACTATTATTCACGCACGATGAGGGATTAACTTTTGATGAGGAAAAACATAAAGAAAGGTGCTAAGCAAATTCTGCCAGCACCTCATTGTGTTACTTTAGAATCAAACGGTCTATTCAGGTTTCAATGCCGCAATGTTGCGCGCCAGGCTATTTTTATTTAGCTGGTTCCACAACAGAGTTGCCGACTTCTACACCATCTTGTAATTCAATAACGAAAGCCGATTTGATAGGGTTGTGGTTCTCGTCAAATGAGAATGTACCCGTTACGCCTTCGAAATCTTCAGTTGTCGCTAAAGCATCTGTGATTGCTTGAGGATCTGTGCTGTCAGCAGTCGCGATTGCGTCGAATACTAATTGCGCAGCATCGTAAGCCAAAGCTGCGAATGAATCTGCAGGTTTGCCGTACTCTGCTTCAAAAGCAGCTAAGAATTCTTGTACTTTAGGGTCTTCACTGTTCGGAGTGAAGTGGCTAGCGTAGAATACATTATCAACGTTGTCGGCACCTGCCAATTCAACCAATGTTGAGTTAGCGAAGCCATCCGGTCCAAGGATCGGTTGCATGATTCCCATTTCACGGGCTTGCTTGATGATCAGTCCGCCTTCTTCATAGTACCCAGGCAAGAAGATGACATCATAATCCATTTTTGCAATGTTCGTTAAGATCGCTTTGAAGTCGGTATCGCCGGCTGTGAAGTTTTCTTCCGCTACGATTTCTCCTTCAAATGTTTCTTTGAATGCATCCGACAAGCCGATTGCGTAGTCAGTGGAGTTATCCACTAAGATGACAGCTTTTGTAGCTTGCAGATCTGTTTGAGCGAATTCAGCCAAGGCTTTACCTTGGAAAGAATCTTGGAAACATACGCGGAATACGTATTCCAACACGGAATCGCCATCCATTGTTACGCTATCGCCTGTAGCAGCTGGAAGGATTGCTGGTACTTTTGCTCTTGTGACAGCTGGAGATTGCGCATTTGCTGCACCAGTTGTAGCAGGCCCTAAGATTGCGACAACATTATCTTCAGTAGCTAAACGAGTCGCAACCGATGTGGATTCTGAAGGCTCGGATTTATTATCGTAAGATATGTATTCAATCTCTTTGCCCAATAAGCCATCTGCAGCGTTCTGTTCTGCAACAGCCATTTTGATCCCTTCATCCATCAGCGTACCGTATGCACTCGCACCGCCTGATAATTCGAAGTTACCACCCAATTTGATTGTATCGCTCTCTTCTGTCGCGCCATTGCCGCATGCTGCAAGTACGAATACAGATGCCAAGCCCATCAATAATTTCTTTTTCATCTAAATAATCCTCCCCATCTCACTATATGTTAATAATTCGTTGCAAATCCAAAGAAAAGGCCCTCATCCTTCTCCTTAAAATTTAATGTCATTAGTATAGAATATTCTGACAATTTAAGCAACCCAATTTTGGCCTTTTTTGGCAAAAAGCGAATGTTCTTTTTTTACCCTACTTAAAAAGGGCGCCATTGCAACAAAACCAATAAAATAATCGGCCTCGAAAAAGACATTTTTCGTCCAAAAACATCCACTTTTTTTCTCTCATTTTCTGCAAAGTCACTCTGAACAATACCGCAAATGTGAGTGTATTATTTGCACAATAATATGAAAATGACTTGATAAAAATTCAAAAATGCTTATGATTGAGATATTATTTCATTTCGAGAGGAAGTGCAGTACTTACTATGTTCCATTTGGATAAGGAGAAGTTCCGCGTAGGCATGCGTACGACCAAATCCGGCGTTGCTGTCGGTTTGTGTGTCCTGCTGTTCAAATTATTGGACCGAGGTTCTCCTATGTTGGCCGGATTGGCTTCTGTCTTTGCTTTGCGTGAAGATTGCTCGCAATCACTCCATCATGGAATCCGTCGTGTCGGAGGCAATACTGTCGCCGGTATCCTCGGGGTCACCTTGATAGCCATCAAAGATTTTCTGGGACTGGATTTTTCTGTGGATTTCTTCGGTACGATCATCGCCGTCATCATCCTGATCATGGTCTGCAACATTCTGGACATGTCAACGGCTATCGTCGGCGCTACAGCGACTTTCCTAGTCGTTTTCTACAATATAGACGATACCGAAAAAATCACCTATGCCATCCAAAGGGTACTGGATACCGTAATCGGAACTTCCATCGCCATCGGGGTCAACTACCTGCTGCCTGGCGCACCCCAAACACCATCCGAAAACTGAGTATCTGCAGAATAAAACGCGCAAGCGGCCATCCATTGGCTGCTTGCGCGTTTTTCCTATTTTCTTATTCGACTGACTTCAACGCTTCGATCATGTCCACTTGTTTGAGTTTGCGGTGCATGATCAGCATGACGACGCTTGAGAACAATAACGACAGCAGACCTGAATACAGGTAGCTGATCGGCATGATTGTCGGCGGGAACATCATGAAGTCGATTTCAACCATTTTGAGAACGATTGTGCTCAAAATTTTTCCAAGAACGAAACCTGAAAAAATACCCAACAACGTTAAAATCAAGGACTCTCTGTAGATATACATGCTCACTTCCACATCATAGAACCCCAAAACTTTGATGGTCGACAATTCTCTGATCCGCTCCGATACATTGATGTTCGTCAGACTGTACAGGACAACGAAAGCCAATGCGGCTGCCGACACAATCAATACCAATGTGACGATATCCAGGCTCCCTAAGGTTTCAGCGAAGCTGCGGTCGACAGAATTGATGAACGTCACCAGTGCGACAGCCTTTTCTGCCATCGCTTCGGATCCGAAGCCCCGCTCCCAACTTTCCGGTTCTTCAAACAGCAACAAATCCGTTGTCGGTTCCGCGGCTTGGATGAAAATCTCTTCGTACAAAGTTGGCGTCAAGTAAATGTAATGGTTGACGTAGTTCTCGGTGACAGCCTGAATCGGAACCTGATAGGTCTGCATTTCATCATTCCGGATTTCGATGCTGTCCCCCGGTCCGACGCCTGCCAAATTCGCCAATTTTTCCGAGATGACGGCTCCCTCATCAGTCAGCGCGATCGGTTCTTGCGTTGCGCGATCACGCAGGCTGACAAAATCCGAAAGATTTTCGGTTCCCAATGGAGAAAAAACCGTGACGTTCTGCAGGTTCACACCTTTTTTATCCAGCTTATAGCTCTCCTGGACCACTTTGAGATGGTCCGTTATTTCAGGAGTCGCCGCGATCAGTTCATCATAAGAAGTGATGTCTTCCTCACTTGCTTCCGGGCGCATCGCCGTGATTGCGTTATAGCGCATCACATCGTTGAACTGTGTGTCCGCCAATCCGGAGATGGAATTTTTGATGCCGTATCCGGTCAAAATCAAGGCGGTACAGCCAGCCACTCCCAGTATCGTCATCATATTGCGCGCTTTGTAGCGCAGCAAGTTCCGTACCGTTATCTTCGAATTGAAGCTCAGGCGATCCCAAACGAACGTCAGTCGTTCCAAAAGCACACGTTTGCCATTCTTCGGCGCTTTCGGCCGCATCATCGCTGCCGGATTTTCCCGGAGCGACGTATGTGCCGCCCATGCTGCCGGGCCGATGGTACAAAGCAGCGCGATGGCTATGGAAATCAGTGCATAGGACAAGTAATAGGTGATCTTTACGGAAGGCAGGCTGTACATGGACCCGTAGGCATCAAAGATGACCGCAGGGAAAATATTATAACCGGCCACCAAACCGAGCGATGTGCCCACGATGCAGGCGATCGCTGCATAGATCAAATATTTTTTGGCGATATCGAAATCGCTGTAACCGAGGCCTTTCAACGTCCCCATCTGTTGGCGCTGTTCATCCACCATCCGGGCCATCGTCGTGAAACTCACCAAGGCCGCGATCAGGAAGAAGAACACCGGGAAAATTTCTGCGATTGCCGAGATGCGGTCGGCATTGTCGCGGTATTCCTGATAACCAGGATTGCCGGACCGATCCGTCACATAGTAGACAGGGTCGATCAGATCGGCCAAAGCTTGCTTCGCTTCCTCGACCTGCCGTTCCCCATCGGCTATCTCGATTTCTGCATCGGCCCGCTCAGCTGTGAAGGTGGCCAAGCCATCTTGATATTCTGCTTCGCCCTGCTGGATTTCCTGCCAAGCTTCAGCAAGGGCCTGTTCACCGCTCGCACGTTGGCTTTCCAACTCGGCCCAGCCGTCGTTGATCTGTGCCTGGCCGTCCTCCAGTTGAGCGAATGCCGACGCCAATGCCAATCTGCCGTTCTCCAATGCTGCTCCTTGTTCGGCGAATTGGGCATCTGCGGCTGTAATCTGGGCTTCGGCATCGGCCATGAATGCAGCAATTTTTTCTTCCAGAAGTTGTTGCTGCTCCAGCAATCCCTCCCCTTTGTCAGACAGCTCGGAGCCGGCTTGCTCCAAGAGGCGCTGTTCTTCCAAGAGAGCGGCCTCTTCACTGGCCCGTTCCGCCTGGAAAGCCGCGGCTGCGGCGGTTAAGGCTTCTTGCCTGCTCGCTAATGAGGCGCCTTGTTGCTCCAACTCACTTTGGCGGATAGCCAAATCCGCTTCGGTTTGAACCAGAGCGGCCTGCTCCGCATCCAATGTTGCCTGTTGATCGGCCACAGCCGCCAAGCGTTCCGCAACGCTCGGGTCCGTTTCCGGATCCAAAGCTGCTAAGGCGGCCCTTTCTGCATCGATGGCGGCTTGCCTTGCCGAAAACTCCGCTTGCTTGACTGCTTTCTCCATTTGGAAGGCTGTCATGTCAGCGGTGAAAAGGGTCAATTCGTTCTGATAGGCTGCCCCATCCGTCTCCAGACTCGTCTGCTCAGCCAGCAACAGTTCTCCTTTTGTCGCTAAGGCGGTTGCCCGTTCCTGCAGCTCCGCAGCTTTGGCTTCCAGTGAGGCTTGGGTCGCTTCAACTTCGGCTTGCCCATCCAATAAAGACTGCGCCAAATCAGCGATTTCGCGGCCTTCCGGTGTGTCGGGCAGGCTCGCCAGCAGCACATCCAATGAATCCTCCGAACCGGTCTGCCCTTGCAGGGATTCTTTCTGAGACTCCCAGGCAACTTTTGCCTCGTCGTAGAGCGCTTGGTTTTCCAGATAGGTTGCCAAGCCTGCGCGGTATTCAGCCGTGCCCTCATCGATTTCAGCCTGGCTGGCAGTTAATCTGTTCTCGGCTTCTGCGATTTCATCCAGAAACAACTGACGATTTTCTTCATAGGCCGCTATGCCGTCATCCAATTGTTTTCGGGCATCCTGAAGTTTCTGCTCGGCTTCCGCAAGTTTGTCTTTCCCTTCCTGCAGTTCATCTTCCGCATCTTTGATCTTCCGCTGCCCTTCTGCTCGGATTTCGTTGATGCGCTCCAAAGGTCTTCCGTTCAATGCAAGCTCCACTTTATCGGCCAGGCTGTCCACCTGGTCATCGTAGCTGTCCGTGTAGCCGGTTTCCGCCGCATCGGGAGCGATCGTCAGGTAGGCTTCCGTGTAGATGCTGCCGAGCATGTCCGAATCGGCCACGACAACGAAAGCATCCAGGCTGCCTTTCCCGACGTTCGTGGAGCCGCGCATCATCGTTTCGATGTACATCGGCGAGTCTACGAAACCGACGACCGTGTATTGCTGATCTTTCAAGGAAATGCGGTTTTCCTTTTCCTCCTCGGTGAGCCCTTCTTCGGACTCATGGCGGAAGCTGATCGTATCCCCAATCTCATAAGTGTCCATCAGATTCTGTTTCGCATCCAAGGCGATTTCTCCGCTTGTCTCCGGCAGTCTGCCATCGACGACTGCATATTCATTGACCGGATCCGCACCGCTTTGCAACGGGAAGACTTTTACGAGGAAGTCACTGCCTTCCATTTCGATATCCACTGTGCGCATCGGATGGACAGCCAGATCGGCCGTTTCCGCCAAAATGGCGATATCCGCTTCTTCCAATCCGTAGGTGGACAACACCTTCAGGTCATACAGATTGTTTTCTTCATAATATTGGTTGGCGGTATCCAGCATATCCGGACCCGCCGCTTTGATGCCGGCAAAGAAGGCCACACCCAACGTGATGATGGCCAATAACGCGAGGAAGCGCGCTTTACTTTTGCCTATTTCTATCCAAATGTCTTTCCAGAGCGCCTTCTTCTTCATCGTCGGCTCCCCCTCCTACCATTCGATTTCTGATACTGGTTTAGGATTCGGATTTTCATGGACTGCCCTCACTTTGGCATTGTTGATTTCGATGATCCGGTTAGCCATGGCTGCGATGGCTTGGTTGTGCGTGATGACGATGACGGTAGTCCCGGTATCGAGGCACGTATCCTGCAGCAATTTGAGCACTTGTTTGCCTGTTTCGTAATCCAGTGCCCCTGTCGGCTCGTCGCAAAGCAACAGCTTAGGTTGCTTCGCCAAGGCGCGGGCGATGGCGACGCGCTGCTGTTCGCCTCCCGAGAGCTGCGCCGGAAAGTTGTCCATGCGTTCGCTCAGACCCACCGCCCGCATGACTTCAGCAGCATCGCGGGCATGCGGCGATATCTGCGAGGCAAGCTCCACGTTCTCCTTTGCGGTCAGGTTAGGCACCAGATTATAGAATTGGAAGACAAAACCGACATCCCGCCTTCTGTAGGTCGTCAAGGCTTTTGAAGTGAACTGGGAGATGTCCACCCCATCGATGCTGATGTGCCCCTCATCGGCATCATCCATCCCTCCAAGGATGTTCAGAACGGTGGATTTGCCGGCTCCACTGGGCCCAAGTATCACTACAAACTCTCCTTCGTTGATGTCGAAGCTGATTTTGTCGTTGGCTGTGATCCGTGTCTCGCCCATCTGATAGAATTTGCTGACATTCTTTAAGGAAATATATGCCATCATGCAACCCTTCATTTCTTGATTGATTTGTATTCTGAAGCTTTCCACAGACGTGTATGCAAAAAACGACCCGGGAAACCTGAACGTTTCTCCTTAGGTCGTTTTTCAGTGCCTAAACCGTGCTATTCGACGATATTGGTGGCGATTTTGTCCAATGTGCGTGGCCGGTCATGCAGATAGCCGTGCGGATAGCCCGCCACCATCCCGGCGACAGGGGTGAAACCTTCAGGAATCTGCATTTTTTCGCGGATGCCTTCAGCATCCAACGTGCCGTTCTGAAAGAGTCCCATCACGAAGCAACTGCCCAACAGTTCTGCGGTTGCCTGCAAGTGCATATTCTCTACGATTGCTGCTGCGCTTGCGATGCTGCCTGGTTTAGCCGGTTCTTTGGCGGAAACAACGAAAAAGGCAGGTGCTCCGTACAAGGGGTCTTTGTCCTTATTGCCCGTCACTTCCTTCGCTGCGGATGTAATCGCTACCAATATTTCCGAATTTTTTATGACCGTGATATGGTAATCCTCAAAGCGACCGCGGCTGATCGGCGCATTTTGCCCAGCCTGCAGCATAATTTCGATTTGTCCCCGGGATAGCCCGAACGTTTGGTAGCTGCGTGTTGTTTGTCTCGTATGCATTACTTTCATGAAATCCATTCAATTCCCTCACTTCTCAAAAGATAACTGTACTATACTGCTATTATACCCTTTCGGGCACAAAAAATGAACGGAAATCGAGGCCTGCAGAAAAAATCATTCTGCATGATCGCTGCTTAGCTGTTCAGCAATCAAAGCCCCGTTTCCGTCCAAGAGGGAGGAGTTCTTCTGCGGGTACAGAAGAGGAAAAAGAAACGATTATCTTTGGGTATGAACACAGTATAGCCGCGATTTTTGAATATTTAATGAAGGAAAGCCTGTTTTTTCATGATCATTTTGGGAAGAAAGCCGTTTTCAGATGGACATATCTGTGATAAAGTAAGTGCAGCAAAAGATCGGAGAAATTAAATAATATGAAAACACGCATCATTATTGTCGGTGGAGGTTCAAGCGGTCTGATGGCGGCTTGCACCGCTGCCGAAGCAGGAGCTGAAGTGACGCTCCTCGAACAAAATCCAAGTCTCGGGAAAAAATTGCTTTTGACAGGCGGCGGACGCTGCAACGTCACCAACAATCGTCCCGAAGAGGAAATCATCCGGCATATTCCCGGAAACGGAAAATTCCTGCACAGCAGCTTTACCCAATTCAGTCAATATGACATCATGACCTTCTTTATCGAACGAGGAGTCGCACTGAAGGAAGAGGATCACGGCCGGATGTTCCCTGTCACGGACAAAGCTCGGACTATCCTGGAAGCATTCATCGAGGAACTGAAGCGGCTGCAGGTCCAGATCCGGACCAACATAAAAGTGGAACGCATCCTGATCGAAAACGGACAAGTGACCGGTGTCCTTTTGGAAGATGGCGAAACCCTCCAGGCTGATCGGATCATCCTGGCGACCGGAGGGAAGGCCCTGCCGCGCACAGGATCCAAAGGCGATGGCTATAAGTTCGCCAAGGCTGCTGGGCACACCATCACGGAACTGTACCCTACCGAAGCGCCGATCACTTCCGATGCGGACTTCATCCGTTCAAGCGAACTGAAGGGACTGTCCCTGCGCAATGTTGCCCTCAGCATAAAAAATAAAAAAGGCAAAACGGTCGTGTCCCACCAGATGGACATGATCTTCACCCACTTCGGCGTATCCGGCCCTGCTGCTTTGCGTTGTTCGATGTTTGTCCACCAAACGATGAAGCGCGATAAAACCGAGACCGTCACGATGTCATTGGATGTCCTGCCGGAACTTTCATTGGGTGCCGTCGAGCAACAGTTGCAGAAACTCATCAAGGATCAACCGGAAAAGAGCGTCAAAAACGGCTGGAAAGACCTGATGCCGGAGCGTTATTTGCTTTTCGGCTGCAACCAGGCCGCTATCGACCCGCAGAAATCCCTGAAGGAATTGACGCCGAAGGAAATCAAAGCTTTCGCCGACTTCTGCAAAAATTTCTCCTTCGAAGTGAACGGCACGCATCCTTTGGATAAAGCCTTTGTCACCGGCGGGGGCGTCTCCACGAAGGAAATCAATCCGAAGACGATGGAAAGCAAACTGACGCGGGGGCTTTATTTCTGCGGCGAACTGATCGACTACAACGGCTACACAGGTGGCTACAACATCACCGGCGCCTTTGTTACAGGGCACACTGCCGGGCAGCATGCAGCTGCAGATCGGGACGAATAAAAACATCCATTCGCAAAGAGAACGGAGCCACCTCATTTAGAGGCAGCTCCGTTCCCTTTTTTCTATATTGTAGGAAAAATATAAATTTCTCTGTACTCAAAAGTGCGTCACCGTTGGTGCTTCAAAGAATTGCAAAATGTTCCATGCAATCCAAAGCGTTGGCTAGCTTCACGGGTTAGCCCCTCGGAAATTAGATAAATCTGACCCATTGCGCTCTTCGATGCTCATTTGCATGGTAGTCTTAGGGATTCATCCCTTAGACTACCAGTACAAGGTGCCCGTAGGGAACGTTGCGAGGTCATATTTCCTAAATTTCTTTCAGGGCTGAGCGAACCCGTTCAGCTTTTCTTATCTCGCCAGTTTCTTGATGATGAAGACCTTCAAGTAATCGCTGGTCCTGCTGCCTGCCGGAACAGCGAAGTCGCTCGGCAAGTGGAAGGTTTCCAGGATACGGTAGTCACAATGGCTGTTCTTGAAGGCTTGGTCGATGTCCTGTTTGAAATTTTTTTCCTTGTAGTTGGCGGCGTTGGAAGAAACGATCAGTGTGCCATCCGGTGCGGTGATCTGGATCAGCTCCTCCAACAACTGGGTGTAATCCTTCGTGACCGAGAAAGTCCGCTTTTTGGTGCGGGCAAAGCTTGGCGGATCGATGATGGTCACGTCATACTGCAATTCTTTGCGGATGGCGTAGCGGATGAAATCGAAGACATCCATGACATAGATTTTTTGCGCATCGCCATCCAGGTTGTTGACGGCGAATTGTTCTTTGGTCCGTTCCAATGAACGGTTCGCAACATCGACACTTGTTGTTTCGATTGCTCCGCCCATGGCTGCAGCAACCGAGAAAGCGCCCGTGTAGCTGAAGGTGTTCAATACCCGTTTACCTGCCGCATAACGCTCCGTCAGAGCACCGCGTACGTCGCGCTGATCCAGGAAAATGCCCGTCATCAGCCCATCATCCAGATAAGTCGCATAGTTGATGCCGTTCTCCTTCACGATCAGGGGCGTCGGGGCTGCTTCACCCGTGACGAAGCGGCTGATCAGGCTGTCTTTCCGTTGGTAACGGAATTTTTCATAGATGCCCTTCGTTTCCGGGAAGACCGCTTGAAAAGCAGCGAGGATGGCGGCTTGGTAGCGGAAGATGCCTCCGCTGTACCAGGATACCACCGCAAATCCGTCATAATGGTCGATGGTGACACCGGGAATGCCGTCACCCTCCGCATTAAAAAGCCGATAGGTTGTCGTTTCCGGATCCGCTTGCAGATCCATGCGCTTGCGTTTCGCTTTTTCGAACTGGTTTTTGAAGAACGCTTCATTGAAACTATCCGCGTTATCCAACGAAAATACCCAGCCTACTCCTTTGTTCTGTTTGGCCAAATAGGCTCTTGCAACGAATGCTTGGCGAGAATCGACCAGTTCGACTATTTCGCCCTCATTGAAGCTGAGTTCATTTGGAAAATCCTCGAACTGCAGCAAGGGATTCCCTGCCTTAATTTTTTTTTCGCTTATTTGCGTAATGATTATTTTTTTCATTGTTTTCTTCCTTTATAGTCAATTGTCCGTTCTGTACTGCTTTGTTTTTTTGAAGATATCCAGATGCCGTAGCCGATTGCTGCACCCAACGTATTGAAGAAGACATCATCGATATGCGTCACGCCCGTCTGAAAGATGAGCTGGAGGAACTCGATCATGGCGGAAAAAAGAAAGCCGATCGCCGTAACTTTGAGGAAACTGCATTTTTTCCTGAACAGATACGGGCCCACGAAGCCCAACGGCATAAACCAGACGACATTCCCCCACGAATTATACCAGGCCGAAAAACCGGAGTCCCCGTAAAATAGCTTGACCGTATCCACCAACGGCAACCAATGGATCGCCGACCAATCGATTTTGTGGTACTCGACGGTCCAGAAGGTCTCCTCGTTGCGGAAAACCGTCAGTTGAAGCAGCAGCACGATGTAGATAAACAGAGCATGCAACAAGCCTTCCTTATATAAGGGGATTTTTTTGCCCGTCTTGCGGTGTCTGTGCAGCAGATAGGCCGCCCGCAGGACCAGCCAAATCAAATAATACAGAATGGTCTTGTCCACGCTGTTGAAAACTAATTGTATGAGCGGAAAATGATTGACGGATGATTCCAGAGAAGCAGCCACCCACTCATACGGTCCTTGTAAAAATATCATAAGCTATGCTCACCTTTGTCAGTTTTGTTCCTTTGATCAGATACATGGAAAGACCCATTTTCTCGAAAAATCCTAAAAAAAGCAACCGTTCTTGATAAAAACTTAGGAAAAACTTTACGGTGCTTCGATTGACTATCAAAAGCATTCAGAATATAATGACACTAGCTCATTTTACATAAAATTCACAAACAACACACATTACCCTTAAAAATCCACATGAAATTTACATGTGTTCCACAAGATATCATTAGGAGGTCTCTTTTTTGAAACAAAAATTAACTGAACAGTTGCAGACGCGATTCGGATTTTTCCTGTTCGCCGTCGTCCTTTTCTGGCTGAAGACCTATTTCGCTTACCACACAGCGTTCTCTTTAGGCGTAGATGGCTGGTTCCAGCAACTGATTCTTTTCATCAACCCAATCGCCACTACCTTGTTGATTCTGGGAATTTCCCTTTTTGTGAAGAATCCTAAAAAAGGTTACCGAAGCTTGATTGCTCTGTACATGCTGAATTCGATCCTGTTGTTCGCAAACATCGTCTATTACCGCGAATTTACGGATTTCTTGACGATCAAGACCATTTTCGGTTCGGCCAATGCAACCAAAAACCTGGGTTCAGGTGTCATCGCCATGATGCAGCCGATCGACCTGTTCTATTGGATCGATGCTTTCGTGCTCGTTTACGTCTATAAGAAATTCGTCAGCAAAAACCGCGACGAACGCATCTTCAAGAAAAGATGGGCATTTGCGACAATCGCCGCTTCAATCGCTCTCTTTGCCGCTAACCTGGGTCTTGCTGAAATCAGCCGCCCACAATTGCTGACGAGAACTTTTGACCGCAACTATATCGTAAAATACTTGGGTATCAATGTCTATACGCTTTATGATGGAATCAAAACCGCCCAGGCCAACCAAGTGCGTGCAAGCGCGGACAGCTCGGATATGGCTTCCGTTCTTGATTATATGAGTACACATTACGCCGAGCCGAACGAAACATACTTCGGACAAGCGGAAGGCAAAAACGTCGTCTACATCCATCTGGAAAGTATGCAGCAATTCCTGATCGATTTGTCGCTGACGGACGAAACAGGCACGACAGCTGAAGTGACGCCGTTCCTGAACAGCTTGTATCACAGCAGTGATTCATACAGTTACAGCAACATATTCCACCAGACCGGACAAGGAAAAACAAGTGATGCCGAACTGATGCTGGACAATTCCCTGTTCGGATTGCCTCAAGGTTCAGCCTTCACACAGATCGGCGCGGACAATACGTTCCAATCGGCACCGGCCATCTTGAGTGAAACATTTGGCTACACGTCAGCTGTTTTCCACGGCAATGTCGGCTCTTTCTGGGATCGCGATAATGTTTACAAATCCTTTGACTATGATTATTTCTTTGATGCCGACAGCAGTTATACGCTGACGGATGAAAACTCAGTCGAGTACGGTTTGAAGGACAAATTGTTCTTCCAGGAATCGACTCAATACTTGGAACAATTGCCGCAGCCTTTCTATGCGAAATTCATAACTGTTTCGAACCACTTCCCGTTCCCTGAAGACGAGATGAACAACACCTTCGCTTTGGATACCGGCGACGAAACGGTTGACGGTTATTTCAATACCGTCCATTATGCCGATGAGGCCTTGGCTGAGTTCTTCCAATATATGAAGGATGCAGGACTTTATGATAATACGATTTTCGTATTGTATGGCGACCACTTCGGCATTTCCAGTTCACGCAACGAAACATTGGCGCCGCTCATCGGAGCGAATGCAGATTTGTGGAGTGCCTACGATGATGCCATGATGCAACGGGTTCCTTTCATCATCCACAACCCTGGTTCCGGTACTGGACAGATCAGCGACGTCTATGGCGGACAGATCGATATCTTGCCTACTGTGATGCATCTTCTGGGTGTAGACACTTCGGCCAATGTCCAACTTGGGCAGGATCTGTTGTCGGCTCAACATGAGGGAATTGTTGCTTTCCGTAACGGCAGCATCGTAACGAGCGAATACACTATTTTAGGAAATACTGTCTATCATACTCAAACAGGTACACTTGCTTATCAGACCGAAGAAGTGATCCAAAAGATTGCTGAAATCCGGGCGCAAGCTGAACTGCAACTGGCCATCTCCGATCAGATCATCAACGGCGACTTGCTTCGCTTCTATACGCCAGATGGATTCACCCCAGTCGACAAAAGCTTGCACAGCTATGTGGATTCTCCAGCCGAATTGGAAGAGGACCTCGCCGAATTGGGCGACCTGAACACTTCCTTGTACTACACGAACAACGGCGTCTCAAGCGTTCCGCTTTACCAGACGGATGCCCCTGAGTTCCCGGCCAACCAAGCCGCTGCTGAAGGACCCGCAACGGAAGAACAACCCGCTTCGGAAGAAACCCAAGCAGAAGGACAGACAGAAACAGTTGAATAACCAAAATAGCTGTCGGAATTTAAAATTCCGACAGCTATTTTTTTAACTATTTTTATCAAGTGCAGTTTTCGTTGGCAATGTAATCGTGAAAGTCGTTCCCTCTCCTGGATTGCTTTCCACGTCGACAGTCCCTTTGTGGTTCATCACTAAGGATTGGACCACAGCCAAACCGATTCCCGACTCGCCAAATTTTGTATTCTTTCTGGAAACATCCACTTTGTAGAACCTTTCCCAGATGCTCGTGATATCCTTCTTCTCGATGCCGATTCCCGTGTCCTTGACCTGGATGACTTGCTGATCGTCATCCGGGAACGACGACAAGGTGATGGTACCGTTTTTCGTGAACTGGATTGCGTTTTGAGTGAGGTTCACCATAATTTGGATAAAACGGTCATAGTCCGCGTAGATCCGGTCCGCTGCATCCACCTGGACGATGATCAAGTCATCCTTCGCCTGTGCTTTTGCCCGCATCTGCTCCGCGACATTCTCCAACGCTTCCTTAGCGGAAAATTCCTGCTTCACTAAAATAATCTGATTGGAGCGGATCTTTTCATAGTCCAGGTTTTCGTTCACCAAACGGATCAGCCTTTTGGTTTCTTTTTGCATCAGTTGCATGCTCCGTTCCCGACGTCTTTCGGGAATCATGTGGTGCTGGATCCCTTCCAGGATGCCATTGATCGTCGTGAGCGGCGTGCGCATCTCATGGGCAACATCCATCATGAACTGACGCCTTAAATTCTCTTGGCGTTCCACTTCCTCGTTGGAGGCTTTCAAAGACCTTGCCATTTGGTTGAAATCCTCAGACAGCTCATCAAATTCATCTTTGTGATGATTCTCCAGCGAAATATCAAAATTGCCTGAAGCAATCTCATGGGTGGCCCTCCGCATGCGTTTGATGCGCCTTGTCAGATAATTGGCGATGCCGAGGCTCAATACAATCGCGATGCCCCCGGAAGTCAGCACAGCCACAAGCAGGTTGTGCTCAATTTCGTTGATTTCATCCTCGATGCCTTTTACCGGCGAGCCCACCGCTATGAAGCCTGTGAACTCGGCCGTAGTCGCATTAAAAAGCGGGAGATAAACCGTCAAGAAGCGCTTCTTTTCGTTCAGGAAGCCGCGATCCCGTTCCGTCAAAGAAATCCGTTCCCCTTCTGAGAGCCTCTCAAAATCCTCCGTGCTGATTCCGCTCGTATACAGATCCGTTGCTTGCGGGTACACCATATGGTCTTCTGCATCAAAGATGGCAAACGAGACGTCCTGGTTGGACACCAAAGTCGAACCGCTTTCCAGTTGCTGGATCGTCATGTTCTGATCGATGATCGATTCGGCATATCCGTACAGCTGCGCCTCTTTCTCGTCGTAGACATTACTGGTGACGTATTGGATGATCAGGATGCCTGTCGTACTGACGGTTATTAGAATCAATGCGAAAAAAGCAAGGGTTTGTTGATAGACGTACTTCATTTTCCCTCTACTCCGCTGTCGTCGAATTTGTAGCCGACTCCCCAAACCGTTTGAATCACTTGCGGTCCGACCGCTTCTATTTTTTGCCGCAATTTCTTGATGTGGGCATCGATTGTGCGTTCATCCCCGTAATAAGGATCTTCCCAAATCCGGGTCAAAAGATGTTCCCTCGAAAATACTTGTTTCGGGTGTTCGGCCAGCAACGCGAACAGTTCGAACTCCTTCGGCGTCAAACTTTCGATCTGGTTCCCGTCAAGATAGGCTTCACGCGTGATCGTGCTGATTTTGACATGATCGGTTAGCACATCGAAATCGTTCGTAGCCTGCACCTGCGAATGATCTACCTTAGCGCGACGGTGCATCGCTTTGATGCGGGCTATCAGGGTCAGCGGGCTGAACGGCTTCGTGACGTACTCATCCGCGCCGATTTCCAGACCGATGACCTGGTCGCTTTCCGAATCGCGCGCCGTCAGCATGATGATTGGCACAAACTGGGAAATCTTTCTTATTTCGCGGCAAACCTGCATCCCATCCATGCTTGGCAAGTTCAGATCGAGGATGATCATATCCCATTTTTTGACTGCAGCCGCGAACGCCTCCAGTCCTTCTTTCCCATCATGTTTGAAAGTAGCTTGCCAGCCTTCATTCTCAAAAAACATCGCCATCATTTCGCAGACGGCTTCATTGTCTTCTATCATCAAAATTTCCATAGCGACTCTCCTTTTCATTTCTTCCATTATATCTTTTTTTCCGATAAGCAGCATCATTTCCAGTCTACGATACCACATACCTTTGAAGTTTCTATGAATAAATAAGGAAATCGCTGTTTCAGAAAGAAAAAGCCCCGGAATCCGGGGCTTTTCAATGGAAGCATCAGACTGCTTCCTGTTCTCTTTTCGCTTCCACGAAATACAATTCTTCCACTACCAATTCGATGACATAGACGTGCTGCTCCTGCTTATTGACATAGGAACGCGAAACCAAATGGCCATTGACACCGATCTGGTTGCCTTTGGCGCAATACTGTTCGACCAGATTTGCGGTTGCTCCCCAAAACACGACAGGTATGAAATCCGCCTGTGGTTGGCCTTCATCCGCTTTCCTTAGGCGCTGCACCGCTAATGTATTGTTGCAGACTTGCCTTTCCCCATTCACCTGTTGCACTTGGATGGGCCGCACCAGCCGCCCGATCAATGATACTTGATTCATCCTTTCATTCCTCCTTCAGCTTGACTTACTGTCTATAATATCCGCAAAAAAGCATGCTTGATTTTTTAACGAAAAAAAATAAACCTGAAGACTTTTCTTGTCTCAAGGTTTATTTTTCTGTATCAGCGGATGGCTTTCCCCATCCGCAGCGAATCGGCGTAATCGTTTATTTTTCGCAAACGGTGATTGATGCCCGATTTGGAGATGACTCCACTGGGGATCATTTCACCAAGTTCTTTCAGGCTGATGTCGGGATTCTCCAACCGGATCACGGCAATTTCCTTCAGCTTGTCAGGCAATCTCCCCAGCCCTACCGTCGCTTCGATGAATTCGATGTTGGCGATCTGTTTCGCAGCAGCATCGATCGTCTTATTCATATTCGCGTTTTCGCAATTCACTAAGCGATTGACCGAATTACGCATGTCTCGGATGATCCGCACGTCTTCAAACTTCATCATCGCGTTATGGGCACCGATCAATGCCAGAAAATCGGCGATCTTCTCAGCTTCCTTGAGATAAGTGATGAAGCCGTTGCGGCGCTCGATCGTCCGCGCGTTCAGGTCAAAGTGATTCATCATATCACAGATATCCTGATTGTGGTCCTCATAATTGGAATAGATTTCCAGATGATAACGGCTTGTTTCCGGGCTGTTCACCGAACCACCGGCCATGAAGGCGCCGCGCAGGTAAGAGCGTTCCTTCTGGTTATTGTTCATGATGTCTTCGGAAACTTGCGTCTTGAATGACAAGCCGTCGAAAATGCTCAGATCACTCAGCAATTCCGTGACGCCCTGCTTCAGGCGCACAATATAGACGTTATTCTTCTTCAGCTTCATTTTACGGCGCACCAACAATTCGCTTTCGAATGAGTAGTGATCCTTCAAGAGAACGTACATCCGTCTGGCGATTGCCGCATTTTCTGTCTGGACATTCAGGACAAATGACTGGTTATAGATGCTGACCGATCCGCTCATCCTGATCAACGCGGTCAGCTCGGCTTTCGCGTGTTCGCGGTGCACTTCCAATGTTGTTAATTCTTTTTTTACTTCAGATGCAAAAGACATATATGCCCCCTTTCCGACAGCTTCTTTCTATCAGAAAAAAGGTCAACAGATAGTTTTGATATTGGAAATCAGATTGATCAGTTCCGAAACGACTTTATTGCCGTCATGGTACACGCCGCCGTTCTTCATATCCAGAAAGTCCGCTGAGATGACCCGGCAATTTTCTTCGCGCAACCCTTTGAAATCATGGCGCACTTGCAGCAGATATTCTTCATCGGCTTGTTGATTGAGGTATTCATCCGGCACTTTTTCCGTGTTCACCAATACGGTATCGATGAATTTCGCTTTCAGATGGTCATGCAAAACCTTGATATGATCAGCATCGGTGAAGCCCTCTGTTTCGCCCAATTGCGTCATGATGTTGCAGATGTATACTTTCTCGGCTTTGGTATCGATGACCGCTTGTCCCAGATCACTGATCATCAGGTTAGGCAAAATGCTCGTATACAGGCTTCCCGGTCCGATAACGACCATATCTGCATCCAGAATGCTTTTGATGACGTGACGGGAAGCGACGGCCTCCCTAGTTTCATCCAACGGTTTGACATATACCCGTTCGATTTTTTTGCGGCCATTTGCGATTTTCGACTCGCCCTTGATGACCGTACCGTCCTTGAACTCTGCGTAGAGCGAGAGCGGCTCGTCAGCTGCGGCGTAAATTTTCCCTTTCACGCCCATCATGACGGACAACAACCGAATGGCATCAAAAATGTTCCCTTTCATTTCAGTCAGGGCCACGATGATCAGGTTTCCGATTGCGTGCCCGGAAACGAAGGAATCCTTTGAATCGAAACGGTACTGGAAAATGTCCTTTTCCAATTTCGGCATATCGGAGAGCGCAATCAGGCAGTTGCGGATATCCCCGGGAGGCACAATGTTGATATGGTCGCGGATGATGCCGCTGCTGCCGCCGTCATCAGCCACCGTGACGATGGCCGTGATATCCGTATTGTGGTTCTTCAGTTCTTCAAGAATGACCGGCAAGCCCGTTCCGCCGCCGATAACGACGATTTTCTTCGTTCTGCTCGGATTTTGACTCATGACCGATTCACCGTCTCTTTGCGCTTATTCCGATCACGATGGGTTGTATTGACCTGATAACCAGCACTCTTCAATTGCAGGCTGGTGCGTTCAGCCAAAGCGACCGAACGGTGTTGTCCGCCTGTGCAGCCGATGGCGATATTCACGCTGGTCTTGCCTTCTTTTTTGTAGCCAGGAATGATGTATTCCAGCAAATCGATAAATTTTTTGTAAAAAATTTCCGTCTCCGGTTGCTTCATGACATAATCGTAGACAGGCTTATCCAGTCCCGTCAACGGACGCAGTTCATCAACGTAATGCGGATTGGGCAAAAAGCGCACATCCATAACGATGTCGGCATCGATCGGCAAGCCGTACTTGAACCCGAAAGATACGACTTCGATATGGAAAACATCCTTATCGTCGACTTTGAAAGTATCCAGCAGACGTTCCCTTAATTGGCGCGGTGTTGTTTCGCTTGTATCGATGACCAACTGCGACCGATTGCGGATGTCCTCAAGCAGTTCCCGCTCTTTGCGGATTCCTTCCAGTACGGTTCCGCCCGATTGGGTCAGGGGATGACTTCTTCTTGTCTCTTTGTATCGGGAAACAAGCACATCGTCCTTCGAATCAAGGAAAATAACCTTTGTCGTGATAAAGGAAGTATTGTCCAAACTGTCCACAGCAGACATGATTTCTTCAAAGAATGCACGGGAGCGCAGATCGATCACTAAGCAGATTCTGCTAATTTTACCCGATTCCTTTACAAGCTCCCAAAATTTCGGTAATAAACTTGGGGGCATATTATCTATACAGAAATAGCCTAAATCTTCAAATGTCTGTAAGGCCACCGTTTTCCCGGCGCCGCTCATCCCCGTTATGACTACCAATTCGAGAGTGTCTGCCATTATAATTCCTCCAGTCAAAAAATATATATGTCCATTATAACATACCGGGTGTATCATTTGTGCATTTCTGAATATTTTATCGATTCTTACGTTTTGGTTTGGGTATTCAAGCAGAAAAGCTTCCTTACTTTGCTCCGCTAAACGAGGCATCTCGCTCTTTAAACGCGTTCTGAATCCCAGAAATCTGCGCCTAAGCTGACTACCACACACGGACAAAAAGCGTCCGCTTTGTGTTAGTCCTCTTAGTGCTCGATTTCTACCCGGGATTCATCTCGCTCTCTTTGGCTTATGTTTGAAGTGGCGGGCGGCGGCTACTGCGTTTTGCCAGCCGGCGTAGAGGTCTTCGCGCACTTCAGTAGGCATATTCGGATGGAATTCGCAATCGGGTTCCCAATTTTTGATGATGTCATCGGTATCCTTCCAGAATCCTACTGCCAATCCCGCCAAGTATGCGGCTCCCAGTGCAGTCGTCTCCATCACTTTGGATCTGGTCAACGTTGTGTTCAGAAGGTTGCTTTGGAATTGCATCAGGAAGTTGTTGTGGGCTGCTCCTCCATCGACGCGCATGTTCGTGATGACCAGTCCGGAATCCTTCTGCATCGTATCCACGACATCCTTTGTCTGATATGCCAAAGATTCGAGCGTCGCACGGATCAGGTGCGCTTTAGAAGTCCCTCTCGTCAATCCAAAGAAAGCACCACGCACGTCCTGATCCCAATAGGGTGCCCCCAGGCCGACAAACGCCGGAACCATATAGACGTTCTCGTTCGATTCAAGCATTTCAGCATATTCTTCCGACTCGGCTGCAGTCCGGATTAATTGGGCTTCATCGCGCAGCCATTGCAGAGCGGACCCGGCCACAAAGATGCTTCCCTCAAGGGCATACGTCACTTCACCGTTCAACCCGTAGGCGATCGTCGTAAGCAGGCCGTTTTCCGATTTCACCGGTGTACGGCCTGTGTTCATAACAATGAACGCGCCGGTCCCGTAAGTATTTTTCACCATCCCCTGTTCAAACCCGGTCTGCCCGAAAAGAGCGGCTTGTTGATCGCCGGCGATTCCGGCTATCGGGATGCGCGAACCGTAAAAATCATTTTCTTCGGTATATCCGTATATTTCCGATGAAGAACGGACCTCAGGCAGTAGCGTTCGCGGAATGTCCAGCAAATCCAGGATCTGCTGATCCCATTTCAATTCGTAAATATTGAACAGCATCGTTCGGCTGGCATTGGAAACATCCGTTACGTGCACCTTTTTTCCTGTCAGTTTCCAGACAATCCATGTATCAATGGTGCCGAAAAGCAGTTCGCCCTTCTCAGCCCGCTCACGAGCACTCGGGATATGATCCAACAACCATTTTATTTTGGTGGCGGAAAAGTAGGAATCAATAATCAATCCGGTTTTATCATGGATGAAGTCGTTATGCCCTTCCTGCTTCAGTTTGTCGGCGATTTCCGAAGTCTGGCGGGATTGCCAAACGATCGCATGATGGATCGGCATCCCAGTAACGCGGTCCCACACAACCGTCGTCTCGCGCTGATTCGTTACCCCTATTGCCGCAATTTCCTCCGGACGGATGGCCCCCCTGATCAAAGCATCCGCTATGACCGACTGGACACTGATCCAAATTTCATTCGCGTCGTGTTCCACCCAGCCTGGTTCAGGATAATATTGCATCAATTCTCGTTGCGAAGAAGAGATGATTGTGCCTTTCTTGTCCCAGATGATTGCACGCGTGCTGGTCGTCCCTTGATCTATCGACATGATGTATTTTTTTTCCACTTGTATGCCTCTTTCCTGATTTGAAATTTATCATCGGCCAAAAACAAGAAACCGCTCTCATTTTTTGTTGTCTGCGCATATTTGCCTCTACTATTATCCTAGCATTCTTTTCGACGAATCCCAATTATTTTTCTTTGCTCCAATCCTGCATCAGAAGCTCATGTAAATTATTTTGGGGAGATCTCAAACCCTAGCTGCCTGCTGAAGAGTTCAAAGTTAAACGTAACTGTTGAGCGCAAAAAATAAACAGTGAAATCAAAGGACAAGGCAGTTCCATTCAAAATGGATCGCTTTGTTTTTTTGATTTTTGAAAATTCCGCCGCGCTTCGCGATCGGATAATTTCTTTTAATGATTTTCCATTTGTGATAGAATAGATTGGACTCTAGACGGACAGACATTCTGATCTAGCAAGAGATACTTAAGGAGTGGTATAAATGTGTGGTTTTGTTGGATATATCCATGGATCGACAGCATGGAACCATCAGACTGTAATTGAAGGTATGATGAACAGAATCGTCCACCGCGGGCCAGACAGCGGCGGCATGTATTCTGATGACAAGGTAACGTTAGGCTTCCGCCGATTGAGCATCATTGACCTTTCCGATAACGGGAAGCAACCGATGTACAGTGCCGACGGAAATTTGGTATTGGTGTTCAACGGCGAAATCTTCAACTTCCAGGAGTTGCGCGAAGATCTGAAGAAAAAAGGACACATCTTCCATTCCAAAACGGACAGCGAAGTTTTGATCTACGGCTACAAAGAATATGGTTATGATTTCGTGAAACAACTGCGCGGCATGTTCGCGTTCGCGATCTGGGACAAAGTGAACGATACGATGTTCATCGCCCGTGACGGCTTCGGCATCAAACCGTTGTACTATACGACAAACACAACCGACGGCAGTTTGCTTTTCGGTTCTGAAATCAAGTCATTTTTGGCTCACCCTGCTTTCATCAAAGAAGTGAACAAGGATGCTTTGCGCCCTTACTTGACGCTGCAGTACTCTTCGATGGGCGAAACCTTCTTCAAGGGCGTCCACAAATTGAAACCTGCGCATTATATGGTGCTGAAAGGCAATGATATCCATACGGTCGAATATTGGGACAAGAAATTCCATGCCGAAAACGGCACTTTGGAGAGCTATGTGGAAGAAATCAAAGCAACGATGGCCGATTCCGTCCGCGCCCACAAAATCAGTGACGTGAAGACAGGCGCTTTCCTATCCGGCGGCGTCGATTCCAGCTTGATCACAGCCTTGATGAAACCGGAAAAATCCTTCTCGGTAGGCTTCTCCGAATATGAAAAAATGTTCAATGAAACCAACCAAGCTGCCGACCTTTCCGAAATCTTGGGCATCGAGAATGTCCGCAAGTACATTTCGCCAGAGGAAGCTTTCCACGCCCTGCCTACCATCCAATACCATATGGATGAACCGCAATCGAATCCGTCGTCCGTTCCGTTGTATTTCTTGGCCGAATTGGCGAAGAAAGATGTCACGGTCGTACTTTCGGGTGAAGGCGCAGATGAAATTTTCGGCGGCTACTCTTGGTATGAACCATCCAAGAAAATGGAGACCTATGAAAAGGTCCCTTACAGCCTTAGAAAAGGCATCGGCAAATTGGCCCACAAACTGCCGAAGAATACCCTGACGACCTTCCTGGTCAAAGGCGGCCAAAAAGTGGAAGAACGCTTCATCGGCCAGGCCATCGTCTGGGACGAAGAAGAAGCTGTGGACATCCTGAAGCCGGCCTACAAAAATGGCCCGGATATCCGTTCAATCACCAAACCGATCTATGACGAAGTCAAAGGCCAGGATGATGTGACAAAGATGCAGTATCTCGATCTGAACCTTTGGATGCCTGGGGATATCCTGTTGAAAGCCGACAAGATGAGCATGGCCCACTCGTTGGAGTTGCGTGTACCTTTCCTGGATAAAGAAGTCATGGAATTGGCGAAACGCATCCCTTCCGATTACCGCGTCAACGAAATCGATACAAAATATGTGCTGCGCAGAGCGGCTGCCGATGTCCTGCCGGAAGAATGGGCGAAACGTCCGAAGTTGGGCTTCCCTACTCCGATCCGACACTGGCTGCGTGAAGAAGAATTCTACAATGAAGTCAGAAAAGCTTTCGCTTCAGACTATGCGGCAGAATTTTTCGACACCGACAAGCTCGTGCAGATCCTCGATGACAACTATACGAAGAAATTGGATTACGGCCGTCAGATCTGGACTGCCTACATCTTCCTCGTCTGGTACAAACGTTTCTTCATCGATGAAACGCCTCTGTCTGCGGAAGCTTTCGTAGCTTAAGATTGCCGATTCAAAATGCAAAAGAGAGTTTCCCGACAAGGGTAACTCTCTTTTTTTTACCTTTTTCTCTCGGTTGCAGGCAGTGGTTAGGCTTTATCATCTGTGCATGTAAATGGTATCATGTAGGTATAACAAATTGGAAAGAAGGTTATTCTATGGCCAGAGTTTTAGTTGTGCGCGCGCATCCGTTCGACAGCAGCGTCTCCCGTTCCATGAAAGTCCTGGATGCTTTTCTGGAGGAATACAAAGCTGTGAATCCTTACGATCGCATCAAGGACATGAATCTTTACGAAGTCGCCATCCCGGAAATCGACCGGGATCTTTTGACTGCGTGGAAGGAATTGTCGAAAGGCGTGCTTTTTGATCAATTGACTTCCCGCCAGCAGGAAAAAGTGACGCTCTTCAATCACTACACCGATGATTTTTTGGCAATGGATAAGATCATCATCGCCAATCCGTTGTGGAACATGCACGTGCCGGGTCGTCTGAAGACGTGGATCGATACCATCACAGTCGCCGGACAGACATTCCGTTACACTGAATCCGGAGCGGTCGGAATGGTCCCGGATAAAAAATTGCTGCATATCCAAGCGAACGGCGGAATCTTCGACGGACGTGATCCTGCCAGCCAATACATCAAGAGCATTTTCCGCTTCCTGGGAGTGGAAGAAATCTCGCAACTGTTCGTCGAAGGGATGGACACATACCCGGACCGTGCCGATGAAATCGTTGCAGATGCGATCGAAAAAGCCAAACAATTGGCCAAAACTTTCTGATTTGCCCGCGCCCAAACAAAAAGAAGCCCGCGGGCTTCTTTTTTGTTTGTTACGTTTTCTCGGATTACTCTGCAGTCAGGCTACGGATGCTTGCTTCGAAAGCAGCGACTTTTTCGTCGACTGCGGTTTGGCTTTCAGCCTTCGCACCAATGTAGAATTTGATTTTTGGTTCTGTTCCGCTTGGACGGATGGCGATCCAGCTGCCATCTTCCAGGAAGTATTTCAGCACGTTCGAGCTCGGCATATCGATGCTTTCCGTGGATCCGTCAGTGAATGTCTTCGTCGAGTTGCCGAAGTCTTCAGTGATTGATACGGCGATGCCTGCGAAGTCTGCCGGTGCTTCCGAACGGAATTTAGCCATCAAAGCTTTGATCTTTTCTGCCCCGGTGATGCCGGACATCGTGACTGAAATCGTCTGTTCTTTATAGTAGCCATGCGTTTCGAAGATTTCTACTAAGCCGTCATACAGCGTTTGGCCTTTTTTCTTGTAATAAGCCGCTACTTCAGCAATCAAAACAAGGGCTTGGATGGCGTCTTTGTCGCGGACAAACGGTTTTGCCAAGTAGCCGTAGCTCTCTTCGAAACCGAACAAGAATTCCTTGCTGTGGTCTTCTTCGTACTGCTTGATTTTTTCTGCGATGAATTTGAATCCGGTCAGAACATCAACCATATCCGCACCGTAAGATTTTGCGATTGCGGTCGGCAACTCGCTGGATACGATCGATTTCAGGGCTGTTCCGTTGGCTGGCAATGTACCGGCCGCTTTTTTCGCGCGCAGCAAGTAATCCAGCATCAATGAAGCGATTTGGTTACCAGTCAGAACAACGTACTCGCCTTTGGCTTTGCGGACGGCCGCGCCCAAGCGGTCAGCATCCGGATCGGTCGCAACCAAAATATCGGCATCCAGTTCCGTACCCAGTTTGATGGCGTATTCGAATGCGCCTGCTTCTTCCGGATTCGGTGATTTCACGGTGGAGAAGTTAGGATCTGCGACTGCTTGTTCCGGAACGAGATAGATGCCTTCAAAACCGGCGTTCTTCAAGGCACGTTCACCCATCATCTGGCCAGTCCCATGCAGAGGCGTGAAGACCAACTTCATCTCTTTGCTCATTTCATGGACAAGGGCAGGATCGACAGTCACTGTTTTGACCAACTCAAGGTAAGCCGCGTCGACTTCTTCACCAAGCATTTTGATCAAGCCGGCTGCTTTCAACTCTGCTTCATCGCCCACTTGGATCGTCAGCGGATTTTCGATTGCTCTTACATAATCGGTCAAAGCATCCGCATCGTCAGGAGTCATCTGGCCGCCGTCGTCTCCATAGACTTTATAACCGTTGTAATCAGCCGGGTTGTGGCTCGCTGTGATCATGATCCCCGTTAGCGCATTCAAATGTCTTACCGCAAAGGACAACTCGGGTGTAGGACGCAAGCTTTCAAAAACGAAAGCCGGAATGCCGTGCGCACCCAATGTCTTCGCCGCCTCCATCGCAAACTCCGGAGATTGGTGTCTGGAATCGTAAGCGATCGCGACGCCGCGTTTTTTCTCTTCTTCACCTTTCGCCTCCATCAAACGAGCCAATCCTTCGGTCGCTTGGCGGACTGTGTAGATGTTCATCCGATTGATGCCGACTCCCAGGATGCCGCGCATACCGGCAGTCCCGAATTCCAGCGGAGCAAAAAAAGCATCTTTCAGTGCTTCTTCATTTCCCTCCAAAGACTTTAATTCTTCTTTTAATGTAGGTTCTAATAAGGCAAAATTATTCCATTGTGCGATGGTTTCTTGATAAGACATTTTCATCATCCTTCCATATTAGTTTAATCATATTATAACATTATTTACATGCATTATGAGCGAAAAGATGGAATCTAAAAAAAAAGTTCACGCTCTATAAATCAGAGCATGAACTTTGTTGATATTTATCGATCGGACAACAACTTAACTGTTTTGATGAATATTCTTTCAGTCCACTGTCTCGGCAGCCGCTTCAGCAGCCGCTAGACGGTCATGCAGGTCTTCGATGTAAGAAAAGGCGCGGTTCCCGGCTTCTCCACCATCTCCGACGGCAGTCGTGATTTGACGCAGAAGCTTCTGACGCACGTCCCCGATAGCAAAGATGCCCGGTACGGCTGTTTCCATATGCTCATTCGTGATGATCCAGCCTTCTTCATCCGTGATCCCCAGATCAAGGAAGGCATCCGATTGCGGCAAAATGCCTACGTAGATGAAGACCCCGTCCACGGCTTTTTCGGTTATCTCGTTGGTATTTTTGTTCCGGATCACTACGCCCGTTACTTTTTGTCCGTCTCCCTTGATTTCTTCCACAAAGGAATCCCAAGTGAAGGACACTTTCTCATTCTTGAAGGCACGGTCCTGGATGACTTTTTGAGCCCGCAAAGCATCACGTCTGTGTACGATGTTGACATCCGCGAATTGCGTCAAGTAAGTCCCTTCCTCCACGGCAGAATCTCCTCCGCCGACCACTGCCAATTTTTTACCTTTAAAGAAGGCCCCATCACAGACGGCACAATAGGAAACGCCGCGGCCATTGTACTGTTCTTCCCCAGGAACCCCCAATTTACGGTGGTGGGAACCTGTAGCGATGATGACGGCACGCGTTTTATAGGATTTTTTTCCTGCTTCGACGATGCGGTAATCGCCATCGACAACAATGCGCTTCACATCTCCGTAGGCGTGCTGGGCTCCGAATTGCATGGAGCTTTCGTACATCCTTTCAGCCAACTCGGGACCCAATATCGATTTGAAGCCAGGATAATTTTCAATTTCGGCAGTGTTGATCATTTCGCCGCCGGGAACGCCCCGTTCCAGCATCAAGGTGCTCAGATTGGAACGGGAGGCATAAAGCGCCGCGGTCATTCCGCCTGGTCCGGCTCCGATGACGATGACGTCATAAATTTTTTCAGTTTGTTCCATGTTTAGTGTATCTCCTTCTGGTGTTAAGTCTGTTCCGGCCTGGTGCCGGAATCGAATTCCTATTCAGTTTACTCTGCCTTTATTTTTTTTGCCACAATTCTGCTCAGAGTGCCGAATTAATGGAGAAGAAGCCGAGCCATGAATCGCAGAACGATTGATGGCTCGGCCTCTGTTATTTTTCATGCAACATCCGGCTGGCTTTGGATGGCCAAAATGGCTACTTGCCTTCGTCTTCGGCAGCCAACTTTTCGCCCAGTTCCACCAGATAATTTTTCAATTTATCCTTTATTTCCGGATGGGTCAGCCCATAGGAAATGCTAGTCGTCAGGAAGCCGAATTTGTCCCCGACGTCAAAGCGTTTGCCGTCGAAGCGTTTTGCGAAAACGCGCTGCGTTTGGTTCAAAGTATCGATGGCATCGGTCAATTGGATCTCTCCGCCGGCACCCGGATTCTGATTTTCCAGAATTTCGAAAATTTCCGGAGTCAGCAAGTAGCGGCCGATGATAGCCAAATTGCTCGGCGCGTCTTCCGGATTCGGTTTTTCGACGAATCTGCGGACGTTGAACAGGCCTGGCTCCAGTTCCTGATCGGGATCGATGATGCCGTATTTGGATGTTTCTTCATGCGGCACTTCCATCACGGCGATGTTCGAAGCATGTGTGCGCTCGTAGGCATCCATCAACTGTTTGGTCAATGGCACTTCGTCTTCCATCAGATCATCCCCAAGCATGACAACGAAAGGCTCATCCCCGACAAAGGCTTTTGCCTGCAGAACCGCATGGCCCAATCCCAATGGATAAGATTGGCGGACGAAATGGATGCGCAAACCCGTCGTTTCCTGCACCAATTCAAGCAGCTCATTTTTGCCTTTTTCGCGCAGATTCGCTTCCAACTCAATGTTCGAATCAAAATGGTCTTCAATCGGACGCTTGCTTTTTCCGGTTACGATCAAGATATCTTCGATCCCTGATGCGATCGCTTCTTCAACGATGAATTGAATGGTCGGCTTATCGACGATCGGCAACATTTCTTTTGCCATCGCTTTCGTTGCCGGTAAAAAACGCGTTCCGAATCCTGCAGCAGGAATCACTGCTTTTCTGACTTTTTTCATATTGACTGGCTCCCCTTTTTCACATTTTGAGAAGATTGCTCCGCTTTGCCTTCGCGCAGCATCAATTCCTCGATTGCTTTTTTGACATCGACTTTCTCGTACAACACTTTATAGATGGCTTCCGTGATCGGCATTTCAATGCCTTTTTCCTGTGCCAATTCATAAGCGGCTTTTGTTGTCGCCACGCCTTCAACGACCATCCCCATATTGTTCAGCACTTCATCCAGGTCATGGCCTTTTCCGATCAGATCCCCTGCTCGCCAGTTGCGCGAATGGCGGCTTGTTCCGGTAACGATCAGATCGCCTACCCCGCTCAAACCGAAGAAAGTCATTGGATCGGCACCGAAAGCAATTCCCAAGCGGCTGATTTCCGCCAATCCGCGCGTCATCAAAGCCGCTTTCGCGTTATCGCCATAACCCAATCCGTGAAGCGCTCCCGCTCCGACTGCGATGATGTTCTTTAAGGCAGCACCCAACTCAACCCCGATGACATCCGTGTTCCGGTAGACCCTGAAGTAGGGATTCATGAACAGTTTTTGCACATAACCTGCATCCTCTTCGTCCTGGGATGCGGCAGTGATTGTGGTGATGTCCTTTTTGGCGACTTCTTCCGCATGGCTCGGTCCGGAAAGGACGACTAAGCTATCGTATTTTTCAGCTGGAATCTCTTCCTGGATGATGACGGAAATCCGTTTATGGGTGTCCTGCTCCAAACCTTTGCTGGCGTGGATCAGATGCGGCTTTGTTTGTCCGTCCAATAACGATGCGACTTCTTTCGCGACCACGCGGATCGCTTTTGTCGGCAAAACGAACAAGAGCGCGTCTGCTTCTTTGATGGCGGCTTTCAGATCCGTGTATCCCACAATCGCTTCACTCAGTTTTGCACCTGGAAGGTAGTGTTCATTCGTATGCTGCTCATTGATTTCTTTGATTTGTTTCGGGTCATTCCCCCAAAGGCGGACATCATGCCCATTCTCATCCAACACCATGGATAAGGCTGTACCCCAAGATCCTGCCCCCAATACGGCGACTTTTTGTTTCATTTTGCTCGCTTCCCCTCCATTAAACTCTCACGCCGGAAAGAATGTACTCTTCCAACTCCTGTGGATCCTTGACTATTTTTGTTGGCTGATATGGTTGAATGAAGGCAGTCGTTTTTTCGGACCAGCCAACAAAAACGCTTGTGACGCCCGCATTGTTGCCTGCGACTATATCGTGGTGATTGTCCCCGACCATTACGCTGGTTTCCCTATCGGCGTCCAGACGATCCATAGCCAGGAAGAGTGATTCCGGATCAGGTTTCGGTTGCGAAAAATCGCCTGAGCCGAGGATCGTGTCAAAATAATCCGTGATGCCGAGGATCGAGACCCCACGTTTCAGCACATCGCTGCGCTTCGTCGATACGACGCCCAAGCGCAGGCCTTCCTGTTTTAGATTCTCAAGCACTTCTTTGATGCCCGGGAACATGCCGATCATTTCATCATGCTTTTCCAGCATCACTTCCCGGTAGCGGGCGACCAGTTCATCCTGTCGGCTATGATCAAGATTCCCGTATATTTCCTCTAAACTGGGACCGTTGAATTGGGCCATTTCCTCTTTTTTGAACCGGCCCGGAAAATTTTCCTCCATGACGACGAAGTGGCTTTCGCTGATGAGCCGGTTCGTATCGGCGATCGTGCCGTCAAAATCAAATAATACAGTTTTAAAATTCATGCCTTTATTATGCTTCCTTTCTGGTGATGTTCGTGTAAAAGGGATCAGGCGGATAATTGTTTCTGCGTCTGTAGGTCCAGACTCCCATCGCTCCGAGGAACAGCAGGATGGACAGCGCCTGTGAAACCCGGATAGGCCCGAAAAGATACAGACTGTCCGTGCGCATACCTTCGATGAAGAAGCGGCCGAACGAGTACCACATGACATAAGTGAACATCACTTCACCGACACGCAACAGCTGTTCTTTTCTGCGCAGGAACAGAATCAGCACAAAACCGGCCAACGACCATAGTGATTCGTACAAGAAGGTCGGATGGTAATAAATCCCGTTTATGTTCATCTGTTCAATGATGAATTCGGGCAGGAATAAATTCTCCAAAAAGGCGCGGCTCACTTCCCCGCCATGCGCTTCCTGGTTCATGAAATTCCCCCATCTGCCGATGGATTGCGCAATCAGCACTGCGGGTGCCAAAATATCCAATATCAATGCAAAAGAAATCCCTTTTCGTTTCGTATACCAATAAATCGTCAAAATGCCGGCTATCAATGCCCCGTAAATAGCGATGCCACCATTCCAGATCTGAATGATTTCGCCTGGGTTCTGCAAATAATAATCCAACTCAAACAATACATAGTAAATGCGGGCTCCGATGATCCCGATCGGTATCGTCCAGAACATCATATCGACAATGAAATCCGGATCCAACCCTTTTTTGTCGGCCTCTTTCGTCGCCAATGTCATGGCAATGAGGATGCCTGCCGCGATGATGACACCGTACCAACGGATTTCCAGGCCACCGAACGATAAGGCGACGGGGTTCAATGCGGCTATCAAATTATTCATTTATCTGCTCCTTCGGTTATGCCTAATCATTTTTTTGGGCATTCTCTTTTATCAAAGCTTCCAAATTTCTTTCAAAAGTCTCAGCGGCATTGTAGCCCATGGTTTTCGCACGGAAATTCATGGCCGCCACTTCGATGATGATGGCAAGATTTCGCCCTGTCTTGACCGGAATCGTGATTTTAGGGATGCCGACATCCAGAATGTTCACGATTTCCTCCGTGCTGCCCAGACGTTCAAACTTCTTGTCTTTGCTCCAAAGCTCTAGGTTAACGATCAGATTGACTTCATTGGTCTGTTTGACTGCGCCTGCCCCGAACAGGGTCATCACATCGATGATGCCGATACCGCGGATTTCGATCAGGTGGCGAAGGATGCCCGGCGCCTCACCGATCAGCGTATTTTCATCATGTTGGTACAGATCGACGCGATCGTCAGCAACCAGACGGTGTCCTTTTTGGATCAATTCCAAAGCCGTTTCCGACTTCCCGACACCGCTGTCCCCTGTGATCATGACACCCATTCCAAATACGTCCACGAAAACTCCGTGCATCGAAACCCGTTCCGCCAACTTGCCTTCAAGGAAATTGGTGATGTTACTGGATACTCTTGTCGTTCTGGATTGTGCCGAAAGAATCGGTATGCCGGCTTCCTGAGCGGCTTTCATCAATTCTGCAGGCGCCTGCAGCTTGCGTCCGATGACGAAGCAAGGAGTCTCTTTACTGCAAAGTCGTCTCATGACGATCAGGCGCTCTTCGGCGGTCATCCTCTCGATGAATGTCAATTCCGTTTTCCCCAACAATTGGATGCGGGCCGACGGGTAGAAATTAAAGAAACCTGTCAACTCGACTCCGGGTCTGGAGATTTCGCTGGTGGTGATTTTGTTTCCCAAAAATTCTTCTCCGCTCAGTACAATATAACCTGAAGAATCCACTAATTCCTTTACAGTGACTGTATTCGCCATTCTTATCCCTCGCTCTATCATATAATTTCCTGTCCCAGATTGGGCAGGATTTTTTTACATTTTCATCTTGCCACAAACAATGATCGTATCGCTTGTGGTTTATTGTATTCCTATCCATCATAACATTTTATAGGTGCATACGAAAGAACAAAAAGGCAGCTGAAACAATCGTTTCAACTGCCTTACTTTATGTTATTTGGTGTCGAGCACCGCAGAGGAACCCTGTTGGTTAATGCGATTCGTCCCTGCTCAGGAACATATGCACGACTGACATGATCAAAGCCACCAGGAATGCCGTGCCATAGCTTGTAAAGTGGAATCCGGGACCCACCAGCCAAGATGTCAGATACAGCATGAAGCCATTGATGACGAAACTGAACAAGCCGAACGTCAGGATCGTTATCGGGAACGAGAGAATCGAAAGCACCGGTTTGATCAAAAAGTTGACGATGCCCAAGATGATGCTGGCCCAAAATGCCGTCCAAAGGCTATGCACATAGAATGAAGGTGCCATGAAATAAGCCAAAGCGATGAACACTAGCGAGTTGACCGCCGCTTTTTTCCAAAATCCCATCAGAAATCACTCCAGTCGTCCTCTTCTTGTTTGTCCACTGGTTTTGCTTCTTTTACTGGTCTTGAAGCGTCGGAACTGCGGCGGGAAGATGAAGACCCGTACGTTCCGCCGAATGATTGGCCGCTGTCGCTTCGGCCCGGTTCAGGCATCAGTATAGCCATCAGGATGTACAGCAATACGGGTGATCCGACCCCCGCAAATACGGCAATCAGAAAAACCACACGAACAATCGTCGAGTCGATGCCGAAGTATTCGGAAATACCTCCCAGAACACCGCTGACTTGTCTGTCTGTAGCAGATTTGGTTAATTTTTTCATTTTCGTTCTCTCCTTATGTGTGCCATTTATTGTCGCTATTTTTAGTTATTTTTTAAGAATATGTTTCCTGTTGTTGTCTTTAATTCTACCATAACCGGCGATTCCTCGTCCATTCGTCTGAATTCCAGGTACTTGTTTGTATGTTCATTTTTTTGGCGGATAATTTCGATGTTTTCCATCCGGTTCATGATTTTCCCCAAAGAACTGCTGGCTTTCACCTCTGCGCTTTTGGCAGCCGGCAAAGACAGCTTGACGGACCCGTTGACTGAGCTGGCCTGGATCTGTTTGGCGTTTGTTCCTGGATAGGAAAGTTTCACATCGCCGTTGACAACGGAAACCGTCGCGCTGACGACATCGCTTTTGATCGTCAGACTGCCGTTGATGGTCTTCGCCAGCACATCAACGATCGTGCTTTCTGAGACATCCAGATTCCCGTTGACGCCATCCGTCTCCAGCATGATGGCCTTGAGACCTGAGATGACCATATTACCATTGGTGGATTTGATGTAAAAATCTTTTCCTTCAATGTTTTTCAGGGTTGCATTTCCATTCAACATCTTGATTGCGACGTAATCGTATTCGCGTTTCGGCAAGGACACGACGATATCGCATTTCACCCGTTTGTTCGGAACGCGGAAAGTGAATTTATCCTCATCCATCACAAGCGTGCTCCGAGCATCGAAAGCTTCCTTCGCTGTCGCTTCTTCTGTTTTACCGTAGATTTTCACATCCGCGGCAACCGAAATGGTTTCGCTATCCCAACTCTGCAACGTCACATTGCCGTTTGCCAGTTGAAAATCAAGGATCGTCGCTGTATTTTGATCGAATGTGAATTCATGCTGGAATTTGCTGGTGATCAATCCAGGGATTTTGATGTTGAAATCAGTGTCTTTCCAATCGACATTCTCTACGACCGTTTGCACCGTGTCGGTCAAAAATTTGCTCAATTGCGCCCCCGCTTTGGTGAGGCGATCTGTGAAATTGGCGGCTGTATCTTTCCATTCCTCTTTATTGCCCAGTTTCTCGCCAAAGGATTTCACGCTGTTTTCCACATGCTCCTTCTTGAGGCTGCGCATTTTTTGTTCCATCTCGA
>NZ_JBAWAZ010000161.1:0-6632 GCF_049589555.1 Trichococcus sp.
ATTATTTGATGCCAAGCGGATGGAACTTTGGTATACTTTGAATAGAAAGCAATCGTGAGAAGAAAGAGGGAAATACAATGGCATCAGCATTGATCGTATACGCAAGTTTGACAGGGAATACCGAAGAGATCGCCGATATCGTCGCAGACCAGTTGGAAGCATTGGGCGTGGACGTTGAAGTAAAAGAATGTTCGCAAGTCGCATCGGAAGACTTCTTGGCATATGACATGAACATCATCGCGACTTACACATACGGAACGGACGGCGACCTGCCGGATGAATTCATGGACTTCTATGAAGAGATGGAAGACGTCGACTTCACCGGAAAAATTGCCGGCGTTGTCGGATCTGGGGATACGTTCTATGAATATTACTGCAAAGCAGTCGATGATTTCGAAGCGCAATTCAAAAAATTCGGCGCAACAATCGGCGCAGAAAACGTCAAGATCGACTTGAACGCCGAAGAAGAGGATATCGCGAACCTGCAGAAATTCTCGCAAGCAATGGTTGACGCGCTGAACAAGTAAGCTCGGGCAACCCCATTCATTACAGCAACACATAAGCAAGAGTCGGCATTCGGGAATCCCTGCGGTTGGCTCTTCTTTTTTACAACAGGAAGGAGGCGGTTACATGGATGTCGGAATGGAATATGAAATATTGATGCTCCAGCTGGGGTCGTTGGCCCGCAAGCTTTTCAACGCCGAGGAGAATCTTTCGAAATACCAAGAAGCACTGGAAAAAGCTACTGCGACATTGGAAAAGGAGAACCGCGACCTCGAACGGCTGCGCAATGACAGCTTCTCGAATACCCTCCTGAAACTATTCGGCAACTTCGACCGCCGCTATGATAAAGAGTACCGCGAAATCATCGGCGCGAAAGTCGAGTTCGACAAGGCCTACGCGATGAAAATCGCCGCCGCACGCAGGGTCAAGGAAGTCGAAGCGGACATCGAAGAGAAAAAGCTGCGGCTGCGCAACATCAAGGAAGACGTCCTGCGCAAACATCCGAACATGAACCAAGTCGTCAGCGAGCGCCAGCAACAGCTTCTGGCAATTCAGCACGAATGGCGCGAAACGAACGAAGCCGAACAAGCCGGAACCGCGGTGCTGGAATCCCTATCGGATATCATCAGCGGTCTCGATGCCGCCGATGTCCTTTCAACTTGGGATCTGATCACCGACAGCAGTCTCATCCTGGATTTCCTGAAACACGACAAGCTCGATGCCGCCGAAGCCTCGCTGCTGCACCTCGAACAGACCGTCTATACTTTTGCGAGAGAGCTGCGCGACTTGGATTTCGTCTTCGAAAGCGACCTCGAGACCATCTCCTCCACCCAGCGCGCCCTGGACATCTTCTTCGACAACCTCTTCTCCGATTGGGGAACGAAAGTCATTATTGAGAAGAACATCGAGAACCTGAAGAAGCTGCAGGACAGCACCGAAGATGTCATGGAAAGTTTGGCAGCGAAGAAGCGCGAGCTGGAGACGACGCTGGAAGTGTTGGCGGATGATGATAATAAAGTTGTTTGAGAATATGTTAAGAACCGAGTGGTCTGAGGACTCTCGGTTCCTTTTTTGGTTTCGCTCGAGGGCGAAACCCTATATTTGCAGGTATCACTTATTTCTCCGATGGGCCGCCCTCTCACCGGAGTTGAGTTAGCTGTTGATTGTTTTTCAATTCTTGTGTTTTCGCAAAATAATAGTAGGCTTCCGGACTGAACTTTTTGATTTTTGCCATCTTTTTGAATAACGGCGCACCTACCAATTCCGGTAGCGATACCAGTGGATCAAACTTTTCGAAAGTCTCGCGATCATTTTTCAACAGCAATGCCAAGTATGCTGCCTTGGAGGCACTGACAACTGCCTCTTCTACAATGTAATTCCGGCTAATGATATGAGACTTGATTCTTCTTACACCATCTTCCAATTGCAAGAACAATTCCTTTTCTAGACTCCCTCTCCCCCCAATAATAAGGGAGGTGTTAAGAATATCATCCAGGACAGTTTCATAATCCATCTCACTCAATTGTCGATAGCTCAGTTCCTGAAGCGCGCATCGGACGAAGGTTTCTTTTACTCCTGAAAGAGTTGTCAACTGATCAAACAGACTTTCAATATCAAAAAGTTGTTTGATGATCTCCATCGCCTTACCTTTGTTGTAAGGAATCCCTGTAGAATTTGGAGCAAAAGCTGTCAGCTTATCCCCTAATATATCAGCTATCCCCGGCACTTGAACATATACATTTGGCGGTACTGTATCAACAAACGGACAAGCAATCGCCAAAGTATCGAGATGGCTATAGGGATTCTCTTCAAAAAGTACGTCCAACAAAACATATACTTCAGACTGATCAAATGGCGACGTATAGAACAATTTGAAATGCGCTTTTGGAATTGCGCTAACATGCCTCTTTTGTTCTTCAAACCTCGTAAAAACTGATTTATCCACTATTTTTTTCAACACTTCTTCCAAAACATCTATAGATACTTCTTCCGGCACGATGATATCGATATCGATTGAAAATCGCTTCACTTCTTGGAGTATTAGCAGCAAACTCGTGCCACCCTTAAAAACAAATGACAATTTTG
The DNA here is from genome assembly GCF_049589555.1 of Trichococcus sp. Lineage (GTDB taxonomy): Bacteria > Bacillota > Bacilli > Lactobacillales > Aerococcaceae > Trichococcus. Next base: position 2,590 of record NZ_JBAWAZ010000161.1, read on the forward strand.
ATTCGGCGAGCATTTCCAAAAGATAAAAAGCATGGGTAACCTTGTCAAATAGATTACGGTCAAGATTGCCGTAGCGCTCATTAATTTCTGGGTACCAATCCGCTGTCAGACTTTTTTCAGTTATCATGTGTCAGAGCATCTCGCTTTCCTTTAATCCAAATAAAGTTAGTTGTTTTTCGATGTGCCTTTTTTTTGCATACCGCAACAAAGTGGAGTAATTGATATTGTATTTTTCACGGGCATTTGTGACGACAGTTCTCACTTCGGATTCACCAACCGGCAATATGATGGGTTCGTTAATGATGAGTTCAACCAATAGTTTTTCCAGCTTCGGCAGGTGGTAATTCCCTTCTATTCGATTCAACGGGGCATCCACATACAGGCGATTGACGATTATATTTTCCTCGCTAGGCGATATGTAAAGGTCATAAATCCCTCTATCCGGACGAAGATAGACATTTGGATATTGTTCTTTTACAAAATGAAAAACAGAATTCAGCGCATCTACATCCACTTCCAAAATGATATTTCGCGACTGATACACATGCTCCGTGAGACCCGACAGCCATTCCGTAGGATATATGGAAAAATTGACATAAGGATACTTTGCTTGGATCTGCTGTGCCAGATTCTTCATCTTTTCAGTCGGCTCCGGCAGGAATGCTTTTTTCCCTTGCAGAGCATACTGTCCCCTTTTTGGAGTGTAAATGACGCCAGCTTGCTTCAAATGATAAATACGCCAACGCAAGGTATTAACTTTTATATCCGGTTCAAAAGTTTGGTAAAATTCCAAGAGTTGTTGCGTCGAAACCGGTTGATTTTGTTTAAGGAAGCTTTCCACTTCAGATAGCATAAGTGCAGAAGACATTTTGGTTCCCCCTCCAATCTAACATTTGGGTCAAAATTAGATATTGACCCGTTTATTTGGTTTTATTATAACCCAACAATTGGGTTAAAACAACAATTTGACCCAATTATTGGTTTTAGTCTTGTATGCTGGTTTCGGTGTCCTCCGGTGAGTGCCCTTCTCACCAGAGTTGCGTTTCCGGTAATCTGCTCTCCTACTGCGAGAGAATGTTGGCCGGAGCTGAGGGCTGGGTGGCGCGCTCTTCTCCGGGGAGCGGACCCTCATGGGAGCTGACGGGCCCTTACGAGCATCAGCTCCGGCGAAGGCAACCCACATCGGAGCAGCGAGGGTCTTACTCCCCTTCGCCGGCAGCCGCCTGTTCCCTTTGCCAATTTGCTCATTCTCACAAAAATCTATTGCATTCTTGTGTGGCATATGAGAATATAGTACATGTAATCGATTTTATATCAATTACAGGAGCCCTTGTGGTTCCAGCTTCTGTTTAATCCCCCCAAGGTTAAATAGACAAAGCTCAGCTTCGGCTGAGTTTTTTTGCGTTTTGGGGTCAATTTTGCGCAAATACATGGGAGACTTATCTATTCGCTAGAGATAAGTTGTGCTATGATAGTTCCATTACGTTTATATGCTTAGGAGTGAATACACAATGGTATTACCGAATTTTGAGGAAAATCTGCAGAAGTACGCTAAATTGTTGGTTTCGAAAGGGATCAACGTTCAAAAAGGCCACACGATCGTCATCAACATCGACGTCGAGCAGGCACCGTTCGCGCGGCTGTTGACGAAGGAAGCGTACGCGTTGGGCGCCGAGGAGGTCATCGTCAAGTGGACCGACGATTTCGTCACCCGCGAAACGTATCTGCACACGTCCGAGGAGAGAATGACGGATATCCCGCAATACAAAGTGGATGAAAGTCTCGACATGATCGAAAAGAAAGCGAGCCGCCTTTCTGTCCGCTCGGCCGATCCGGATGCGCTGAACGGCGTCGAAGGCAAAAAATTGGCTGCTGTCCAAAAAGCTAACGGTGTGGCTTTCGAAGCGCAACGCATTGCAACCCAAGCCAACAAAGTCAGCTGGACCGTCGCTGCCGCGGCCGGCGCGAAATGGGCGGCGAAAGTCTTCCCTGATTTGGCGACCGAAGAGGAACAAGTCGACGCTTTGTGGAACGAAATCTTCAAGACCTGCCGCGTCTACGAAGCTGACCCTGTGGCGGCCTGGGATGCGCATGAAGCGCGCCTATTGTCGAAAGCCGATGTGCTGAACGCCGAACAATTCGACAAGCTGCACTATACGGCAGCGAACGGAACCGATTTGACGATCGGCATGCCAGCCAACCACGTCTGGGAAAGCGCCGGGAGCGTGAATGCGCAGAATGAGAATTTCATCGCCAACATGCCGACCGAGGAAGTGTTCTCCGCGCCTGATTTCCGCCGCATCGACGGTGTCGTGAAATCCACGAAACCGTTGAGCTACGCCGGAAACATCATCGACGGCATGACTTTCCGCTTCGAAAACGGCCAAGTGACCGAAGTGACGGCTGAAAAAGGCGAAGAAACGATCCGTCGACTGGTCGAAGAAAACGACGGCGGACGCAGCCTGGGCGAGGTCGCCTTGGTTCCGGATCCATCGCCGATTTCCCAATCTGGCATCGTCTTCTTCAACACGCTGTTCGACGAAAATGCCTCCAACCACTTGGCGCTGGGCTCCGCTTACGCATCCAGCATCGAAGGTGGCACGGAAATGACCCAAGAAGAGCTGGCTGCAGCCGGCCTGAACCGCTCGACCACGCACGTGGACTTCATGATCGGGTCCGCGGATATGGATATCGATGGGATCCGCAAGGACGGATCCGTTATGCCGATCTTCCGCAATGGGGATTGGGCGTTCTAAGTTTATTAGTATTTGTGGCCTCCCGGGGACGGGAGGCTTTTTGTGTTTGTGGGGCGGCTGCGGGCCGCCGAAGTGTTAATGGGGTTGGTTGGGGTTGCCGCAGCTCCGGTGAGGAGTGCGTGCGCCGGAGCTGGCGAATGTAAGGGTTCGTCAACTCCGACGAGGACCCGCTCCCCGGAGATGAGCGAGCTACCCAGCCCCCTGCTCCGGCCAACATTCCCTTATCGGAGGAGAGCGGTTACCGGAAACCGCTACTCCGGCGAGCGAACCTTTCGCCGGAGGAACTGGCGCCTCACCCTGTCCTACGGTTAGGACTGGCTTCGCCGGAGCTGCTGGCCCGCGAAGACTGCCTCCTCCGGTCAGCCTGGTCTGGCAGGAAGAGACGACTCGTCCACCGCCCCTGCTCCGGCCAACATTCCTTCACAGGAGAAGGACTATTACCGGAAACCGCTACTCCGGCGAGCGGGCCTTTCGCCGGAGGAACTGGCGCCGTAACAGCAAGCGGTTTCTTAAGTTTTCCTAGCGCGGCGTTACATTGCTTTTGTTCTGATTTTGGATGGGCTATAATGTGGGTAGATAGTCAGACAAGTCTTCACGAAAGCAGGGGGTTTACCGTGATTGATCGAAAGAAAAGGATGGAACAGTTCGAGGAGGTTTCGCATGCGGTGGAACCGGAAAAACCGTCCAGCAAAAGTTGGCTGTATATTTTCGGAGCAGTCATCTTGATTTTTGGCCTCACCTTTCTCTTCCAACAGATAAGCGGCACATCGAACGGCGAAGTCCGACCGGCCGACATCGAGAGTCTGCACGCGGAGGTCAGTGAATTAAGGGAGACCATCTCCGATCTGGAAAAGCGCATTGACGCATTGGAAAATGAATGAGTTTCGGGCAGCTGATTGGCTGCCCTTTATACATTTTCCGCTGGCTCCGGGAACTTTTTTCAGATGGGTATGGAAATTGCACGCATTAAGTGATACAATGGATAGTGTTCTGTTGGTCCTATAGCTCAGCGGATAGAGCACTCGTTTCCTAAACGAGGTGTCGGAAGTTCAATTCTTCTTAGGGCCGTCATATAAATAAAAAAACGAACTTCCGACAATTTTATTAATTTGTCGGAAGTTTTGTTTGTTTTGGCGTTCGATACTTTTTACATTCCTGGGCGGTTGTCGGAAGTTGAACATACATTTCTTTTCGAATCGCCGACTGATGCGGGGGGACGTCGACTGTTCGGCATCCTTCGTTTGGCGTTCAGCAAACGAATTCGGGTTTCGTCGACTGTTCGGTGTC
>NZ_JBAWAZ010000162.1:0-18308 GCF_049589555.1 Trichococcus sp.
CGGGCCGTTACCACGAAGAAAAAGTCGTTTCCGAAGTGGGAGATTACGGACGGATCTATGCCGGCGTCTATGAGTCAATCGTCAATGGAAAAGAAAAAATCGTCAAAGATGAAGAGACCATCCGCCAAATCGAAATTCTTGAAGAAGGCATCAACACAATCAAGGAATAATTACAGGAGGTATTAAAAAATGGAAAACTTATTAAATATCCTTGAGGAAAAATTGACTCCGATAGCCGTTAAACTGGAACAAAACCGCTATTTGAGTGCTGTAAAGAACAGTTTTATGTCAGCGATGCCGCTTTTGATCATCGGGTCCTTCTTCATCTTATTGGCCTACTTGCCGATTAACGCTTATACCGAATTCATGCTGAACACGTTTGGAGCCGATTGGCAACGGATGTTCACGATCCCGAACAACATTTCCATGAGCATGATGACCGTTTACGTTGTGGTCGGGATGGGTAATGAATTAGCTAAATCGTACGGACTGGATAATATGGCCGGCATCTTTGCAGCGTTGGCATCCTTTTTCGTCGTAACACCGATGCACGCTTTCGCGGAGGAAGGCTTGGGAATCGGGATTCCGTTGGGGAACCTGGGAGCTGCCGGATTATTTGTTGGCATCCTGATTGCAATTATCGCAATTGAAATCATGCGCTTCACCGACAAAATGGGCTGGAAAATCACAATGCCTGATTCGGTTCCGCAGAACGTATCGAAGTCCTTCTCAGCCTTGATTCCGGTTGCGCTGGTCATCATTTTCTTCAACTTCGTGCGCATCGGCTTTGAGCAGACCAGTTACGGCGACGTGCAAACGTTCATCTTCAATAACTTGCAGACGCCATTAACGGCTTTAGGAAGCACATTGCCGGCGACCATCGTTGTGCTCCTTATTGAAGGTATTCTTTGGTCATTTGGTCTGCACGGTGCGAATATCGTCGGCAGTGTGATGTCTCCGATTTGGTTGACCTTGACAGCTGAAAATGCTACGGTGCTGGCAGCTGGGGATGTTATTCCGAATATCGTGACTTCTCAGTTTTATAATAACTTCATCAAAATCGGTGGATCGGGTGCAACGTTCGGTCTGTGTCTTTTGCTTCTGTTCGCAGCCAAATCCAAGCAGTTCAAAGCGTTGGGCAAATTGTCGATCGGTCCGGAAATCTTTACGATCAATGAATCGATCATTTTCGGTATGCCGATCGTATTGAACCCGATCATGATCGTTCCGTTTCTCTTGGCACCAATCATCATGGGCGTTGTCGCATTTTTTTCAATGAGTACGGGGCTCGTACCGTATACCAATGGGGTGAACATTCCTTGGACCACTCCTCCGATCATTGCAGGGTTCTTGGTTTCCGGCTGGAGAGGAGCCGTATTGAATATCGTCCAAATCGCTCTTTCTGCTGCCATCTACTTCCCGTTCTTTAAGATAGCGGATAATTTGGCGGTCAAACAGGAGCTGGAAAACGACGAAGAAGTACAGCATCAGATGGATGCTGTTGAAGCATAGAAACTGAATAAGAATAAAAAGAATCGAAAAAAGGAGTCTTATATATGAAACTTGCAATACTAGGGTCAGGACAAATCGTCATGGATTTTCTGACGATGGCGAAGGACTTGCCGGATACGGAATTGGTCAGCATGTTCGGCATCGAAGCGGAACGCGCGAAAATGGAGGGCCTGGCAAACACGTACGGCATCGGAAAAATTTGCACGGACTACGAAGAAGTCTTGAAAGATCCGGAATGCGACACCATCTATGTGGGACTGCCTAATCATCTGCACTATACATTTACGAAGCAAGCATTGGAGAACGGAAAACATGTAATCTGCGAAAAACCATTCACGATCAAGTCAGCTGAATTGATCGAACTGAAGGAACTGGCTGAAAGCAAAAAGCTGATCCTGGTCGAAGCGATCACGACAAGATATTTGTCTAACTATCTGGCGATCAAGGAACAGATTCCACAATTAGGGGATCTGAAGATCATTGAATGCAACTATTCCCAGTATTCTTCTCGATACGATGCCTTCAAGAAGGGAGAAGTTTTGCCCGCCTTCAGTCCGAAAGCAGGCGGCGGAGCGTTGATGGACATCAATATCTACAACATCCACTTTGTCGTTGGGATCCTTGGGAAACCCGACTCGGTGAAATACCTTGCGAATGTCGAGCGAGGGATCGATACATCCGGGATTCTGCTGTTGGATTACCCGGGTTGTAAAGTCGTCTGCATCGGGGCGAAGGATTCGGCAGCACCGATACGATCCATGATTCAGGGTGATAAAGGCTCCGTTGTACTGAATGGCCCGCCGAATCTCTGCGATTCTTTTGTGGTGAACCTGAACGGCCAGGAGAGCCAAGCCTTGGACAAGAAAGTACATCCGCACCGGATGTACGAAGAGTTCTGCGAATTTGCACGCATGATCGAAGCAAAAGATTTTGCGAAAGCCAAGGAAATGCTTGAGCAAAGCCAAGTCGTCATGGAAATCGCCGAAGAGGCGCTGGCAGGTGCCGGAATCGTTCTGGGTTAATAGAATAAATACAAGGATGGGCTGTCTCAAAATGAGGCGGCCCCATTAATGGAAAGGTGCATGCACAATGGACAAAGTCGAAATATTGGAACAGGAACAAAAGCTTCAATTTGAAGCATTTACGCATGATGCAGGCTTGGAAATCGCGCAGCGCATCGTCAAAAAGGTCAAGGAACAAGCACCGAAGCCTGTCGGAATAAGGATCGTGCATAATGGTTTGTTGATCCTGCATTATTTGATGGACGGTAGAAAAGAGAGCCCTTGGTTGAACCGGAAGGAAAAGACCGTATTGGACAGCGGGCACAGTTCCCTTTATACCTACCTTTTTATGGATGAGGTGCCGGAATACAAGGCGTGGGAGAGCAGCGAAGAATACGCCATCTGCGGTGGCGGTTTCCCGATCATTGAAGATGGACAGGTTACAGGTGTCATCTGCGTTTCCGGGTTGGAACATCTGGAGGACCACAGATTGATCGTCGAATCGATCGAAGAAGTGTTGGCGAGCGCCTGATCTTTTGAAGGTCCTAAAAACTGAAAAAGGGGATGAGCGAGCATGAAAGTTGGCGTCATCGGAATCGGGAATATCGCGCAGAAAGCCTATTTGCCTGTCATGGCGGAAATGCGGGATACGGTGGAGTGGCACCTCTGCTCCCGGAACAAGGAAACACTGGAACAAGTCGGGAAGAAATACGGTTTCGAACGACTGTATACCGATATGGATAAATGGTTGGACAGCGGCATCGAGGCTGCCTTTGTGCATGTGGCTACGGCGGCCCATGCGACAGTGATCCGCAGTCTGTTGGATCGGGGGATTGCAGTTTATGTGGACAAACCGATCAGCGACGATCTGGAAGAGGTGAAGCAGCTGATCGAGTTGGCCGATTCGAAAGGCTTGCTGCTGACTGCTGGATTCAATCGCCGCTTCGCTCTGCTGATCCAACGGTTGAAGGAGATTCCCGACAAAAATATGCTCTTCATCCGAAAGGATCGGATAAACTTGGTTGAGCCGGTCCGCCATGCTGTTTATGATTTGTTCCTGCACATCGCTGATGCCGCATTGTATTTGCTGGATGATGAGGTCCTCTCGGTGCAATCGAAGATCATCGAAAAGGACGGCAACCTGAAGCGGATTTGGGTGGAACTGGAAACGAAGACGACCAGCTGTTTTGTCTCGATGAACTACGAGGCGGGCGCCAATCAGGAAGTGATGGAAATCCAGAGTCCGGAAGGGATCGTAAGGGTTGTGGATCTGACCGGTATGACGATCTCCAATCAGGCCGGAACCCAGCTTACCGGTTTTGGCGACTGGGAAGGTACGTTGTGCAAACGCGGCTTCGAACCGTTGATCCGTGGCTTCATCGGGGGCATCATGAATAAAGAAAATCCGGTCACGACCGATTCCGTTTATCTGAGCCATTCCCTTTGCGAGAAAATTTTGCAGGACAACGGTTACTGATACACGTATTCCTGGTTTTACCTTTGGGCAAAATTTAAATTATTATTAACCAACACATAAAATGAAAGTTGACATTAATCGAACGATCATTTATTATACAGGCATGAGACTAAAAGATGAAACCAAAAACGAAAATATTTTTAACGCTACACTCCAATTGATCAATGAAGTCGGGCTTTCTGAAACTTCGATGTCGAAGATCGCCAAGAGTGCCAATGTATCTGCATCAACCATCTACGTATATTTTGAGAACAAGGAGGATTTGCTGAATAAACTGTACTTGGAAGCCAAAAGGAAGATGAGCGAGGAAATGTTCACCGATTTCGATGAATCGCTGCCGATACAAACAGCATTTGAAATATCGTTAAGAAGATTCACCCACTTTATCTTGAAAAATAAAGATTACTTCTTGTTTATCGAGCAATTCCAAAATTCACCGCTTCTTAAAAAAATTACCAGTGAAGAAAGTGCTGAATATTTTGAACCGCTTTATCGCTTATTTGAAAAAGGCAAGGAACAAAACATTCTTAAGCAAGTTGATACCAGTCTTTTGAATATTTTTACTTCTTACCCTGTGATGCAAGCTGCAAAAGAACATTTCCTGGGTAAATCTGAATTAAATGAAGATAAGCTGAATCTGATTGTTCAAATGACATGGGATTCTGTAAAAGCTTAAATATTTTCTGTTATTCAGAGGGGAAATCGGTTAGCTTTGAAAAAAGTTGATAGCTCCTCTGAATACTATTTTTAGCTTGAATATAATCGAATGTTCGTTTAACATTGGATGCATATTCGAAAGCGGTCGGCAAAAATAAAGACATAGTGAAAGCTGAATATATTTTTTTATCCTTAATTAAACGGACGTTCGATTATGAAGTAAAGGAGGTGATGCCGAAAGAGATAGCAACCTATTAATAAAATTAAACACTAGCGACTAAAACATAAACAAGAAAGAGGAAAAAATATGAACGAAAAATACAGCAATTTAATGGAACCCTTCATATTCAAAAACGGATTCACCCTTAGAAATCGGGTTGTGATGGCACCGATGACGACTTGGGCCAGCAATGACGATTACACGATTTCCGATGAAGAATTAAACTATTACAAAAAAAGAGTGACCGGTGTAGGGATGGTCATCACCGGCTGCACACGCGTACAGCCGAACGGGATTGGTTTCGCGAATGAATTCGCAGCTTATGACGATAGCTTTATGCCAAGTTTACGTAAACTGGCTGAAGCTACAAAAAGCGGTGGCGCCCAAGCGATTCTTCAAATTTTCCACGCCGGGAACAAAGCGCTGCCTGCATTTACCCCAAATGGCGACGTTGTCAGCTCCAGTGCCCTGGAAACGGAAGCTACTGCATTTGCGCCTTCTGTTACACCGCGTGAACTGTCGCATGATGAAATTATGGAAGTGATTCATGCATTCGGGGAAATGACAAGACGAGCTATTGAAGCTGGGTTTGATGGTGTTGAGCTACATGGCGCTCATGGCTTTTTACTTCAAAACTTCATGTCTCCGTTCTTCAACAGACGTGAAGACCAATGGGGAGGCTCACTGGAAAATCGCTTGCGCTTCCCGGTGGCGGTCATTCGGGAAATAAAGAGTGTGATCAAAAAGCTTGCAACCAAACCATTTATATTAGGTTACAGAATTTCGCCTGACGAACCACAAGAGGGCGGCCTAAGAATGCAGGATACCTATGCATTGATCGAACGCTTGATTGAAGAAGATGTGGATTATGTGCATGCTTCATTGGCTAGTGCGCTTTCTTCAAAACCAGTCGACAGTCAAGACGAAAAAACCTACCTTGAGTTGATTGTCGAAAAGGCAAATGGCCGTATTCCTGTGTTGGCAGCTGGATCTATGGTAACGCCGGATGATGTTGCAAGTGGTTTGGATAAGGGGCTTTCGCTGGCGGTAGTAGGCCAAGGATTAATCATGAATCCAGATTGGATCGAAAAGGTTCAAAACGGACAAGAGTCAGAAATCCAGACAACGATAAAGGCTTCAACGGTCAGTAAACTTGAGCTTCCGGAAAAACTTTGGGGCGTCATTCAAGCTTCCGGCCCATGGTTCAAGCTTGAAGATTAATCTCCTGGCAAGGCGGTGGCAGAGGGCAATATGGTAAAATATGAGTAAATTACCGGCATTTATTGGGTTCTGTATAAGTGATCGACTCGAGATGGGACTGCCCCATTGATGGAAAGGAAAATGTGGAATGGATAAAACCGAGATAGTGAAGCAAGAGCAGAAGCTGCAGTTTGAAGCATTCACGCATGAGATGGGTTTGGAGATCGCGCTGAGGATCATCAAAAAGGTCAAAGAACAAGCCACAAAACCTGTAGGCATCAGGATTGTGCACAATGGTCAGGTGATCTTCTATTATTCGATGGATGGGAGGGAAGAGAATACGTGGCTGGACAGGAAGGAAAAGACTGTATTGGACAGTGGGCACAGTTCGCTCTATACCTACTTGTTTGCGGATGATGTTCCTTATAAGCAGTGGGCGAGCGATGAAGCCTACGCCATCTACGGAGGCGGCTTTCCGATCATCGAGAAAGAGGAGGTGACCGGAGTCATCTCTGTATCCGGTTTGTCTCATCGGGAGGACCACAGATTGCTTGCCGAATCGATGGAAGAAGTATTGGCCTCACAATATTAAGACCGTTGCTGACGGATTTGAGAAAAATCAATAAGACCGCACCAAAATGGATTTGTTATCCATTTCGGTGCGGTCTTGTTTTTGTGGTAATTTGTTCTTCGAACATCGTGCAGTCAATTCATGACTGATTAGTCCTGGATTTCATCCAATTTCTTCAGATGCTTTTCGGCAATCTTTTTCACTTTGTCGACGCGGTTCGTGTATTTTTCGATATCGCTGAGGTAATCGGTCGTCATCCAAGCCGTCACGATTTCAAGCGCCAATGCCGAACCAATGATTTTTCCGCCAAGGCAGAGGACATTCGTGTCGGAGTGGGAACGCGCCAGTTTCGCGCAGAAAGGATCTTGGCAGACCGCTGCATAGACGCCGTAGATTTTGTTGGCGATCATGGCACTGCCGTAACCGACGCCATCCACAAAGATACCGCGGTCGGCTTTTCCTTCCGCCACAGCCAGTGAGGCAGGGTAAACATAATCGGACAGGTCACAAGGTTCTTCGTTGTAAGGTCCGAAGTCGAGCACTTCATGGCCTTCCTTTTCGAGTAAAGCTTTGACTTCTTCTTTCAATGCGAAGCCGGCATGGTCGCTGGAAACGGCAATTTTCATTTAAATCCCTCCATTATCTGTCATTAATCAAAAGTATAAGCCAAATGGCGAGAGTAGTACAGACTGAGTTTACAGATCAAGGCACTGCGACACTTTGGGTAAAAGAATAATCTGCATTTAGAGCATTTTTCCATATGATTTTGATGTAGTTTTACAGATTGGTTTTGATTATAGTAAGCGTATACTTAAAAACAAGGCGGGGAACCACATGGAAATTATGGATATTAAATTTAACGGCATTGTTGAGCCTATCGGGTATCATTTTGAGCCCTTGATCGTCAGTTGGGCGGTCGACAACGGGTTAGGGAAAATGCAAAAAGAGGCAAGCCTCCAGGTAGCTGCCAATCACGAATTCAAGGAGATTGTGCTTGAGAAAAACGGTGATCTGGACAGTTCAGGGGAAACGTTGACGCTTCAGTTGAAGCCCAGAACACGCTATTATGTGCAGATTCGTGTCACGGCTGAAGATGGTGAAGTGGCTGAATCGACAAGCTTTTTTGAGACTGGGAAAATGGATGAAGCTTGGGACGCCGAATGGATCGGGCCGAAGGTGCAAGAAGAAATCCATCCGATTCTGTTCAAGGATTTCGAACTGAGCCATGAAGTAAAAGAATCCCGCCTGTATATCAGTGGGGTTGGGCTTTATGAAGCGAGTTTGAACGGAAAGAAAATCGGAAATGATGTTCTGGCGCCGTTCGTCAACAACTACGATGCTTTCATCCAAATCCAAACGTATGATGTCACTGATCAATTGAAACAAAGCAATCAGTTGGCGATCATGTTGGGCAATGGCTGGTACAAAGGGAGATTCGGCCTGAGCGGCGAGAATGCTTATTTCGGGGACAAATTTGCGGCAATTGCCGAATTGGTGGTGAGCTACGAAAACGGGATGGAAGAGCGGATCGTGACGGATCTCAGTTGGAAAGCGACGCTGAGCGATATCACGAACAGCGGCATCTACGATGGCGAAACGATCGACCGGACACTTGATAAATCGGGGCGCAGCGATGAGGTGGCGATCGTCGGCATTCCAAAAGAAAAATTGAAAGACCGCGTGAGCCCGGGATTGAGCATTCATGAAGTAGTTCCTTTGAAGGAGGTCATCACGACCCCGAATGGCGAGACGGTAGTTGATTTCGGACAGAACTTTGCCGGCTGGCTTGCGTTTGATGCCGATTTCCCGGCAGGAACCGAGGTGCACTTTGAGTTCGGGGAAATACTGCAGCAAGGCAATTTTTATAATGAAAATTACAGCACCGCCACAGCAGGCTTCCGTTACATTTCCAATGGAGAAGCCGAAACGGTTCACCCGCATTTCACTTACTTTGGCTTCCGTTATGTACGTGTGACGGGCTGGCCGGCAGACAAGGAGATAGCCGTACGCGGGTTGGCCATCTATTCCGATATGACGAGAACGGGCATCATCGAAACGGGCAATGCTAAAGTGAATCAATTGTATGCAAACTCGCTTTGGGGGCTCAAATCAAACTTCCTCGATATGCCTACCGATTGTCCGCAAAGGGCTGAGCGTTTGGGCTGGACTGGGGACGCGCAAGTATTTGCTCCGACAGCAAGTTATCATATGGACACGCGGGCTTTTTACCGTAAATATCTGATTGACATGCGTACGGAACAGGAAAAACTGTCGGGAAGCATCCCAAATTATATGCCGGCGATGGCTACTCAAGGTGGCGCAGCTGTCTGGGGAGATGCAGCGACTTTTATTCCTAAAGCTTTATGGACTGCCTATGGGAACAAGGAAGAAGTCGGGCAGTACTACCCGCTGATGAAAGACTGGGTGGATTGGACCGGTTCTAAAATCGAAAAAGCGCATGGTTCGAAAACGGAGCTCAATGCCGGTGGATTCCAGTTCGGGGATTGGCTGGCTTTGGATGGCGCGACTCCTTCATCATTCAAAGGAAGCACTGACGATACGTTTATTGCTTCAGCTTATTATTACGAAAGTCTGTGCATCGTCGCGGAAGTCGCAGCTTTGATGGGGAATGAGTCTGACGCGGCCTATTACCGCGGACTCAGCGAACAAGTCCGTGAGCGGATTTTGTTCGAGTATGTGACGCCATCCGGACGCCTGTCCATCGACACTCAATCGGGGTACATCATTGCTTTGAAGTTCAAACTATTCCGTGAGCGCGAAGTGGTCATTGAGCAGCTGAAAACCCGTTTGAAAAAAGATCTTTACAAAATCAAATCCGGTTTTGTGGGGACTCCGATTTTTTGCCAAGTTCTGTCAGAGAATGGCATGGTCGATTTGGCCTATGAATTTTTGCTCAATGAAGGCTTCCCAGGCTGGTTGTATGCGGTGAATCTTGGCGCGACGACAATCTGGGAGCGCTGGAACAGCGTAATGCCGGATGGCACCATGAATCCGGCAGGCATGAATTCCCTGAACCACTACAGTTATGGATCCGTCATCGAGTTTGTCTATAAATACGTGGTGGGCATCCAACCGCTGGATGCTGGTTTCCGTACCGCGAGATTAGCGCCCAATCCAAATGTAAAATTGGGATATGCCCGCGGAAGCTATCAGTCAGCGGCCGGTAAATTCGTCAGTGAATGGAAGATACTTAAAAATGGCGAACTGAGCTGCAATTTCGAAGTGCCTTTTGGCGCGCAGGCTGAGATCGTGTTGCCGTACTCTGAGCGGGAGCCGATCAAAGTGGCGTCAGGCATATATGAGTACACCTACCAACCGACAAAAGACCTGAGCGTGCTGTATGATTCGGATACACGACTTTCGATCATCAAGAACGAAAACAAGGAGCTGTTCGAAGAAATACTGGGCATTCACGAACGCATCAGAGGCTTCATGGCGTTTGCCGATGAGGAACAGCTGAACCTATCCTTGAATCAGCTGTCAAAATTATTCTACACTGGCATAACTGCAGAGATGGTCGCTGAGGCCGACCGTTTATTTAAAAAATCGAATCGTATCTGACGGAAAAAGCAAAGGCCCGAAAGCCTTTGCTTTTTTTGATGGAGTTGATAAAATGGGCATGAAGAACAGAGGAGTGAATAATATGTCCGCAGCACAAGATGTTCTGGCAACCTTGCTGAAAGAAACGCAGCTTGAAGCTGAAATGAAAACTATGACGGTCGAACAGATAACCGCCAAATTCCAAAATCAAGCGGCAACAGCCGGCTATCTGCTTGATTTCCATTTGTCTGATGAGGATTTTTTTGTGGATCATCAAATCTTCATGAACCGGCATGCCCGCTATTTTGCCATGCCCACCCATTCGCATGAATTCCTGGAACTGAATTACCTTCTGCAAGGGCAATGCACCCAGTGGATCGGCCAGGAGAAAATCCAGATGAAGCAAGGCGATCTGCTGATGATTGATCCTGGGACCGGCCATTCCATCGACAAGCTCGGTGGACAGGACATCCTCATCAACATATTGATCAAGTCTGATGCCATTAACACGAAGGTGCTCCAAAGGATGGCGCAAAGGCATAGTCTGATTACTGATTTTTTGCTGACCGTAGGCAAAAAAAATAGCCGTCACCGACCCTATCTGCATTTCAGCACCGCCGATAATCAACGGATCAGCACGTGCTTGTCCTATTTGCTTGCCGATTATTTTGGAGACGAAACGCCTAAATTCGAGAAAGTGGAACTTTGGTTGTTGGTCATCCTGGCCGAACTGGAGGATATCATGTCCAGCGAAGCTGGGGAACTCCCTTTCAACAAGAAAGTGATCGATGCCCTGGCGATCATCGACAGTGAATATGCCAGCATCACGCTGGAAGGCCTGGGGAAAAAATTGAATTTCAACAAAAATTATCTCAGCAATCTGCTGAAGCAAGAAACGGGTCTGACCTTCAAAGAATGGGTCACGAAACGGCGGCTGCAAAAGGCCTACGATCTGCTGATCGGGACCGACAAACCGATCGAAAAAATTGTTGCAGAGCTTGGCATCACCAGTCCGAGTTATTTCTTCAAGATATTCAAGAATGAGTACGGAGAGACACCCAATCAGTTAAGGAAAAAAATGCACCGAAGCAAAAAGCTATGAGAAATTCATAGTTTTTTTGTATGTGGTTTTTGAAAGCTTTTAGGCGATCAAGCGTGAACCTGTGATTTGGACAGTATACGCTTTGGTTCTGCCATTGTTCGGGATGCTCCGATTATGTAGGATGAAGGTGTAAACTAGGATTCTTCGAATGGAGCAGACAAATGAACGAAATAAAAGGATTGGTATTCGATTTGGACGGTGTCATCACCGATACAGCGGAACGGCATTACTTGGCATGGAAAAGGATAGCGAATCGATTGGGAATTGCAATCGACCGCGAATGGAACGAGCGCCTCAAAGGCATCAGCAGAACGGAATCCTTGGAACTGATATTGGCTGAAAAGCCAGACTGTCTCCTTGATGCAGAAGAAAAAGAACAGCTGTTGAAAGAAAAAAATGCGCATTACCTGGAGTTGATCGCGGAAATCACAGCAGCGGACATCCTGCCCGGGATTCCAGAACTTCTGGAAGAGGCCAAAAGCGGAGGTTACCGCATGGCGATCGCCTCCGCCAGCAAAAATGCGCCGCTCATTCTGGAAAGATTGGGCCTTTCGGCTGTGTTTGAGGCCGTCGTCGATCCGGAATCTCTGAAACATAACAAGCCGCATCCGGAGATTTTTGAGAGGGCGGCACAAGCTTTTGGTCTGGAAACACACGCATGCATCGGCTTCGAAGACTCGTTGGCCGGCATCGAAGGGATCAAACGGGCGGGCATGCCCGCTGTCGCCATCGGCATCCCTGTCTTTGGTGAGTGGCTTCCGGATATCGAAGTGGCAGCTACAAAAGATTTAAAATTGGAAGAAATTGTGCGTGAAGTGACGATGAAGGAGCGTGTTGAAGGATGATCGATTTGAAGGGGAATCCTTTCTATCTGAAGGATGAGCAAATCGCGTGGGTGAACCGGACTTTGGAAAGTCTGACATTGGATGAAAAAGTGGGCCAGCTGTTCTGTCCGATCGGGATGTCCACGGATGAAAAGGCGTTGTTTGATTTGGTCGTCAACAAGAAAGTTGGCGGCTTGCTGTTCCGTCCCGGAAAAGGTGAAGAAGTGCAGCAAGCGCACCGTTATCTGCAACAACAGGCAAAAATTCCTTTGCTGATTGCAGCCAACTTGGAAGCGGGGGGTACAGGAAGCGCCGTTGACGGTACGCGCATAGGCAATCCGATGCTGTTGGCGGCTGGTCAGGATGCCGAATTTGGGCACCATCTCGGTGAAGTCTGCGCCAAGGAAGGCTCAGCGGTAGGGGTGAACTGGGCCTTCGCGCCGGTCGTGGACATCGACTACAATTGCCACAATCCGATCACGAACGTGCGCACGTACGGCAGCGATCCCGAAACCGTCCTGAACTATGCGCAAGGATTCGTTGAAGGCGTGCAGCAAAACGGTGTGGCGGCTTCAATCAAACACTTCCCCGGGGACGGTATCGACTTCCGCGATCAGCACTTGGTGACTTCTGTCAACACTCTGCCTCTCGAAGAATGGCGGAATACCTATGGGAAAGTCTACTCGGGTCTGATCGAAGCCGGGGCGCTTTCGGTAATGATCGGCCATATCGCTTTGCCGGCCATCCAGAAGTCCGATGAAGATGCTTTTCTGCCGGGTACCTTGTCCCCTGTCATTATGCAGGAACTGTTGCGCGAGGAACTCGGATTCAATGGCGTCATCACAAGCGATGCCACGCCGATGGTCGGTTTCTGCGCGGCGATGGAGCGGCGGTTGGCTGTTCCGACAGCAATCGCAGCTGGGTGCGATATCTTCCTGTTCAATAAGGATCTGGAGGAGGATATCCGCTTCATGAAGGAAGGGATTGAAAATGGCATCCTGAAGTTGGAACGGATCGATGAAGCTGTCACCCGCATTTTGGCGATGAAAGCTGCATTGAAGTTGCCTGAAAAACAGGCGGAAACATTTTTGGTTCCGGCAAAGGAAGAACTGGTTGTTCTACAGACTGATCAGCATATCCGATGGGCGAAGGAAGCCGCCGACAACGGCATCACTCTTGTTAAGGACACGGCTGGAAACCTGCCATTGCGACCGGACGCGACGCCTCGTTTATTGCTGCAGCTACTCGGGCCTTACGAGGAATCAAATCGCCAGATTTTTTCCAAGGTGCTGCCGCTTTTGGAGAAGGAAGGCTTCCGCGTGAAGCTTTATCAGCCTGAAGATTTCACGACCGGGTTCGAGTCCGTTTCCCAGTTCCGTTCCAAATATGATGCTGTCCTCTATCTGGCCAATGTCGAAAACCGCAGCAACGCCACAACGACAAGAATCAACTGGTATACCTTCTTTGGCTTAGGGAACAATATCCCATGGTTCGTCGACGAAGTGCCGACCATATTCGCGAGCCTGGGCAATCCCTACCATCTGATAGATGTGCCGATGGTGAAGACCTACATCAATGCCTATGATAATCATGAAGCGGTAATCGAAGCGCTTGTCGCCAAACTTATCGGCAAGAGTGATTTCAAAGGCGAGAGCCCGATCGATCCATACTGCGGCTTGATGGATGCCTGCAGATAAATTGATTATTCGCCCAACCAGATGAGTCCGGTTGGGTTTTTCTGTATAATGGTGGATAAGATAAAGAACGGGAGGAGAGGGAAAATGTTCGAACTGGATCATTTTTTAAGGCAAGAAACCAAAATCGAAAAAGAGCAGAGGAAATCTGGCTTCAATGTGACCGATCCTGATATCCTAGATGAACTGATTTTGAGCGGGAATAAGTTCCGCTTGAACGGCGATTTCCTGCTGAGCGAGGAGATGTTCTTCAAAAAAGGCGATGTCCATATCCGGAAGCACAACCGCTATTCCGATATGCCCTTGCACCACCATCAGTTTTTGGAATTGAACTATATATATTCCGGATCCTGCACCCAGAAAGTCAGTGGGGAGGAAATCATTCTCAATGAAGGTGACATCATCATGCTCGATCGGGGCAGCTCGCATTCCTTCCAGGCGTTGGGCGAAAACGACATCCTCATCAATGTCCTGTTGAAAGTGGAGACGATCAATACAAAAATCCTGCAGCAGCTCGTGAGAAAACGCGGGGTATTGACTG
The DNA here is from genome assembly GCF_049589555.1 of Trichococcus sp. Classification (GTDB taxonomy): domain Bacteria; phylum Bacillota; class Bacilli; order Lactobacillales; family Aerococcaceae; genus Trichococcus. Next base: position 14,361 of record NZ_JBAWAZ010000162.1, read on the forward strand.
AGTTTCTGGTGTTGGCAAGCCAACGCACTCATGAGGAGGATCAGTTCCTGGTCTTCCGGACGGGAGAAAACGAAAAAGTCCAGACTTTCATGCATTATATCCTGGAGGAATACTATGGTGAATCTGAACCGAATATCGAAGTGATCCACCTCTATCTGCCGTTGCTGTTCATGGAACTGGCGCGCACGTTTGAAGAGGAAACAAAAGGGCAGCAACGGCACCACAATCAGGTAGTCACGGAAGCGTTGGCCATCATCGAAAAGGATTACCGCACGCTTTCTTTGGAAATGCTGGCGCAACAATTGGGCTTCAACAAGAATTATTTGGGGAATCTGATCAAAAAAGAGACGGGGGACACTTTCAAACAGTTGCTGCAGCGCCAACGCATGCTGCACGCACACCATCTCCTGCTTTATTCAAATTATTCGATGGAGGAAATATCCGAGGAAATCGGCTACCTGGACACGAGCTATTTCTTCCGGTCCTTCAAAAAAGTGCACGGAAAAACGCCAGGTCAGATCCGTGAGGAAGCATTGCACCGTGACCTGTAGTTTGACCACTTTGTTCTGTCCGCACGACATTGTAAGCCTTTGCCGAAAACGGTTTAATAAGAGTGTAAACAAAACAGAACAAAGGAGAGAATAATTATGGCAACTGAAACAAGAATTTTGGATCAAACAGACGAAAACAAGCTGCCGCTGAGCGAGAAGCTGACGTTCGGTTTCGGGAATCTGGCGGCCAATCTGATGCTTACGACGGCCAGTTCCTTCATCACTTACTACTACACCGATGTGGTCGGCCTGAGCGCAGTCATAGTCGGGAACATCCTCTTATGGGCGCGACTTTTTGATGGCGCTTCCGATTTGGCGATGGGTGCGATCGTCGACAAGACACGTTCGAAACACGGGAAGGCCAGACCTTGGATTTTATGGATGGCAATCCCTTATGCATTTGCAATGATACTGCTTTTCACTTCTCCGGATTTCCTGGGATCGACGGGCAAAGCCATTTACGCTTTCGTAACATATGTGATCGCTTTAGCTGGTGTATACACGGCGACGATGGTTCCCTATAACGCAATGATCGGTACGACGACCTCGAATCCTGTCGATCGCGGCAACCTTTCGACATCGCGTACATTGGCCGGATTCGTGGGGGCAATGGGCGTGACTGCAGTAGTTCTGCCGGTCGTCAACTTCTTTGGTGGCGATAAACAGGCTTGGACGTGGATGGCCGCTGTTTTCGGCGTAATCTCGACAGTTCTGTTGCTGATCCTGTTCAAAAATTCAAAGGAACGCGTCATCGAGTCTGCTGTAGCGGTCGAAAAGGTGCCGTTGAAAACAAACATCAAGGCACTGCTGCAGAATAAGTACTGGGTAATCATGATTCTTTATATGTTGATCAGTTTCATCAGCTCCGGTTTGGGCGGCATCAACATTTTCTATGCCCAATGGATTTTGGGAGATCCCGCGAAAGTGGCAATCATCGGTATCCTTTCCTTCATGCCGATTGCGGCAGGGGCAGTGTTCATGCCGTTTCTGCTGAGCAAATTCAGCAAAAAGACGATCACTTTGATCGGAGGCATCGTAATGATGATTGGTTTGCTGATCATCGCGCTGTTCCCGGAAAACTTCTCCATGATCTTGGTCGGTTTGGTCATCCGCGGACTGGGCATCGCGCCAGGAGCTGTTGCTGGCTTCGCTATGTTGGGTGACGTTGCCGATTACGGCGAATGGAAAACGGGCATCCGTAGCGAAGGTTTGATTTTCTCGGCAGGAACTTTTGCCGAAAAAGTCGGATCCGGAGTGGGTGGTCTGATTCTGGGTGTTGTTTTGGGACTTGGCGGTTATGTGTCGCAAGGCGTAACGCAATCAGCTGAAGCTTTATTCGCGATCAAGGCGATCTTCGCCTATCTGCCGATCGCCTTCACAGCAATCTGCATTTTGTTGATTCTGTTCTATGACTTGGATAAAAAACTTCCTGAAATCGCGGAAGACTTGAAAGCAAAACGAGTAAACGGATAAAGGGTACAGGCTGCCGTATCATAGGCAGCCTATTTTTTAAGACAGGGGCATATACAATGAATATATATAATCTGAAAACCAATCACATCCTGAATCCTATCGGTTTTTTGATGGACACAGTGACATTGTCTTGGACAATTGACGCGCCGTTTGAGGAAGAACTGCAAGGGACCCGGGTCATCATTTCACTGGATGAGACATTTGAAGAGGTCATCCATGACAGCGGGATGCAAGCCGAATTGGATCCGCTGTGCTATCAGCCGGAAATCAAACTGCAGCCGCGCACGCGCTACTTCTGGAAAGTGATTGCGAAGAATGCTGGCGGAGATGAGTCGTATTCCGAAATCCAGTACTTCGAAACGGCGAAGGAAGAGGAACAGTGGACCGGGAAATGGATCGAACCTGCCCGAAAGCTGGAACGGATGCCGCTTGTGCGGAAATTGTTCTGCCTGCCTGCAAAGCCTATCCGCAAAGCGCGCGTTTATGCGACAGGACTGGGCATTTATGAACTGTACCTGAACGGTGAAAAGATCGGTGACGAATATTTGGCTCCCGGCTTCCATTCTTATGATTTTTGGCAGCAATACCAGACTTATGATGTGACCGATGCCATCCAAGCGGGCGGCAATGCGATCGGCTTCATGCTGGGGGACGGCTGGTTCAAAGGCCGCTTCGGTTTCGACGGCGGATACGAAGATCTATATGGGGATCAGTTCCGCTTGATTGCGGAATGCATCGTCACTTATGAGGATGGAACAGAAGAAATCATCTCCACCGATGATACGTGGGAGGTGGCGGAAGGACCGCTCGTTTCCAGCAGCATATACGACGGGGAAGTCTATGACGCGAACCTGGAAATCGACGGTTGGGATAAATACAGCGAAGTGGAATCAGATTCACGTTGGGAATCGACGCAACTGAGCGACGCAAATACGGAAAAACTTCAGACGCGGTTGAGCGTTCCAGTCAAAATCGTGGATGCCTTCATGCCGGAACTGATTCTGACGCCGGCAGGGGAACAGGTGCTGGACTTCAAGCAGAACATGACCGGTTGGATTACTTTCACCGCGGATGTGCCAAAAGGGACAGTCATCACTTATGAGGTCGGCGAAGTGCTGCAGGAAGGCAACTTTTATCGCGATAATCTGCGCACAGCGGAAGCGAAATTCAGCTATATCAGTAATGGAAATCCGGTAGAAGTGCGTCCGTACTTCACTTTTTACGGCTTCCGCTATGCCAAAATCACCGGCGTTGACCTTATGGAGCGGAACATGGGCTTCAAAGGCTACGTGCTGCAGAGCGAATTGGAAGAGACGAGCGGCATGATCACAGCCAATCCGGATGTGAACCAACTGCTGAAGAACGCGCTTTGGGGGCAAAAAGGCAACTTCTTGGACGTGCCAACGGATTGTCCGCAACGCGACGAGCGCATGGGGTGGACCGGAGACGCGCAGATTTTTGCCCGGACAGCGAGCTATAATATGTACACTCCGGCTTTCTACAAAAAATTCATGCACGATTTGCGTCTGGAGCAAAAAGCACTGGATGGAGCCGTGCCATTCGTAGTTCCGCAGATCAAACCAAAAGATGATGCTGGGTTTGTGACTGGTGCTGGAGCGGCTGCCTGGTCGGACGCGGCGACGGTCATTCCCTGGGTACTCTATGAGCAGTACGGGGACCGTTCGCTGTTGAAGGAACACTATCCGACAATGAAGGATTGGGTGGACTATATCGTTCGCGAAGATATGAAATCCGGCGGCAATCGCCTCTGGACGACCGGTTTCCAGTTCGGCGATTGGCTTGCATTGGACGGGGACAATCCGCATTCACCGATGGGCGGCACCGATACGTCTCTGGTTGCATCCGTGTACTACTATCATTCGGCTACGTTGCTGGCACGGGCCGCGGAGGTCCTTGGCAATAC
>NZ_JBAWAZ010000163.1:0-1698 GCF_049589555.1 Trichococcus sp.
ACTTTGGCTTATGTCTTGGCCTTCATCATCAATCAGCTCGGGGCCGTTATCGTGTTGGGTGCGCCTTTCGGGGCGGGAGCCAGCATAGCTGCTGCAGCAACGGCAACATTGGTGTTCTTGGTCGTCAGACCCGCGCCCAAAAAAGCCTCCCCGATGTGGGGAAGCTTGGCGAAACCGATGGTCAAATAGGAAGAGGAGGAATAACCTATGAATGTTCAATCTTGGATTGTTTTGTTGTTGTTTATGACCTTGATGGGGTACATTTTATTCCGTCAAATCCGTTTGATCGCGAGCGGCAGAAAGAAATGCAATGCCTGCACGGTAACAGTTTGTCCGATGAATGAGCCTGCTCCGGTAGAGGCTGAGGCCGACTGTATTGCTGGCACCGCACTGATGGTCCATCTCGGTGTTGCGCAAGAACGTGCGTCGGCAGAAAAGCACTGCCCGACCTCCCAAATCATCAAATAATAAAAATGAACACCAAAAAAAGTCGGTACCTCAATCAAAACGATTGAGGTACCGACTTTTTATCTGGAGAAAAGAGCGGAAGCTCCGGCGAAGAGGTCGTTCATCGGAGAACGAATACAATCTGGCCGGCTTCTCCGCCGAAGGATCTCTCATCGGAGTACAGGACGAATGTCCATCCGCACCTCCGACGAGAACGCGCTCACCGGAGCAGATGACGAAATCCGGATTCTCGGATTAAGAAAACATTCATCTGGAATCTCATCCGCCCGCAACAGACTTCACTCGGAAAGGTGGCGTTTTGCCCCTGTCAAATCGCGGATGGACTTGGCCTCCTGCACATATTCCAGAACACCCAGATAGGTGCCGTCTTCATCCCGAAGCGCGCAATAATTCACGACTATGAACTTCCCACTTTCCTCATACCACATGGTTTCCTGGTCTTTCTTTCCGGATTTCAGTTCCGAAACCAGTTGTCTCATGAGCGCGACGCTTTTTGGCGGATGGCAGTTTTCGACTTGCCTTCCCAACGCGGATTTCGTGCGCATGAAAATCTTTTCATCCGGCCCGTCATTATAATATTTCACGATCCCGTCCGCATCGATGAAGGTGAGCTCCAAGGGCAACCGGTTCAGCATATTTTCCAGTTCCTTCACCGTGAGGTAGCCGGTGCCGAAGGCGATGTTGCCTTCCGGAACGGATCCCATTGCTTCTCCCGTATCAAAGGTGGCGCGTTCGGGTTTCCAAAACGATTCCGGGTGGACGATACAATAGCCGATTTCATCTGATTCAGCCGCAATCTTCAGCCAATCATCTTCAGTGAAAGAGTCGGATACCATCGGCAAGAGGATATCTTCCTCTTTGATGAACATTTCTTTCATTTCCTGTTGCAGCGTTTCGAAGGTCACTTTGAGGTTGTCCAACTGTCCGCCTTCGACCATCTGTTTCAATTTCTTGAACAGCCCCCGGATTTCGTCGTCCACGCCCCACATAACTTTCGGTGGAGCAGTCATGCCATAGCGTTCCATGATCGGGAAAATGGCGTATTCTTTGCGTGCGTAATGCTTGTCGAAGCCCCAGAGGATATCCAGTTGTTTCAGCAGCCCGGTTTTCAGAGTGGAGTCTGGCTCCTCCAGATAGCTTGCCATAAGGCGCGAAATCCGGTCGAGTGTCGCTTCGATGGCCACGTTTTCTTCCTTCAGCACTCGGATCGGATGCCCCGGTTTCTCGCTA
>NZ_JBAWAZ010000164.1:0-6026 GCF_049589555.1 Trichococcus sp.
TGTTGTTGGGCATAAGCAGCCCGGTGATGGATGCTGCCGCAATCGGCTCCTATTATGACAATTGTATAGATGCTCTGAATTCCCGGAGCAGTCACAGTCAACCTGCCATTTTTTATTATGACAGTACTGTCAAAAACGAAAAATATGTCTTTGCGCATGTTGCTGAACTAATGTATTACTTGGAGACTGGCAAGGAAAACGTGCTGAAAGAGAAACTGCGCGGTTATTTTGAAACGGCCTATTTCGCTGAAGGTGCGACCCTTTTCGATCTGAAGGACATCGGTCTGTCCTTGATCGAAAAATCGAAGCAGTTCCTCGATGATTACTACCGCATGCAATCGAATTATACCTATCCGGAAATTCAACAGGAAGTGATGGAGCGGCTCTTCACTTTTAAGGAAATCAGCGCTTATTTCCTGGATTTTTTAGGGAATATCGCCAAGTCGATGTCCTATGAGCACTTGTATTCTTCTCAGGATATCATCGTCAACGTCAAGGACTATCTGGATATTCACTATGCTGACCCGATCACGTTGGATTTCCTGTCGGATATTTTCTACATCAACAGTTCCTATCTGTCGACCTTGTTCAAGGAAAAGACTGGAATGAAATACGTTGATTATCTGAACGGCCTGCGGATTGATGCCGCCAAAACCCTGCTGCAAACGACTGACCGGCGCGCTGCGACGATTTCGAGGCTGGTCGGATATGACAACGAGAAATATTTTTATCGCGTCTTCAAGAAATTCACGGATTTGACGCCGGAACAATACCGGAAACAAAAATAGAGAATGCATAACAAACCAGGCAGCCGCCTCATCCATCATTGGAGAGGCGGCTGCCTGGTTATTTGTATATTTGTAGAGCATATATGTTGTTCTGGGGTGTTTTGTGCTTTCGATGGGCGTCAGCCTGACATACATGCCGTGCGGTCGTCGGCTTTTCGGTGTTCTTCATTCTTCGTTTAGTCAACACAACGCGCGGGCGTCGACTGTTCGGCATTCTTCGATCTTCGTCTAGTCGACATATCGCGTGGGCGTCTGCTGTTCGGTATTCTCCGCTTTTCGTTCAGTCGACACATCACTCTTCCGTCGGCTCTTCGGTAACATCCGCTCTTCGTTCAGCCGACAGGCCCAATCCATACACGGTTATTCCTTATCATCTTTACCAACTTTCCGTTTGAAGAGGATCCCCAGCACCTGCACGGCGATGAGCGGGGTTATTGCCGCCAGCGCAATCATGCCGAGGCTTTCGGCTAAGAGGTTCTCCCTGCCCATTGCTTCGCCGGCTCCTTGGATGAAGGACAGGATAAATGTTGCGGTCATTGGTCCAGACGCAACCCCTCCGGAATCGAAGGCGATGCTTACGAAGAGCGTCGGGGCGAAATAGGTCAGCGTCAATGCGAGCAGATAGCCGGGCAGCAGATAGTGCCAGAGCTGGATGTCGGGAAAGACGATCCCGAGCATCACGAGCGCCACCGCCAAGCCGATCACTACGGAAAGCACCGCCAGCACCACCTTTCTTTTCAAAAAGCCATCAGTGAGCTCCTCGATTTGGTGCGACAGGAGGTGGACGGTGGGTTCAGCCAGGACATTCACGAATCCCAACGCGAAGCCGATGACGATCAGGTAGCCCTTTTCGTCCAACGAAGCGATGCCGTATCCGACAGCCTTCCCGACCTCCATAAATCCGACGTTGGCCCCCAGCATGAACAGGAATAAGCCCGCATATGTCAGCAGCAGCCCGAACAGTATCCCCTTTTCATCCTGTCTCGACATCTCAAATGAAATCCACTGGATCAGCAGGAAAATCAAAAAGATCGGGAGCAGTACGACCATCACTTCCTTCGCGGTGATCGGCAGTTGTCCAATGAAGGGTGCAAGGACGTCTTGTTCCGGTTTGCCCGCTGTCGTTTGGACCATTGCGCCTGCACCAATGTTCCCAAAAAGGTCCATGACCATCACCGAGATGAGGGGACCAATCGAAACGACGCCGATCAAGCCGAAGCCACCTTTGCTGGAATCTTCGTTTTCCTTCTTCACTTGCGAGTTTCCCAACGCGATTGCAAGAATGAACGGGATCGCCATGACACCTGTCGTCGCGTTGGTGGAATCGAATGCCAGCAGGAAAACGGCGGCGTACAGCAGAGCCAGCATTTTGTAGAGCGAAAGATTGCGGGCAATCCGGACCAGCCCCAGCGAAAGCAAAATGGCAGTTCCGAACGTTCCGGCAACAACGATCCCCCACTTGATCAGCACTCCGGATGTGAGCCAATCAAGCTGTTCTACCAAGATGTGCAGATCGGGTTCAGCGATGGTGATGATAAACCCAAGGGCCAATCCGGCACCGGTCAAAAACGCGAGGTCATCAGGTTTGGAAACCGTCGCCCCCATGGCGTTACCGATGCGGCTGACGCTCAAGTTTGCCCCGTACAGGAAAATAGATAGGCCGAAAACGATGAACAAGGCGCCGAGCAGGAAACGGATGAGCTGCATATCGTCGAGCGGCGTCAAGGTGGCGTGCAGCAACAGGACGATGACCGTGATGGGAAGGACCGCATACAGCACTTCCAAAGCTTTTGACAGCAGCAGCTTCATCGGATTCACCCCTTTTCCCGGGAACCATGAAAAACAGCCACCTTTTGGAATCGAATCTGGATAAAAGAAACCTGCTGAAAGGACAAAATTTGTCGTCGGTTCAGTGGGTTTCATTGGCATGTGTCTTATTTTTCTGTCGATGGGGGAAGTGCGGGCGTTTGCAGTGATGTAGGCCTATTCAGCTGGCTTTTACGGTATATCATTTTTAATCTGATACTAATAGATGATCCAGGAAGGCAACGATATCCTGTGCAATCAAGGCGGGCTCTTCCCAATAGAGCATGTGGCCCGATCCGGGATGCATGATCAGCTTGGACCCTTTGATTGCTTCAGAAAGCGCAAGCTGGTCCGTATTCGTTAGGATGGGATCCCGATCGCCCCAAACGATGAGCGTGGGCGTTTGGATTTTGGCGAGCTCGCCGGGAAAGGTTTCTTCAAACAGTCCGTTTCCGGTTTCCAGCCATACGCGCACGGGCACCTTCAGGTTTTCAGCTACCATGCTGGCCAATGCTTCCGCAGACGCCGGGTGGGAGAGGTTACTCTCCGCAAAGCCTTTCACGAATCTGGGATCGATTGGATCATTCAGCAGCGCAAACGGATTTGGCCGCCCTACCAACGTGGCCGGAACCCCCAACAGCATCAGCCCCGCCGTCCTTTCAGGATGCATTGCTGCGAAGCTGCGGGCTGGGAAACCGCCGCTTGAAGCTCCGACGACGATCGCTTTCGGAATTTGCAGCGCATCCATGAAAAGCAGCAGATCTTCCACGAAATCCTGGGTGCGGTAACCGCTCGCTGGCCGGTCGGAATCACCGTGTCCCCGTTGACTCAAGGCGTAGACGTGGACGCTCTCCGGAAGCTCCGCAAGCAGCGGCTCGAAGATGCGCCAAGAATCCGCGATGCCATGCAACAGGATGAGCGGCGTGCCGTGATTTGTGCCCTTTTCAGCGTAGCTCAGGCGCAAACCGTTCGCCAGCTCGGCTAGCTTAGCAATAGGTTTCATCGGGCACATCCTTTCATTAAGCTTGTTTTTTACGCGTGCGTTAAGTTGCTGAAGTGCGGTCTCAGTCTGTTCATTCATTCTGGGTGACAACTATTTTGATGGTCGCTTTCCGGTTGCCCACGATAGCTTCAGGCAAGCCGATGATCTCGCCTTCCAATTCGAAGGAGCCAGGTTTGTCTAGCTTGCTGAGGATGGCGGGCGTCAGTTCCTGCCATTTGACCCATTGCTGCGTATCCGTTCCATCATTGTAGCGGAGCGTGACGTAGGACGGGGATCCGACAAGCTGGCCGTGTTCGATGGCATATTGGCCGGCATCCATTGTGAAGGCCGCTTCATCCTGGGAGACGATTTTCAGTTTGTCGACTTGTTCGAAGTCTTCCGGCACTTTTTTCCAGACTTTCATGTAATCAATCTGGAACACCTTCGGATAAGGCGCAGTCGGGTCGAACGGACCCACCCACCAATTCTCGCGCCCCTCATAGGCCGAGAGGATGGAGATCATCGGATAGACGACCTCGGCTTGGAACGTCCCGATTTCTTCATCGTCGAAATAAAAGACGAAGCCTTCCGGCGTCCATTCGAAAGTGTAAATATGAAAGTCCGCGCTCAGATCGGTATCACCCACGTCATGGACGAAATGTTGTTCCCGCGCCGCCGGATCCCGGTGTGCGTAAAGTGAGGCCGTGACGACATTGCCGAAATTGAGGGCATTCTCGAATACATCCACTTCCACATCCTGTTCCGGTGTGTCCTGGATCCCGACGAACCACCAAGCGCACATGTTGCCGAGGCTATTCATCATTTTTGCCCGGATTTCAAAAACGCCGTATTGCGAAATGAAGCCCATGAACGGCTCGATGTCGTTGCGTACCTCCAGACCAGCCTTGAATTCGTGGAGCCCGGTCCGGTTGCCGGTCATCACGCTGGATGTGCGGACGGTTCCGTCGAACTCGGGATTCCACGGCTGCGTTTCCTCATTGATGATGAGATTCAGATTGCCGTCCGCCACCTCGTAGACGGCACGCGCGGCCTCCATGTCCGGCGTCCAGGAAGCCAGATACTGGTCGTTCCAGATAGCCGAATCGAGCGGACTTTCATCAAAATTTTCGTCGAATATCAGCCGATAATCGCCGTTGTAGACCGGTATCGTGTATGCTTCATCCCCGATTGTCACCCACCGACTCAGACGGGATTCCAAAACAGCAGTCAGAGATGAAAAATTTCCCTGGCGGAAACCTAAAAAAAATGCCGCAGCGACAATACAGCCGATCAGGACTTTCATTGTTTTTTTCAAAGTGAATCATCTTCTCTCGTGGGATTTGATTACGATGATAGCGATATGCGAGATGATATTGAATGGATTGTTGGGGATAATTAGTAGGTATGCATTTGCTGGAGTATCTTTCATCCCCATTATAAGTCCGCCTGATTCAGCACGCTAATTTTAGGACTACTTCCATTTCACCGCCACAATCTATCCCATCGCGAATTTCTTCAATAAAGAGATTTAAGAGGCACTTATTCAAATTATAATCTCACATACGAAGATTTTAAATAAAAAAATCTCCTTAAAGAAGATATAAATTTGACAATGCGATTCCATAGAATTATACTAATCCCATAAAAGAGGAGATGATCATGATGAAGATTGGAGAATTTATTAAAGAAATCGCAAAAGAAGACGGAAAAACATTAGCATGGATAGCACAAAAAATGGGCATAAATTATAAGACATTCAGCGGCAAACTTAACAGGGGAACATTGTCAGCAGACGATCTGTTGAAATTATGCGCATTACTGGGCATAAGTGCTGATAAACTGAAAGAAAAACAAAATTACGACAACTTGTTCATTTCTGATGATGCCGAGGCCTACGCTATTGCAGAAAACATTTCCGAAGATCAATTGCTTAATAAAGAATTAATTATCACGACAAAAGTTAAACTAACATTTACTGAGTCAGTGGAAAAAAATAAATTTATTAATGAAATATACCTGTTTGTACATTCCAACAACGCTAACGATCTACAAGAATATGAGTTAAAACTCATTAAAAATGTCTATATTATCGATGAGGGCGGACAATTTTATATGGAGAAAGTCAATCCTAACGGTGATGTGAGAACCAACAGATATCATTTACTTCTCAGTAGGCTTAAAGGAAATGTTCGATCAAGTGATGAGGCCCTCATTAATTTCAATAAATCAGGACAAGCTGGAAATGTCCCTACTGCTGGAGTACCACGAAGAATGATAAACATAAAAAATTACTGACATAATCATATAGTGTATATCTTTATTTATCGGGAAGTACAATTGGAAGGATGATAATTATGTATCAACTGATAGATCAAAGTATGGCAGACAGAATATTGGAAATTTTGGAGATAACCGCTTTATATAAACCCATCAATCTGGAAATCGGAGAT
>NZ_JBAWAZ010000165.1:0-24048 GCF_049589555.1 Trichococcus sp.
GGTATGCCGCAAGTGCTGTTGCGCTTTATGGCGATCCGTTCGGCTGATGATATCAAGCAATCACGCCGCATCGGCATCATTTGGGCGACACTTTCATTAGGCGCTGCCGTCCTGATCGGTCTGATCGGACGTTCGATGTTCCCAATGGCGTTGACGACTGCTTCAACTTCGGAAACGATTTTTATCGAAATGGCGACATTATTGTTCCCGCCGCTATTGGCCGGAATCGTCATGTCAGGCATTTTGGCGGCGACGATCAGTTCTGCGGATTCTTATCTGCTGATCGCCGCAAGTGCTTTTTCGAAAAATATCTATAAAGGCGTTTTGCGCAAGGATGCTTCCGATAATCAAGTCATGGCGATGACGCGGATGATCTTGATTGTATTGGCGATCCTGGGAATCATCATCGCTTTGGATGAGAACTCCGTCATCTTCACGATCGTATCCTTCGCGTGGGCGGGCTTCGGTGCGACCTTCGGACCATTGATGCTGTTCTCCTTATTCTGGAAAAAAACAACGCGTCAAGGCGCTATCGCCGGTATGTTGACAGGCGGAATCGCTGTTTTCATCTGGAAACTTCTGATCAAACCGATCGGCGGCGTATTCGGCATCTACGAACTGTTGCCGGCATTCATCCTTTCCTGCGTGGCAATCGTGATTTTCTCCTTGATCGGGGAAAAACCGTCCGCTGCGATGGAAGAGGAATTCGAAATGGTGAAAAGCCAGTCGAAAGCCTAAGTAAAACATGTGAAAAAATCAGTGGGCTGTCTCTTAGAGGCAGCCTTTTCGAGTTATCCCAGAGGTGGAATCTCGGATGTTTCGAAAAGTTGTCACAAATTTGGTGCGGATGGTCCTGTTATTTGTGATAAGCTGAAACAGGGACGTTAGGGAAATTTTATGTAAACAAAAGTCATTTTCAACAAGGCGAGTGGAAGTGACGCTCGAAATATAAATGGGACAGGATTAGAGCAGCGTTTATTTTACATAAGGCTGTTTTTTGTTTGGGCAATTTTGAAAGAATCAATAGAATAAGGGAGTGGTTAACTATCAAAGGACATATCAAAGAGATGCTTCACATCAAACAAACGGACGATACATTTACGCGGGTGATCGGTTCAGGGCTGAGTACAGCGGTTCCGTTGATCATCGGGCTGATGGCGGGGAATATGCGCATCGGGACATTCGGGGCTTTGGGGGCATTCGCCTTCCTTTCTTTCCAGCCGTTTGCGCCGACGAAGCTGGCGACACGCATCCTGAAAGCTGGGCTTGCCATCATGGCTGGGTTCTTGGCAGGGGCGCTCTCCACCTTCGTTCCCTGGATGATACCGATCACGATCAGTCTGGTCAGCCTGATCGGATTCCTGGTCGTGCGTATGCTGCATATCCCGAATCCAGGCGCCTTCTTCGTCATCATGGTGACATCCATGGGTGCGGGCGTGAGTTTGGACATACCGGGCATTCTTCAAGCGGTCTCCTTCGTGGGCATCGGGGTTGCGGCATCCATCGTCTGGGCGGTATTGGCGGTCATCTTCAACAACCGTGTGCTGAACCGACCTTACCGGAACGACACCCGGAGTTACCGGGAGCACCTTTATGATGCAGTCGAAAATGATTCTGAATTGTTGCTGTCTTCGGTGCATCATGCGGGCATCCTGTTCCTTGCGACCTATCTGGCGCATTCCTTGGGCATAGGCAACTTTTATTGGGTTGCCGTGTCATGTGCGGCCGTCCTTCAGGGGCGTGAACTGAAGGTCATTTTTCATCGGCATGTGCAGCGGATAGTCGGCGGGATGGTGGGTTTGGGCATCGGAATATTTCTTTTCAGTTTGCATTTCAGCAATGTGGAAACGGTCGTTGTGCTGCTCATTTTGAACTTTTTTGTGGAGTATGCGATGGTGCGCAATTACGGCTTGGCGAACTTTTTTACGAATCCGTTGGCTTTGCTGCTTTCCAACCTGTCGAGCAGCGCGTTCGAAATGGATTTGATCGGATTCCGCTTCTACGGATTGGTGCTGGGCAGCATCGTCGGCTTTGCCGGGGCCGCATTGATTTCATTCGCCATGGGCATGTACCAGAAGGAACTGAAATTGGCCCATAAGTACCATAGGCATCAGGAAACACCTTCACGAACGGATGAAAAGCTCTAGGGTGGTGGATTCGCCGAGTTTATGAATATTCATAAACAAATGTCAAAACATCGTTCGGGAAAATCGTTTGAAAAAAAATATAAATTTATGTCCAAAATCATTGACATATACAGCATATTTGTATAGAATTTAGCTTGCATAAATTGAATATCTCTTATTAATAGCCGTTGAGACGAGGGGTCGAAGATACGGTGGCAAACCAATCAATCTAATTTTTTTTCAGTACAGATTGATATTGGGTGCCCAACCTGAGCGTAGGATTATCCAAGTCCTATGAGCAATAAGAGGAAAAGCAGCTGATAGATATCGAAGCTTTCCTTTGGTTGGAGAGCTTTTTTTATGCCCATTTTTTATATCAAAGGGGGAAATCTATTTGGCTGAAAAGGTTTTATTCAATTCAGACACTTATTTGGAAGGTCATTCTGATAAAATTACTTACCAAATTTCTAACGTTAAAGCAAAAAATATTACACATATCAAAATGCCGCTTTTCGAAGCGCTTGTTAAATATGCGAAACAGGACGTTACGCCTTTCGATGTCCCTGGACATAAAATGGGTGCGCAGATGACGCCATTTAAAATGGCAGTCGGTGATATGACGATGCAGATGGATGTCAACTCCATGAAAGAATTGGACTTGTTGAGCCATCCGCAATCCGTCATAAAAGAAGCACAGGAATTGGCTGCAAAAGCATACAATGCCGATCAAGCCTTTTTCTTGGTGAACGGCACGACAGTTGGCATCCAAGCGATGATCATGAGCGTTGTGGGACCGAACGATACAATCTTGGTTCCCCGCAACTGCCATAAATCAGTAATGAACGGGTTGATCCTGAGCGGCGCAAAGCCGATCTTCATCCAGCCCGAAATGGATTTGGCCTTCGGAATTTCCCATGGCATCTCCGTGGAACGCATCATCAAAGGCTTGGATGAAAATCCTAAAGCAAAAGCTCTTTTGGTCACTTATCCGACTTATTTCGGTTCTTTGAATGATTTGGAAACGATCTGTGATATCGCGCACGAACGCGGTGTTGTGGTCATCGTCGACAGTGCGCACGGAGCGCATTTGCCGTTCATGCCCGGAAAAATGAAGGATCCGATGAAAGCCGGAGCCGATGCGGTGACTTATTCCATGCACAAAACCGGCGGATCCTTGACGCAAAGTTCCTTGATGGTGATGCAAGGGGATCGCATTTCCGCTACAAAATTACAAAAAGTGCTGAACATGCTGCAATCGACCAGTGCGAATTACTTGTTGATGAGCTCCATCGATGCTGCACGCAGCGAATTGGCGATGTACGGCAAAGACCGCTACAAAAAACTGCGCCCGATCGTCAGCGAAGCGATTGAAGCGATCGAAGTATTCGGTGACTATGAAGTATTGAAATCCGACTACATCAAAGATAAATTCTACCAAACTTATGACTGGACTAAATTAGTGATCCGTGTCAATGATATCGGCCTGACCGGCTTCGAAGTCTACACGATTATGAAGGAAGAATATGGCATTCAATTGGAACTGGCTGAAGGCTACGTCGTGATGGCAGTCATCAGCACAGCAGATACGCGCGAATCGATCGGAAGACTGGTTGATGCCTTGATGGATGTCCGCAGACGCTACAAAAAAGAAAGCCAACATTTCGATGCGCACGTGATGACTTGCAGCATCAACGAATTGGCTTGCAGCCCGCGCGACGCCTTTTATGCCGACAATGAAGTTGTCAGCATCGACGACGCGATCGGCCGCATCAGTGCCGACTCGATCATGATCTACCCGCCAGGAATTCCGTTGATCATCCCTGGTGAAGTGATTTCTGAGGCAGTCGTGCAGCATTACCACTACTACAATGAAACCTTAGGCAACGTCCTGACTGAGGAAAAAATGCCTCATCAGATCAAAGTCCTGAAAGACTAATTAATCGAATCAAGAACAAATAGCATACAGTTGGAGGACGGCAGAAAGTGAAAAATAACATGAACATCCAGACCTTTATTGGCTGCGAATCTTCATTTGAAGAAGCATCTACCGTATTATTCGGGATCCCATTCGACGGAACAACCAGTTTCCGGCCAGGCACGCGTTTTGCCATGCAGGCGATCCGCCAAGATTCATTCGGCTTGGAAAGTTATTCCCCTTATTTGGATCGTGATCTGGAAGAAGAAACCATCCATGATGGCGGAGATCTGGATCTGCCTTTCGGCAACACAGAGCGCGTATTGAGCGATATTGCAACCTATACAAAAGAAGTATTGGACAATGGCAAGAAATTTCTGATGGTCGGCGGCGAGCACCTCGTGAGCCTGCCTACCATCGAGGCTGCCTATGAAAAATACCCAGATCTGCATGTCATCCATATCGATGCCCACACAGATCTGCGTGAAGACTACATGGGAGAATCCTTGTCGCATGCTTCAGTCATCCGCCGCTGCTTCGACTTCCTGGGTGATGGCCGCATTTTCCAATTCGGCATCCGTTCCGGTTTGAAGGAAGAGTTCGAATGGGCGAAAGAGCACACTTATATGGAGAAATTTACCATCGATACGCTGCCGCAGATTGTGCAGCAATTGAAGGATGTTCCCGTTTATGTGACAATTGATCTGGATGTATTGGACCCAGGCACTTTCCCTGGAACAGGCACACCTGAGCCAGGCGGCATCACCTACAAGGAATTGTTGGCGGGTATCGCTGCACTGCAGGACTTGAACCAGATCGTTTCAGCCGACGTCGTGGAGCTTTCTCCGCAATACGATCCTTCAGGCGCTTCGACTGCTATGGCCTGCAAGACTGTCAGAGAAATGCTTTTGACGCTTACTAAATAGTACAAAATCAATTACCCGACCTTCAAAATAATCAAGGTCGGGTATTTTTTAATAAAAATCAGCTATTTTCTATCAGAATGTCATGATGAAGGCATCTTGCATTAAAAAGTAATGAAAACGGTAATTGTTTACATGGTGATGTTATGAAATCTATCACAAGTTAGTCACCGGTATTCATGTTGTATAATTGTGTTATATCAAATGTTTTTTCCAAAGTTAATATTGTTACTATCAACAAAAAGATGCAACTAATTGTGAAAAAATGAATGAAAATGGATTGTATTTAAATTAGAGTTTGATTATAATATCAGAATAACATAATAGAAAGTAGGGACGCCGAAATGAATAGTTACACTCCTCCACAAAAACAAGGAATGTATGATCCCGCCTACGAGCATGATGCATGCGGTATGGGATTTGTCGTTGATATCAATGGAAATGGCTCTTATAAATTAGTCTCTGATGCGTTGGATTTATTGGAAAACATGGAGCATAGGGGTGCTTCCGGCGCTGATGCCAAAACAGGTGACGGAGCAGGTATCATGGTGCAGATTCCTCATCATTTTTTCAGCAGGGAGTGCGACGTCCTGGGAATCCATTTGCCTAAAAAAGGCGATTATGGAGTAGGGATGCTCTTTGCCCACAAATATGAAGATCTACGTCACGAACAAATGAGAATGGTGGAAGAGATTATCACTTCCGAAGGTCAAAAAGTGTTGGGTTGGCGTGAGGTTCCGATCGACAGCTCCGAAATCGGTGTGACTGCAAAAGCAGCCATCCCGCGTTTCATCCAGGTATTTGTCGGAAAAGGAAACCCTGAAATGACTGAAATGGATTTCGAACGCAAATTGTTCGTCATCCGTAAATTATCCGAAAAACAAATCGTACCGATGAGCGAAAAAAGGGGCGGCTCGTTCTATTTTGCCAGCTTCTCTTCGAAAACGATCGTCTACAAAGGGATGTTGACTGCAGAACAATTGCGCAGCTTCTATCTTGATCTGACGGATTTGGACTTCACATCCGCTTTGGCGATGGTCCATTCCCGTTTCAGTACGAATACCTTCCCGAGCTGGGAAAGAGCCCATCCAAACCGCTACTTGATCCACAATGGCGAAATCAACACGATCCGCGGAAACATCAACTGGATGCGCGCCCGTCAAGGCAGCATGTCCCAGGATTTGTTGGATGCCAGCGAAAAAATCTATCCGATCGTCGACGAAACAGGGAGTGACTCTTCCCAGTTCGACAACAATCTGGAATTCTTGTATCTGAACGGCCGCTCATTGCCGGAAGCTGTCATGATGATGGTTCCTGAACCTTGGGAAAAGAACAAAACAATGTCGAAATCCAAAAAAGATTTCTATAACTTCAACAACTTCCTGATGGAACCATGGGATGGCCCTGCAGCAATGGGCTTCACGGATGGCGAAATCGTCGGAGCTGTGTTGGACAGAAACGGTTTGCGTCCGTCGCGTTACTATGTGACGAAGGATGACCGCGTAATCCTTTCATCCGAAGTGGGTGTCGTGAATGTGCGTCCGGAAGATGTAGCCTATAAAGGCCGTCTAGAGCCAGGCAAGATGCTGTTGATCGATACGAAGCAAAAACGTATCATCTCGGATGAAGAAATCAAAGAAACTGTAGCTGCTAAACAACCTTACGGAGAATGGGCTGAGAAGCACATTTCCAAAATGAAGGACTTTGCGCCAGCTCCGTTGACTGCAACGGTTGAGCCTGAAGAATTGCTGCACCAACAGAAAGCTTTCGGTTATACGTTCGAGGACATCCAGTTATTGATCAAACCGATGGCCGTCACAGGTGGCGATTCTGTCGGAGCGATGGGGATCGATTCTCCGTTGGCAGTCTTATCAGACAAACCACAGATGTTGTATCTGTACTTCAAACAGTTATTTGCGCAAGTTACGAACCCTCCGATTGATGGGATCCGCGAGGAAATCGTTACTTCCGATACGATGCTTGTCGGAAATTGCGGTAACCTTTTAGATCCGGACAATGCGGACACGCATGCCATCTACTTGGATAGCCCGATTTTGACGGATTCTGAATTAGCGAAAATCAAAGCGTTGCAGGACGATAAATTCAAAACAGCCACTCTTTCCCTTCTTTACCGCGTCGAAGAAGATGCAAAAGGGATGGAAAAAGCTTTGGAACGCCTTTTCAGTGCAGCGGACAAAGCCATTGCTTCAGGCGCCAACATTTTGGTCCTTTCCGACCGTGGTGTGAACGCTGAATGGGCAGCCATTCCGGCTTTATTGGCTGTTTCCGGTCTGCACCACCATTTGATCCGCGAAGAAACACGCACAAGCGTAGGTCTTGTGCTGGAATCTGGTGAACCAAGAGAAGTGCATCATTACTGTACATTAGTAGGATATGGCTGTAACGCGGTCAATCCTTACTTGACTTATGCGACCATCCGCGAACTTGCTGAAGAAGGCTTGTTGGACGGACTGGATGCTGAGGCAGCGGAAGCGAACTATATCCACGCAGCTGTCCATGGTATGTCCAAAGTATTGACAAAAATGGGTATTTCAACGATGCGCAGTTATCATGGCGCACAAATTTTTGAAGCATTGGGAGTCAACAGCGAAGTTGTCGCTAAATACTTCACAGGCACGCCTACCCGCATCGAAGGTATCGGTCTGCAGGAAATTGCGACAGAAAACAGAATGCGTCATGACAGTGCCTATAAAGCTACAGCGCCTTACAGCGAAACGCTGGGAGTAGGCGGTCATTTCCAATACTCGGCCATGGGTGAAGAACACTTGTACAATCCGAGCACGATCTACCGACTGCAGCAAGCGACTCGCCAAGGGGACTATGAGCAATACAAAGAGTTCTCTCGCGAAATCAATGCTGATACGAAGGCGTACACACTGCGTCAACTGATGCAATTCAAGCCAAACGCTCAAGACGCGATTCCGATCGAAGAAGTCGAATCGGCTGAAAACATCGTGAAACGCTTCAAGACCGGAGCGATGTCTTACGGTTCAATCAGTATCGAAGCGCACCAAACCTTAGCAATCGCTATGAACCGTCTCGGCGGTATGAGTAACTCTGGTGAGGGTGGAGAAGATCCGAGCCGTTATGAGTTGGATGAAAATGGAGATTCCCGCAACAGTGCCATCAAGCAAGTCGCTTCCGGACGTTTCGGCGTAACGAGCCACTACTTGGTGAACGCGAAGGAAATTCAGATCAAGATGGCCCAAGGTGCAAAACCGGGTGAAGGCGGACAATTGCCAGGACCGAAAGTGTATCCTGAAATCGCCAAAACACGTGGATCCATCGCGGGTGTAGGCCTGATTTCACCGCCTCCGCATCACGACATCTATTCCATCGAAGATTTGAAAGAATTGATCTTCGACTTGAAAAATGCCAACCGCAATGCGCGCATCAACGTGAAATTGGTTTCTGAAGCCGGCGTTGGTACGATTGCAGCAGGTGTTGCGAAAGCAAATGCCGATACGATCCTGATCAGCGGGTATGACGGCGGTACAGGTGCAGCACCAAGAACCAGCATTCGTAATACCGGCTTGCCGTGGGAACTGGGCTTGGCTGAAGCACACCAAACATTAGTGTTGAACAAATTGCGTGACCGTGTCCGCGTCGAAACGGATGGTAAATTATTGACTGGTCGCGATGTTGCGATCGCCTGTATGTTGGGAGCTGAAGAATTCGGCTTTGCGACAACACCGCTAGTGGCTATCGGCTGCATCATGATGCGTGTCTGCCACCTGAACACATGTCCAGTGGGTATCGCTACGCAAGATGAAACGTTGCGCAAGAACTTCCAAGGCAAACCGGAATACGTCGTGAACTTCATGATGTTCGTTGCCGAAGAATTGCGTGAAATCATGGCTAAATTAGGCTTCCGCACGATCAATGAAATGGTTGGACGCAGCGACAAGCTGAAGATGAAAGAAAATGTCAAGCATTGGAAAGCGAAGACAGTCGATCTGTCCAGCGTATTGTACCAACCATATGCAGCACCGAATGTCGGCAGATACAACATGACGGAGCAAGACCATGAATTAGAGAAAACATTGGATATGCGTCGTCTGTTGAGAATCGTGAAACCGGCAATCGACTCTAAGAAACGCATCGTAGCGAAATCAGCTATCCAGAACATCGACCGCGTTGTCGGAACCATCATCGGCAGCGAAATATCGAAAAAATATGGTGCTGAAGGCTTGCCTGAAGATACGATCCAATTGACCTTCGTGGGCTCGGCAGGACAAAGTTTCGGCGCATTCATTCCGAAAGGGATGACATTGACGCTGGAAGGCGATTCGAATGACTACATCGGTAAAGGCTTGTCCGGTGGTAAAATCATCGTACGCGTACCGAATGAGGCTACATTCGCACCTGAAGAAAACATCATCACAGGTAACGTCGCTTTCTATGGCGCAACCAGTGGTAAAGCATACATCAACGGAATCGCCGGAGAACGTTTCTGCGTCCGTAACAGTGGCGTGGATACTGTCGTTGAAGGAATCGGCGATCACGGTTGTGAGTACATGACTGGCGGAACGGTTCTGATCATCGGAAAAACCGGTCGTAACTTCGCTGCCGGGATGTCGGGCGGGGTAGCTTATATCCTTGATTTCGACGAAAACAACCTGAACATGGAAATGGTCAGCGCAACGACAGATTTGAATGACACAGAGCATGACACAATCAAGCGCATGCTGCAGGAGCATATGATCTTTACGGGAAGTCCAAAAGCGCAAAATATCTTGGCTAACTGGGATCAAATGAAATCCCGCTTCACTAAGGTCATCTCCAACGACTACAAGTTCATACTGGAAAACATCGAAATAGCGAACCAGATGGGCATCACCGGTCAAGACGCAATGCGTTATGCCTTTGATGAGCGCTACAAACCAGTTGTGACAAACTAAGGAGGAGGGATAAGATGGGAAAAATTACTGGATTTAAGGAATATAGCCGTTCCAATTATGAAAAGATTTCTCCGGAAGTCCGCATCAAAAATTGGGGCGAGATGCGTGAAGAAACATCAGAAGAAAAAATCCGGACCCAAGCGGCCCGTTGTATGAGCTGTGGCATTCCGTTCTGTTCAGCAGGCATCATGTTGCCGAACGGGGCGTCCGGTTGCCCTCTGCACAATCTCATCCCCGAGTGGAATGACATGGTGTATCGCGGTCAATGGAAAGAAGCTTACGAACGTTTATCCTTGACCAATCCGTTTCCGGAATTTACAGGACGTGTCTGTCCTGCTCCTTGTGAAGGGTCTTGTACAGTGGGACTTATCGGTGAACCTGTAACAATCAGCAGCATCGAATACGAAATCATCGAACATGCTTTCCAGAACGGTTGGGTAAAACCGGCTAAAGCTCCGGCTACCGGCAAACGCGTTGCGGTTGTCGGCTCCGGTCCTGCCGGCCTTGCGACTGCGCACTACTTGACTTCTGTCGGCCATGCGGTCACAGTCTTCGAAAGAAGCGACCGTCCGGGTGGTTTGTTGATGTACGGTATCCCGAACATGAAATTGGACAAGGATATCATCCAAAGAAGACTGGACATCCTGGAAGAAGCTGGCGTGACATTTGTCTGCAACACCGAAATCGGCAAAGACATCACAGCCCAGGAATTGGTTAATACCTATGATGCAGTCGTTCTTTGCGGCGGCGCAACCCGCGCGCGCGGCATCAATGTCGAAGGCAATGACGCAAAAGGCGTGCACATGGCTATGGACTTCCTGACTGCAAACACACAAAATATCCTTGCAGGTGAACCGCAGGAAAGCAAAATCACTGCCAAAGACAAACACGTTATCGTAATCGGTGGTGGGGATACCGGTACCGACTGCGTCGGTACATCCATCCGTCACGGCGCGAAGAGCGTGCATCAATTCGAGATCATGCCGCAAGCTCCGGACAAACGTGACTCAGACACTAACCCTTGGCCAGAATGGCCTAAAAAGCTGAAAACGGACTACGGCCAAGAAGAAGCGATCTACTTGACCGGCTCCGATCCGCGCAACTACGAGATCAACACGACGAAAGTCGAAAAGAATGAGGCAGGCGAAGTTAAGGCTGTCCATACTGTACAGATCGAGTGGAAACGTGATGCGTTAGGCAGAATGAATCCAGTACCCGTCGAAGGAACCGAAAAAGTCTGGAAAGCGGACTTAGTCTTGCTGGCGATGGGCTTCACCGGTCCTGAAGATACGATTCCGGATGAACTAGCTTTGAAACGCGATCTGCGCAGCAATATCCAAGCCACAGAGACCGACTACAAAACTAACGTGGAAAAAGTCTTTACATGCGGCGACATGCGCCGTGGACAAAGCTTAGTCGTGTGGGCTTTGCAAGAAGGAAAACTAGCCGCAGGCGAAGTGGACCGTTTCTTGTCAGGCGATACTGACATCTACTAATTCAGTTTAAAAAACCGAAGCAGCGGCCATTCGCTGCTTCGGTTTTTTTGTGCCGCGGCAACATTGAGTGCCCACCTCCGGCGAGCCTCCGCCTGGCCGGAGCAGCCGCCCATCCCGGAGTGCCGTCCTCCGGTGAACCCGCATTTCCCGCATTCTCCCGGATCACCGATCAAGAGTCCCAATCTGTTCTGACAGCCAAAATAATCCCATATATTGAAATTCGAAATATAACTCAAAAAAATGGTATAATACTAGCATCAAATCCTTAAGTGATTTATCAAGGAAGATTCACAGGAAAAGAAAGGGTGCAGAGTTGTGAAAAATTGGAAAAGTGTGGCGATTGCCTATGGTCTACCCGCAGTCGTTCTTTTAGGATATTGGTATTCGGCATTGACCCCAGTGTCGATCCAGTCGCCGGAGTTTTGGACGAATATGTTTTTGTATTTGGTCGCAAGTGCGGCCTTGATGAACATCTTGGATCGGGCGAAAGCCGATAAGGTCAACAAAGTTTCCGGAGCCATCATCGGAATCAGTATTGTCTTCATAATCGGAGGGATGCTTTTTGGCTCCCAAATTTTCAGGGCCAAGGATTACGCCAGCCTGATTACGCATACGGAAGGCAATTTTGAGGAGGACCTGACCATCACAGATCCTTCGCAGATCCCGACGATCGACCGTGATATGGCGGAGCGTCTGGGAAGCCGTAAGCTTGGTGAAGTCCTCAACTTGGTTTCGCAATTCGACGTCAGCACGGAATATACACAGATCGCTTATAAAGGCGATTCGGTGCGCGTTTCGCCATTGGAATACGTCAGCTTTTTCCGTTGGTTGAACAACCGAGCAGATGGCATTCCGCATTATGTGACCGTCGATATGGTAACGGGAGATTCTGAATTGGTGAATCTGGAAAAGAATATCCATTATTCCCATTCCGGCTATTTCGGTGATGACATCACACGCCATATCTTTTTCAACTATCCGACCGTGATGTTCGAAAATCCGGTCTTTGAATTGGATGAAGAGGGCAATCCGTATTACATCGCGCCTATCGTTGAAAAGAAATTCAGCTTCATGGGGCCTAAGGAAGTCGTCGGCGTTTTCGTCGTGGATGCTTCCTCCGGTGACATCACGCGCTATAGTGTTGCCGATGTGCCTGATTGGGTAGATCGCGTGTTCCCAGCGAATATGGTGATGACGCAGATCAATTACAACGGGCAATACCAAGGCGGATACCTGAACAGTGTCATCAGCAAGAAGGGTGTCATCCAAAATGCGGATGGCTACAACTACATCGTGCTGAATGATGATCTGTATCTGTACACCGGTTTGACTTCCGTAGCGGCGGATGAATCGAATATCGGTTTTGTGCTGGTCAATTCAAGGACCAAGGAATCGAAACGCTACAACATCAGCACAGCGACCGAATGGAGCGCCATGGAGAGCGCGCAGGGGTCGGTGCAGGAAAAAGGCTATATCAGCACATTCCCGCTTTTGTTCAACATGGAAAACAAGCCGGTCTATCAATTGTCCTTGAAGGATGATGCCGGATTGATCAAAATGTACGCCTTTGTGAATGCGACGAACTATCAGAAAGTCGGGACCGGCAATTCCTTGGCTGCTGCTTGGAACGCTTATACCGGCGGCGTCGTTTCCACAACAACCGATGAGGAAGAAGAAGCCGTCGAGACCGAAACCATCAGCGGTGCCATCACTGCCATGGAATCAGTCGTCATCGACGGCGAAACGACTTATTACTTCACGCTGGAAGGCGATGCAGAAACCATCTATATCGCTAAGGTGTCAATCGACAAGCAGTTGCCGTTCATCAAAGCCGGCGACAGCGTGACGATAGAAGTGGACGGCGCTCGCGTCGTATCCATCATCAAACAGTAAGAACAATTTGGAAGAAGGGTCTGCCTCACATCGGAGGCGGGCTCTTTTTTTGTTGTTCGGTTGCTGGTGACTGCGAGGGTGCTCTGCCGGAGGAGGAAAGCCAAAAAGATCATCACCTCCGACCACGGCGGCTTCGCCGAAGTACAGCCGTCCGCAACGCAGTCTCCTCCGGCGAACAACCGCTCGTCGGAGGAGAGCTGTCTGGCGCAATGCTGACCTCCGATGAGGGCACTCTCATCGGAGATGACATTCAAAAAAACAACCATTGGCTAAACAGCCGGATAAAACGAAAAAATGACTTCCCCGCAAATGCAAAAAATTGACGGAACAAGGGGAGTTGTTGCATAGTAAAGATAAGAATGCATGCGAAAGGAAGCGCTGCGCCATGGCAAACAAAGTGACCCATCCGATTCTGTTTCAAGGCGACCTGCAAAAGAAAGAACCCTATTTTGAAGGGTGGTATTTCAAAAGTGTTTCGGCTGATGAAAAGACCGTCCTCAGTTTGATTCCGGGAATATCCCTGACCGATGAAGATCCGCATTGTTTTATCCAATATTCCTATGTCCACGTCGGAGAAGCGCATGAAAAAGAGCTGCGCACCGGCTACATCCGCTATCCATTGTCTGCGTTTCAATACAACCAAATGCCATTTGTGCTGAAAGTCGGCAACAGCGTCTTTTCGGAAACGCTCGTCAGTGTGCACCTTGAAGAGGATGATTTCCGGATAGAAGGCATCCTGAAGCTGGGGCCTTTCCAAACGATCAAACGGACACCGCTCTCCCCGTCCATTATGGGTTTCTTCGCCTACATCCCGAACATGGAATGCTACCACGGCGTCATCAGCATGAATCACGCCATCGACGGAACGGTTGCAATCGGAACCAAGACCCGTGATTTTACGGGCGGCAAAGGCTACCTCGAAAAGGATTGGGGAACGTCTTTTCCGGAAGAGTATGTCTGGATCCAGTGCAATCATTTCCGGGACGAGGGTACCAGCCTCTTCTTCTCGGTGGCGAAAATCCCTTTCCGGGGTTCCTCGTTCGAAGGCTTCATCTGCAATTTTATCGTGGATGGAGAGGAATACCGATTTGCGACCTATAACCGCAGCAAATTCACTTTGGGCCTGTTGACCGATGACCGGATCGAAATCGAAGTGTCCCATGCCTCCGCATCCCTTACCATCTGTGCGGAAGTGCTCCACGGCGGGGCTTTGCTGGCGCCGACCGAGCAGGGGATGAACAAGATCGTCAAAGAAGGACTTTCCGGCATCGTCACAGTCGACTTCACCGACAATAAGACCGGCAAAAATTATCACGACGTCGGGAATGTGGCCGGCATCGAAGTAGTGCGCTAAACGTTTGTAGAGCGGAAGGGAGGAAAGGGAAATGAGCCAAAATCTGTTTACCTATCGCATCCAAACAAGCGGCAAACAGTCGTTGACTAACATCGATGTCTATCTCGAAGATGCTTTGGCAAAAAGCGGCGTGAAGGATGGCATCATGGTCGTCTTCTGTCCGCACACGACAGCCGCCATCACGATCAATGAAAACGCCGATCCGGATGTTCAGAAGGACCTGAATTGGGGTTATACTGACACGTTTCCTAACAAGGGGAGCTACAGGCACGTCGAAGGCAATTCCGATGCCCACATCAAGTCTTCCTTGACAGGCGTCAGCGAAACGATCATCTTGACGGAAGGAAAGATGCTGTTGGGGACTTGGCAAAGCATATACTTCTGGGATTATGATGGCCCGCGCAACCGCAAATTCCACGTGAAGATCATCGCCGGATAGGTTTAAAAAATGGCCCGAGCATATTGTTTCGAATTCGAGATAATAGCGTGTATAATATAAGAAAAACAAGCGGTAGGTGAGGACACGATGCTGGAGGATATCAAAAAAATATTGGCGGAACACGAACCCGAGCCGATCGGGGAACAGCGCTACTTCTCCGTCCTGCTCCCTTTGATCAGGGTGGACGGGGCGCTTCATGTGCTTTATGAAGTGCGGGGCGAGCATATCTCCCAACCAGGGGATACCTCATTCCCGGGCGGCGCTGTGGAGCCGGGAGAAAGCTTTGAAGAAACGGCGATCCGCGAAACAATGGAAGAGTTGAACCTAAAAAGGGACAATATCACGATTTTGGGGGAAATGGACTATATCATGAATGAGCGTGCAATCATCCACTGCTACGTCGGGGAAATCGTCGGCGTTTACAAGGATGATATCCGCTTCAATAAGGAAGTTCAGGAAATTTTCACGGTGCCGCTTCAGTATTTCATGGAAAACCGGCCGACTTACTACTCTTCGACGGTCCGGCTGGAGCACCCGGATGATTTCCCGTTCGAACTGATTCCGAACGGCAGGGACTACAAATTCAGGATCGGCGTCCATAGCGTCCCGTTCTACCATCTGGAGACCCATCGACTCTGGGGATTCACCGCGAACCTGACCGACCGCTTCGTGAGCATATTGGAACAAAATGAAAATCAGAGCGCAGAATAAAAAAGCATGAGCCCATTCATTTGAGGGCTCATGCTTTTTGCGATAGATAAAGACACCGTGCGGGCATGTTCTGGTGATGAGTACATAGGCGCATCCGAAACAGGTTTAACCCTTAAAGGCCGCTTTTACGAAGCTGAGAGGCTATTTGGTGCTTGTGTCAGATATTTTTACTGGTGGCTGCCTAAAAACACCTGATCAAACGCTGAAAACATGATCCCGATACTTTTCGAAGCTGTCGTGCACATTTGGTTGGACTTTCTTCAATGTAACAGGTCGGCCAGTCTCGTTCAGGAAGCAATGCTTGCTTTTGCCGGTCGTGCGCAACTCGCCAGTTGCGACATCGATGACACGGTAGGATAGGCCTAATTTCACGCCACTGTAAGAATCGATTTCGGTCAGGACATAGACGGAATCCCCGAAGCGGACCATCGTTTTGTAATGCGCTTCGACGGAAAGGACCGGACTGATGATGCCGACCTCTTCCAATTTCGCGTATTTCGCGCCGATCTGGTCAAGGAAGTCCACGCGGGCTTCCTCAAACCAACGGATGTAATTGGAGTGGTGGATGATCTTCATCTGGTCCGTTTCGTAGTATTGGGCGACGTGGATATAAGGTTTTAATTCATTTTCCAAAAAAATTTCCCTCCTTGCGACAGCTTATTGCGGATAAGAAAGAGCTATCCCGGAATGAGCTGTCTTTCTTCTTGCTAAAAGGTCACTGGTTGTCCGATTCATTGTTGTTATCGGACATTTACTGATATGACTCTGGGGAAAGCGGCACGAAAGGGAGGTCTCCTTTGGAGCCTCCCCTTCTTGTGCTTATTATTTTGCTTCGATCTCGATCAAGAGGTCTCCGGCTTCGATCTGATCGCCGTCGATGACGTAAATCTGATCGACGACACCGTTGATTGTGGAACGGATCATCGTTTCCATCTTCATCGCTTCGGTGATCACGACTGGATCGCCTTGCGAAACGCGGTCGCCGCGTTTGACGAGAACTTCCAGCACAGAACCCGGCATTGTTGCGCCAACGTGCTCTTTGTTGGTAGGTTCCGCTTTTTTGCGGATCGCTTTCGTGCTGGTGATGGACATGTCTTTGACTTCAATTTCACGGCCTTGGCCATTCAGGTCGAAGTAAAGGATGCGCATCCCGTCCGAATCAGGTTCACCGATCGAGTTCAGTTTGATGATCAAGGTTTTTCCTTTTTCGATCTGAACTTCGATCTGCTCGCCCATACGCATGCCGTGGAAGAAAGTAGGGGTGTCAAGTTTTGTGACATCACCGAACTTATCGTAGACTGCGATGTAATCCAGGAAGATTTGCGGGTACATCAGGTAGCTGATGACGTCTTCATCGCTGGCTGTGCGTTGGATTTTTTCCTCCAACTCGGCTTTCAAAGCAACGAAGTCGATCGGCTCACGCAGGCTGCCAGGTCTTACAGTGATGGCTTGTTTGCCTTTCAGGATGATTTCCTGCAATCTTTCAGGGAATCCGCCGGTAGGTTGACCTAAGTCGCCTTTGAAGAAGCTGATGACGGATTCAGGGAAGTCGATGGTATCGCCTTTTGCGTAGACATCTTCTTCATTCAGTTTGTTTTGGACCATGAAGAGGGCCATATCGCCGACAACTTTTGAGGATGGTGTCACTTTCACGATGTCGCCGAACATTTTGTTCACGTCAGCGTACATTTCTTTGACTTTATCCCACTCGTCGTTCAAGCCAACAGCATTCGCCTGTTGTTGCAGGTTCGTGTATTGTCCGCCCGGCATTTGGTGGTCGTAGACTTCTGTTGAAGTCGTTTGGATGCCGCCTTCGAATTCTTCGTAGTAGTCACGGATATCTTCCCAATAACGGTTGATTTTGTGCACGTTATGGATGTTGATGTCCGGCTCGTGCTCAGAACCTTCCAATGCATAGTACAAGCTGCTCATGCTCGGTTGGCTGGTCGTACCGCTCATGGCACTCATGGCCACGTCCACGATGTCGACGCCGGCTTTGATCGCTTCTGAGTACGTGTAGATGCCGTTTCCGCTTGTGTCATGCGTATGCAGATGGATCGGCAGATCGACAGTATCCTTCAACTCGCTGATCAGACGGTAAGCCGCTTGCGGTTTCAAAAGACCTGCCATATCCTTGATCGCGATGATGTGTGCGCCCAGTGATTCAAGCTCTTTTGCCATCTCTTTGTAGTATTGGATCGTGTACTTCGTTTGTGTCGGATCATTGATATCGCCTGTGTAGCAAATGGCTGCTTCAGCGATCTTATCGTTGTCGCGTACATACTGGATACTTCTTTCCATTTGCTTCGTCCAGTTCAAGCTGTCGAAGATACGGAAGACGTCGATCCCGTTTTTAGCGGCAAGTCTGATGAACTCTTCCAAACCGTTGTCCGGATAGTTTTGGTATCCGACTGCATTCGATCCGCGGAACAGCATCTGCAATAAAGTATCCGGCATTTGCGAGCGCAGTTTCTTCAATCGTTTCCAAGGATCTTCGCTCAGGAAGCGGTAGGCAACGTCGAAGGTTGCGCCTCCCCACATTTCGGAAGAGAACAATTGCGGAATTGCTGCTTGCGTTTCGGCTGCGATGGCTTGCATCTCGTTTGTGCGGATACGGGTAGCCAACAAACTTTGGTGCGCGTCACGGAAAGTCGTATCCGTCAAGAGCACACGGTTTTGGTCTTTGATCCATTGGCTGACGGCTGCAGGGCCTTTTTCATCCAAAATGTTTTTGGCAGTGATGATTTTTTGTTCCGGAACGATAATATCAGTCGGGATTCTAGGCTTATCATAGAATTTCTTGTGGCCTTTTTGGATGCCCGGGAAGCCGTTGACGGTAATGTTTCCGATGTACTGCATCGTTTTGTTACCACGGTCGCGCGTTTTAGGGAATTCGAACAGTTCCGGCGTCGTATCGATGAAAGTTGTTTTCGCATCGCCTGACACAAAGATCGGGTGCGTAATGACGTTGAACATGAACGGAATGTTCGTTTTAACGCCACGGATACGGAATTCGATCAGGGAACGTTCCATTTTGCGGACAGCTTGATCGAATGTCGAAGCGTGCACGCATAATTTAACCAATAAAGAGTCGAAGAACGGTGTTACGACCGTACCTTGGAATCCGTTACCAGCATCCAAACGGATTCCGAAGCCGCCTGGAGAACGGTAAGTATTGATTTTTCCGGTATCAGGGAAGAAGTTGTTCAACGGATCTTCCGTCGTGATACGGCATTGGATAGCAGCACCGATCAACGGAATATTTGCCTGTTGCGGGATCCCGATTTCTTTGTGCAGATCTTGACCTTGCGCGATCAAGATCTGTGATTGCACGATATCGATTCCTGTAATCAATTCAGTGATTGTGTGCTCAACTTGGACACGCGGATTCACTTCGATGAAGTAGAATTGATCGCCTTCCAAAAGGAATTCAACAGTTCCAGCATTCACGTAGCCAACGTGTTTCATCAATTGAAGAGCAGCGTTACAGATTTCATGGCGGACTTCATCCGACATGGAAACGCAAGGGGCCACTTCGACAACTTTTTGATGGCGGCGTTGCACGGAGCAGTCGCGCTCGTAAAGGTGAACGATGTTGCCATGCTCATCCCCTAAAATCTGGATTTCGATGTGTTTAGGATCCTGGATGTATTTTTCGACATAAATTTCATCGCTTCCGAATGCGGCCAAAGCTTCACTACGGGCTCTTTCGAACCCTTCGCGGGCTTCTTGCTCGTTGAAGGCCATACGCATGCCGCGTCCGCCGCCGCCTAAAGCCGCTTTGATCATGATCGGGTAGTTGTAGGTTTCCGCAAACTCGATGACTTCGTCGATGTTTGCGACGGGGCCGTCCGAACCAGGAATTGACTGGATGCCGGCTTCCACAGCGGCAACTTTTGCTTTGATTTTATCGCCAAAAATGTCCAGATGTTCTAAAGAAGGGCCGATGAATTTGATGCCTTCTTCTTGGCAACGTCTAGCGAAGTCGATATTTTCAGATAAGAAACCATATCCAGGATGAATGCCGTCTGCACCGGATTCTTTAGCGATGCGGATCAGGTCTTCGATGTCCAGATAGGCGTCGATAGGCTTTTTGCCTTTTCCGACCAAATAGGCTTCATCTGCTTTAAAACGGTGCACAGAACCTTCATCCTCTTGCGCGTAAACGCCAACAGTAGGGATTTTCAGTTCAGTCAGTGCACGAAATACACGTATCGCGATTTCGCCGCGATTTGCAACCAAAACTTTTTTCAATATTTCCACCTCGCCAGTTTTATTAAATTCAGAAACATTTCTTATACAATGATTAAAAATGATTCGTGATTTCCGCCAAAGATGAAAATTTGGCGAGAGAAATCAATTATATCTTTTTAATTATTCATTTTACACATTATTCTGCTTGTTTACAACTACCTTTTTAAGAATCTGTTAATAATTGAGTGAAATGTCGTTTTTTGATCTAAAACCGAACGAATGAAAAAGATAACCCGCATAACGTAAGCATATATTTCGTAATCTAAAATAAACCGTGCTATTATGAGAATTGTTTTGCGTTTAATGCGAACAATCTTTCGTGAGAGTGTTTTGCCCGTTCTCTATGCTAAAATAGATAACAAAGGGAAGTGAAACGGTTACACGTTAATGTGACGGAAAGCCGAAAAGCAGTCGTAAAAAATGCGGAATCCAGGAAAGAAAAGGGGGATTTGTACGTGAGTGAACCAAAGATAGGCAAACGCACGCCATTATTTGATTATTATAAAGCGAACGGCGTGAAGCTGATCGATTTCGGTGGATGGGAGATGCCGATCCAATTTTCCGGTATCCTTGCCGAACATGAGGCTGTCCGTGAACGCGCGGGGCTTTTCGATTGTTCGCATATGGGAGAAATCGAAATATCCGGAAATGAAGCGGAAAGCTACCTGAACAAGCTGCTGACAAATGATGTCAGCGTCATGAAAGTAGGGCAAGCCCAATACAACATCATGTGTTATCCGGATGGCGGGGCAGTGGATGATGTCGTCCTTTTCAAAATGGCTGACGAGCGCTACCTGTTGGTCTGCAATGCATCCAATACGGATAAAGTCTATGCGTGGATGCAAGAGAACAATGGATCGGAAGCGATCCTCAAAAATATTTCCAACAGCATCGGGTTGCTAGCCCTGCAAGGACCGGAAGCCATCAAAATCCTGAAGGAACTGACGGATGCCAATTTGGATGCCATCGGAAATTACCATTTCATCGAGGATCAGAAAGTGGCGGGCATTCCGCATGTCCTGATTTCAAGGACAGGCTATACTGGTGAAGACGGCTTTGAATTGTATCTGGCGGGTGAAAAGACCGCGCTATTGTGGGAAAAACTGTTGGCAGCCGGGGAAGCCTACGGTGTGTTGCCTTGCGGACTCGGTTCCCGGGACACGCTTCGTCTGGAGGCGGGGATGCCGCTCTACGGGCATGAATTGTCGAAGGAAATCACGCCTTTGGCAGCCGGTCTGGGATTTGTAGTCAAAACAAATAAAGTCAGCGATTTTATCGGCAAAGAGGCCTTGGCGGCAATCCGCGAGAATGGATTAACCGAAAAAATCGTCGGTTTCGAAGCCATCGAAAGAGGAATCCCACGCGAAGGCTACAAAGTCTTTTCGTTGGACGGGTCAGAAATCGGGATCGTCACTTCCGGTACGCAGTCTCCGACTTTGAAGAAAAGCATCGGGATGGCTTTGGTGCAGTCGGAAGCGGCTGCCATCGGCACAGAAATCCAGATCGAAATACGCAACAAACGCATCCAAGCGACAATCATTCCCAAACCCTTCTACAAAAGAACTAAATAAAGAAACAAATAAGCACTCATAACTAATGAAAAAAACAATAAACCAGCGCACTGCGCGGAAGGATGATCATAATGGCAGACCACAAAAATTTTTATTACACAAAAGAGCACGAATGGGTAGAAAAAATCACGGATGAAACGGTACGCATCGGCATCACGGAACATGCGGCTGAACAATTGGGCGACATCGTGTTCGTTGATTTCGTGGCCGATCTGGAAGCGGAATTGGCAAAAGGGGACGAAGCTGTGACAGTCGAATCCGTAAAATCCGTCTCGGAAGTGTATGCGCCGGTTTCCGGAACGGTGATCAAGCAAAATGAGGCTTTGGCTGATGCACCTGAAACCGTCAATGCAGAAGCTTTTGCAGGCGGTTGGATGTACGAAATGCGCTTGAGCGATGCCAGCGAATTGGATGAGTTGTTGAGCTACGACGAATACGAAGCTTTCGTGGCCGAGGAGGAAGCATAAGATGACTGAGGAGCAATTCCGTTATTTACCGGATACAGCCGAAGACGAAAAAGAAATGCTGGCTGTCATCGGGGTTGAGAGCATGGAGAACCTGTTTACGGATATCCCTGAAGGAATCCGACTGAAGGAAGAACTGGCGATTCCGGCTGCAGTCTCTGAATCCGAACTTTTGAAACAAATGAAGTCTATGGCCGAAAAAAACGTCAGCGCCGGTCAGATGCCGATTTTCATGGGCGCCGGCACCTACGATCATTACATACCGAGCGTGGTCGATGCAGTGATTTCGCGCTCCGAATTCTATACAGCCTATACGCCTTATCAAGCGGAAGCCAGTCAAGGGGAGCTGCAGGCGATTTTCGAATTCCAATCGATGATCAGCGAATTGACCGGAATGGAAGCGACAAACTCTTCCTTATATGATGGGTTCGCTTCTTTGAGCGAAGCAGTCGGTTTGGCAGCGGCAGTCACGAAGCGGAACGAAATTGTGCTTTCACAGGCGGTCCATCCGAACGCCCGTGCAGTCGTCCATGCTGCAGCAAAGGGCCGCGGACTGGATGTCATCGAAGTGTTGACGGAGAAGGATGTCACCAACTTCAATGTGACGCGATGCTTGACGACGCCGGATACCGCTGCGATCGTTGTCCAGTATCCGAATTTCTTCGGATCGGTCGAAGATTTGGCTGTCGTCAAAAAGATCGCCGAAGACAAAGGCGCACTGTTGATTGTGATGGCCAATCCGTTGGCGCTGGGGATCCTCGAAGCACCCGGTAAACTGGGTGCGGATATCGTTGTCGGCGACACGCAGCCTTTTGGTTTGCCAATGTCATTCGGCGGCCCGCACTGCGGTTACTTCTCCGTGAATCAAAAGCATATCCGCAAAGTTCCCGGCAGAATCGTCGGCGAAACCGTGGATGCCGATGGAGAACGCGCTTTTGTCCTGACGCTCCAAAGCAGGGAGCAGCATATCCGACGTGAAAAAGCGACTTCCTACATGAGTTCGAACCAAGCCTTGAATGCCTTGGCCTCCGCCGTCTGCATGGCGGCTCTCGGGAAGCAGGGCGTCCAGGAAATGGCGCAGCTGAACGTCAACAAAGCGGCTTATTTTGCGCAGGCTTTGCAGGATAAAGGCTTCGCGATCCTGAACCAATCGCCGTTCTTCAACGAATTCGTCATCGATCTGCCTTCCCCGGCCGAAGAAGCGAACCGCGCTCTGCTGGAGGCGGGCATCATCGGCGGCTATAGCTTGGCGGAGACTTATCATAAACCGAATCAGCTGTTGGTTTGTGCCACCGAAAAACGCACGAAGGAAGAAATCGACCGATTCATTGCGGTATTGGAGGGTATGAACCATGCGTAAAACGAAATATGTGATCTTTGAATTAAGCCGTCCGGGTCGCGTCGGCTACAGCCTGCCGAAGAGCGATGTCCCGAAAACGGACTTCAAGGCCAAACTTCCCGAGCACCTTGTCCGCAAACAGCCGGCCGAACTGCCTGAAATCAGTGAACTGCAGCTGATGCGCCATTATACCAACCTTTCCCAGGATAATTTCGGCGTGGAAAACGGCTTTTATCCGTTGGGATCCTGCACAATGAAATACAACCCGAAAATCAATGAAGTGACCGCCCGTTTGGACGGTTTCGCCAATATCCATCCTTATCAACCTGTGGAAACCGTGCAAGGTGCGCTACAATTGATGCATGAACTGCAGGAAGATTTGGCAGTCATCACCGGAATGGACGGCGTTTCATTACAACCGGCAGCCGGAGCGCACGGCGAATGGACCGGATTGATGATGGTGCGGGCCTACCATGAAAAGAATGGCGATCTCCAGCGCACGAAAGTTTTCGTTCCGGATAGTGCCCATGGAACCAATCCATCCAGTGCCCATATCGCGGGGTTCGATGTGGTAAGCATCCCATCTACCGCTGAAGGTTTGGTCGATCTTGAGGCATTGCGCAATGCAGTCGATGACCAGA
>NZ_JBAWAZ010000166.1:0-2917 GCF_049589555.1 Trichococcus sp.
GCTTTGTATTCTTAAGATTCTATATCAGACCTATCAAGGGAAGCAAACGAATGCTGACATGACTTAATAAAATAAAGTTACATGGGAAATAGCGTGTGATTCTTCTGTGAGAAGGTCAAATATGCAGGTTTTGTTCGCAACTTCCCTTAAACTGTTTCATTCATTTTTCAGGGGTGGTATTGTTTGCACTATGAATTACAGAAAAATTTCAGGGGGCAAACAGAGATGAACATGAGAATTGAAGCAGACTCGATCGGAACGTTAGCAGTACCCACAGAAGCGTATTATGGTGTGCAATCGTCGCGTGCAAAGGAAAATTTCTCAATCACGGGCACGAAATTGCATCCGGAATTGATCAGCAATCTGGCGCGAATCAAGAAAGCCGCAGCTGTTGTGAATGCTCAGTCGGGTAACCTGGCAGTCGGAAAAAAGGATGCGATTGTCCAAGCCTGCGACGAAATTGTGGCGGGATATTTTCATGAAGCCTTCATCGTTGATGCCATCCAAGGCGGTGCCGGAACTTCGGCCAACATGAACGCCAACGAAGTCATCGCCAATCGCGCTATCGAAATATTGGGCGGGAGAAAGGGCGACTACCGCATCGTTCACCCGAATGACGATGTGAATCTCTGCCAGTCCACCAATGATGTCTTCCCGACTGCGGGGAAAATGACCGTACTGCAGCTTCTGCCGGAACTGATTGCCGAACTGGAAAAGTTGGAGAGCGCGTTGGGTGATAAGGCTGAAGAATTCGCCGGGGTCATCAAAATGGGGCGGACGCAAATGCAGGATGCGGTTCCGACTACGTTGGGGAGAACGTTCCAGGCTTATCAATCCTTCGTCAGAAGGGATACCCGTCACCTCATGAGTGCTGCAGAAGAGATGAAGAGCCTCAATCTTGGCGGGACCGCAATCGGCAATGCAATTAATGCGACGCCGGAATACTTGGAGAACATAACCGCTTTTGTGAGCGCAGAAGTGGGGATTGCTTTCACGCAGGCAGAGGATCTTTTCGATGCGACCCAGAACGTGGATGGTTTCGTCAGGGTATCGGCGGCAATCAAGACGGCAGCGGTGAACTTGTCGAAGATGAGCAATGATCTGCGCTTGTTGTCGAGCGGTCCAAGGGCTGGCATAGGTGAAATCAATTTGCCTGCCAAGCAAAACGGCTCTTCGATCATGCCGGGAAAAGTGAATCCGGTGATACCCGAAGTCGTTTCGCAAGTCGCTTTCCGCGTAATCGGAAACGATTTGACCATCACGATGGCTGCCGAATCCGGACAGTTGGAGCTGAATGCCTTCGAGCCGATCATCTTCCATTCTTTGTTTGAATCAATCGATTGCTTGGCGCATGCAGTCGCTACGCTGACCGTCAACTGCATCACAGGGATCCAAGCCAATGAGATGGCCTGCTACAAACAGGTGGAAGAGAGTGCCGGCATCGCGACTGCCCTCTGCCCGACGATCGGCTACCAACAAGCCAGCGCAATCGCCAAAGAATCACTGAAGACAGGCAAAACCGTCAGGGAATTGGTGCTTGAAAAAGGACTGTTCTCGGTTGAGGAAACGGACAGCATCCTCAATCTGAAACGCATGGCCGGCATCCCGGCGGAGCTAGTCTTGCTGGCAGGCAAGGCTGTCTGATTGGATTGTAGGGACCGCCAGAAAGCCTGACAGGTTGATTCAAGGCTTTCTGGCGGTCCTGTTTTTATCTTCAACAAGCATGGTTCATGGGCTAAAAGCAGGATTATCTAATCATTTTATAATTGTATTCCATCACTATTATTGCTAAAATAAGCGAAGCAAAGTCCTTTAAACTAATCCTGAGAGATTAAAAAGGGTAACAAATCGAATATTTGATACCTTAGGTCCTTTTGCGAATATCATAATTCAAGGGCTTTTTTTTGCGCCCATAGGAGGAATTTGGAGATGTCTTCAAAGAAAATTATTCAGGTTGACGAAAAGGTACCTGCAAACTTGTTGATTCCGCTAAGTTTGCAACATACTTTCGCAATGTTCGGTGCTTCTGTGCTTGTGCCTATCATTTTCGGTATTGATCCGAGCATCGTGTTATTGATGAACGGGGTCGCCACGCTATTATTCATTTGGATCACAAAAGGGAAATCGCCGGCCTATCTTGGTTCAAGCTTTGCCTTCATCGGACCGACGAGCATCATCATCGCTAATCAAGGCTTTGAGTATGCGCAAGGCGGTTTCGTCGTATTAGGTATCATTGGCTGTATCATGGCCTTCGTCATCTATCGTGTCGGCACAAAGTGGATTGATGTTGTCCTTCCGCCTGCAGCGATGGGGGCTGTCGTTGCCTTGATCGGTCTGGAGCTGGCTCACCTTACGATTCAAGGAGGATCGATCGGTGCGAACTTGATGACCGACACTGCGACAGCACGGAACTTCGCTGTCTTCTTCATTACTTTGGGAACGGCTGTCCTAGGTTCCGTACTCTTCAAAGGTTTCTTGTCCACTATCCCTATTCTGATCGCCATCGTCGTTGGCTACATTTCTGCGATTGCGTTCGGCATGGTCGACTTCACTCCGGTAATGGAAGCATCCTTGTTTACGATGCCCCATTTCCAATTGGCGAAATTTGATATGAATGCCATCTTGACGATGCTTCCGGTTTTGCTTGTGCTGACTTCGGAGCATATCGGACACCAGGTGGTCACTTCCAACGTCGTCGGCCGCGATCTGATCAAAGACCCGGGCTTGCACCGTTCGTTGTTTGCTGATTACTTTGCATCTGCTTTATCCGGTTTGATCGGTGGTGTTCCAACAACGACTTATGGCGAGAACATCGGGGTAATGGCCATCACACGTGTCTACAGCGTGCGCGTCATCGCCGGCGCTGCGATTTTCTCCATGGTCATGTCCTTCTTCGGACCGTTAGCAGCACTGATTT
>NZ_JBAWAZ010000167.1:0-2299 GCF_049589555.1 Trichococcus sp.
TCATCCGCGAATACTTGCCGGCGGATGCGAACTCCTTGATGGCCGTGATGGCGGAAACGATGGCTTCCGAGGAACAGATCAACCTGATCGTGTCTTCGAAACACCCGCGTCCGCAATTCTACTCTGCGGAAGAAGCGGAAGTATTGGTCAAAGATGGCCTGAAAGTGATCGACTGGGCTTCGACTTGCGGTGACGAAGAGCCGGATGTCGTGATCGCAGCAGCGGGGACGGAACCGAACTTGGAGGCACTTGCCGCAGTCACGATCCTGCACAAGCAGTTCCCGGCATTGAAGATCCGTTTCATCAATATCGTGGACCTGTTGAAACTGCGCCATCCGGATGTGGATCCGCGCGGCTTGAGCGATGAAGCATTTGATGCTTATTTCACAGCCGATAAACCGATCGTCTTTGCTTTCCACGGCTTCGAAGGCTTGATCCGTGACGTCTTCTTCGATCGCCACAACCATAACCTGCACGTCCATGGCTACCGTGAGAACGGCGACATCACGACACCGTTCGACATGCGCGTCTTGTCTGAGATGGATCGCTTCCACTTGGCGCAGGATGCGGCCAACGCTGTCTATGGCGAAGAAGCGTCAGACTTTTCGCAAAGGATGACGGAAACGGTGGAATTCCATAACCGCTTCATCCGTGAGAACGGCGATGACATCCCGGAAGTCATGGAATGGAAATGGGAAGCTTTGAAACATGCTGTTCCTCAGCGTTAAAGTGGTGCCGAGCTATTTGGCAAACCCGATCTCTGTCGATAAAGAGAACTGTAAGGCAGAGCTGATCGATACGGAATATTACACAGAAGAAGATTTAGCGCAATAAGCAAGATACACGAAGAAGGGGCGGCCTCAAAATGAGGTCGCCCCTTCTTCGTACTCAGGCATGCGTTCGGTTGAAATTTTGTTCGGGGTGGTAGATGAGACTGTTGTCCTCCGGCGAACGGAGGCTTCGCCGGAGAACGGCCCACATTTAAAGTCTGTGCTCCGATGAGGACAGACTCGCAGGAGAAGAGCCCGCAAATTACCGCTGTACTCCGGCCAGAGGAGCCTAACCGGAGGAGGGCACTCAGTCCGGCCGCTTAACTCCGGTCAGCAGGCACCGCAGCAATTTCCTCAAACACCCAAGCATCATACGGCTGCATCCGCATCCGTTTTTTGACCACCAGCTGGTCCGAATTCGTCAGCAGCGGCTGCCAGTTTTTTTTGGCTATTCTTGTCGGAAGGTCAATTTGGCAGGCTTTCCGGCTCAAATTTGTCAGAACGAGCACCTGTTTAGTGTCCGACTTGCGCAAGTAAGCGAAGACCTGCGGATGATTTTTCAGAATCAGTTCGAAGGTGCTCTCGGAAAATAAGGACTGCTCCTTCCGCAACCGGATCAATTGTTTGTAATGGCTCAAAACGGACTGTTCATCCTTTTCCTGTTCGGCGATATTCAAATGTTCAGCGTTACTGTTCACTGCCATCCAGGGCAGCAACTCGGAAAATCCGCCGAACATCCCGCCTTCCCACTGCAACGGCGTGCGCGAATGGTCCCGCGTCCAATGGGTGACTTTCCTTAACGCTTCTTCCTGGGACGAGCCGCTCTCCAAGAGAATGCGATAGAGATTGTGCGAATCCTGGGCGTCGACTTGCTCCATCGACTCGAAAGCGAAATTGGTCATGCCGATTTCCTGGCCTTGGTAAATGAAGGGCGTCCCTTTCAGCAGCATGTACATCGTCGCGATCGCTTTGGCGGATTTGGGCGATTCATCACCCAGAATCGAAGCGATCCGCGGATTATCATGATTCTCCACATACAGGGCGTTCCATCCGTTCGACCCCAAGTCCTTCTGCCAACGCGAAAGCACCTTTTTGAATCCCAACAGATTGAGCCGTTCCGCGCCCGGCTGACCTTCGCGCACATTATGCTCCAACTCGAAGATCATGTTCAAATAGCCGTCCTCTTTGGTCCAATTCACCGCTTTTTTGCTGGAGACGCCGCTCGCTTCGCCGACCGTCATGATTGGGTACGCGTCAAAAATGTCCTTCAGCTCCTGCATATAGACTTCGATTCCTGAGACGTTCATGAAGGGTGCCCAAGGATTGTCGGTGATTTTGAAATCCCACGGTTCTTTCTGGATATGGCTGATAGCATCCAGACGGAAGCCGTCGATGCCCAAGTCCAGCCACCAGCGGATCATCCGGTAGATTTCTTCCCGCACTTTCGGGTTTTTCCAATTCAGATCGGGCTGTTCCGGAGCGAAGACATGGAAAAAGGCCTGACCCGATCGGTCGTCGTAAGTCCAGGT
>NZ_JBAWAZ010000168.1:0-1721 GCF_049589555.1 Trichococcus sp.
GCTGGCGGTCGCCCAGATAGTCGAGGAATGCCGCCAGATCCGCATGATGGATGATGTTCACGTCATGCCAATAATCGAGCCCGGCACGTTTCAGTTGCTTATCGTCGGTTGAAAAGCCCAAAGGTTCAATCAGATGCAAAGTTGTATTGGTTGCTGCGCAAGTGCGCGCGATATTTCCCGTATTCGCAGGGATCTGCGGTTCAAATAGTACGATATGGTTGGTCATAAGTGAGACTCCTTCATTCTGTTATGTTAATCTGCTTCTTTGATTTCAAATATTTTCAGATAAGCCTTCTCCATTTCGGCTTTGGTTTCTTCGTCCGTTTCGATTATAAGTCGTTCGGAGAAAAAAGCCAACAATTCCGGATTGGCTTCGCGCACAATTTCCGCGATGGCCCAAGCAGCAGTCCCGCGCAGCACCGGTCGGGGATCCTGTTCGATCATCCGCAGCAGTTCCGGAATCGCCGTCCGGTCGCGGTAATTCGCCAAAGCGATGACCGCGTTGCGCTGCAGCGGCTTTTTGCCGCGCCACGATCCTGCCAGATGTCCGAATTGCTCCTTGAATTGCCGATTAGAGATCGTCAGCATCGGCTGCAGAACAGGCGTGACACTTTCCGGTTCCGGCTCCATTTCCGGATGCAGGTGATGATCCATGCCCCGGTTATACGGGCAGACCTGCTGGCAAATATCACATCCGTAAATGACGTGGCCGATCTTTTTGCGGTACTCTTCCGGCATGTACCCTTTCGTCTGCGTTTGGTAAGACAGGCAGATGTTCGGGTTCAATTGGCCGTTGCCGAGGATCGCTCCGGTCGGACAGAAATCGACGCAGCGCGTGCACTCCCCGCAGCCGAAGACACCCGGCTCATCCGCCGGAAAAGGGATGTCGGTGATGATTTCCCCCAAATAGACGTAAGACCCGAACTCGCGCGTGATCAACAGCCCGTTGCGGCCGATGAATCCCAATCCGGCCCGCTGCGCCACCACGGTATCGATCAGCTCTCCGGTGTCCACCATCGGCTTGAAGCGGGCTTCCGGAATTTTTTCCTGGATGAAGGCAATCAAGCGGTCCATCCTATCGCGGAGGATGACATGGTAATCGGTCCCCCAGGAAGCGCGCGAAAAATTACCGCGGCGTTCGCCGCGCATTCGCTCCGCCTTTTCGGTCATTTTGCTCGGGTAAGCCAGCGCGATCGAAAGGATCGCTTGCGGCTTGTCGAATATCCGCCCGGGATAAATCCGTTCGTCCAGAACCGGGTGCTCAAACCCGACCGTATGGCCCTTCGCATGCTGCTCCTTCAAACTTTCCAACATATATTCAAAAGGTTCGGCAGTCGTGAAACCCAGTTTATCGATGCCCAACTTTTTGCTTTCTTCTATTATTTCAGCCTTCAATCCGGCAAAATCCATTTTTTCATGCTCCTGACAGTCAGTATTTTTTTACCGTTCGGCGCCTACGTTCGGCCCGAAAAAGATTGCGAAAATACGCACAAAAAAACGTATCGTTTCGGTGTCAGGCACGGCGAATGCGATACGTTGGTCAAGGTCATTTTGTGGAACAAAACGATAATAATGGCTACAAAATGATATACGTATTATAGCATATCACACCGCTGTGTCAATATTTTTCGGAAACTTGGGCTATGTTCCGGTTACGCCAAAATCAGACAGCTTTGCTGGCGACCAAAAGTGTGACTGCCACAGTGACAGAATTCAACGGA
>NZ_JBAWAZ010000169.1:0-10793 GCF_049589555.1 Trichococcus sp.
GTCGCAGATTTCAAACGTGCGTTGCATGAACATCTTCCTTTTCTTCCGATTGTTTTCCCGCTAACGGCCATACCATCTCCAAAGCGTCTTCGCCATCGCCGTGATAATAATGCTGCTTGACCCGCTCCGGCAGAAAACCCATTTTCGCATACAAAGCCTTCGCCCGCTGGTTTGACATCCGCACTTCCAGACTGATGCTGGCGGCTCCTTTTTCGTCCGCAAAACCTTCCAACACACGCAACAACAAAGTTGCAGCACCGATTTGCTGAAATTCGGGCACTACCGCCAAATTCGTGATATGGATATCTTTCCCATCCAATCTGGCACCCAAAAAAGCGATGGGCGAGTACCCTTCATACAAAACGTAATACAGCGATTTGGGATTCTGCAGCATATCATTTTCCAATGCCGTTCTTCCCCAAGGGGTCGCGCCATCATAGCTCATCCGCTCGATATAGAGAATATCCGGAATATGCTGTTTTCTGCCGACCATCAATCTGACGGGCAGCTGATTACGCAGCAGATAGGCTTCCTCATCGGAGGGAACGCGCTTTGAAAGGAATTTAGCCAGAACATCAGCCTGAATTTCCTTATACACGGATTTAAATCGATGAATCCACTCTTTCAACGTAGTCTTCCCTCCGATTACTGTGATGCTGTTCTTCCCATTTTTCTTCAGCTTCCGGGTTTTTCAAGTAGGCCGGCACAAATGTGTGCGGATCCTCCGCTGTTCCGGATTCCGAAAGTGTCGCCAGAACGCTCGCGCGCGGCAAAGCTTGTGATTCTCCCGCAAACAGCGCGCGTTCCTTGAATAATGCAACGATGCGCTCGCGGTATTTGCTGACATCCTCTCCCACAAACAGATAGGGGCCTTCTTCAGCCAACAAGCGCTGGAACCAATCTTCACTTGCTATATGTGTGTCGGCAATCCGTTCCACCAACAAGTTGTCCTCGAATTGATAAACAGCTGTGTAACAGTTGCCCCGGCGTGCGTCAATCATAGGGACAAGCTTGTGCGCTGCCCCTTCACAATTTCCGGCAATAACCTTCAGGCTGGAAACCGGCACCAGAGGAATCGCCAACGTCCACGCCAAAGTCTTGGCGATGGTCGCTCCAATCCTGACCCCTGTATAGGAACCCGGTCCTTTAGCGACTGCGATGCGCTCCAAATCGGCAGGCTTCCATCCGGCAAGTTGGAGGACATGGTCAACCGCGGGCATCAATTGGGTGCTGTGCTGAAGATTTCCATTGGTGGTGACTTCTGCAAGCAAACGGCCATTTTCGCAAACAGCCGCACTCATGGTCTGGTTTGAGGATTCAATGGCTAATATTTTCATCTAAATAGCCTCCTTTCCCTGATTATTCTGCTCATCTAGTATAGCATTTAATCAAGGCGATAAAAAGTATGCATCCTTCCGAATACTTTCCGAATGACGTTGGATGATGCAGTCCGACTCAAGGGCTATTGCTTGATTCTGATAATAAATGCTTTAAAATAGGTTATAGTAAGCGAAGCCAATAAGTGTGACATCAAAAGGAGGAAACATCATGGATTCAGGTATGGGCGATAAATTAAAAGGCATGAAGGACAAAGTTGTCGGCAAAATCAAAGAGGAATACGGCGACCTAGTGAACGACCCAGAAAAGGAACTCGAAGGAAAACTCCAGCAAGCGCGCGGTGAAGCAGTCGAAAAAGCGGGCGAAATCAAAGAAGATATCAGCGACAAAGTCGATGATTTAGCCGATAAAGCAAATGATAAAATCGATGAGTGGAAAAAATAAGACTCATTTTTGATATGATATGAAGAGAAGCCGCCCCAACAACCTGTAACGGTTTGTTGGGACGGCTTCTTTGTTTTTCAGATATTGGCTTTGACAAAATCACTTTGTCGATGCGCGCTTGATCCATTCAGTGGATAAGCTGATTTTTTTTGAGATTTTCCGCGGATAGGCAATCCGGTCAAGCAACAAGGATACGCCTGTGTTGCCCATCTCGCGCGTGTCGACACGGATGGTCGATAACGGCGGGTAGACGTATTTGGCGACCTTACTGTCGTTGAATCCGACTACCGAAATTTGATCAGGTACCGCAATATCCGCTTCCTGCAAAGCACGC
Organism: Trichococcus sp.; assembly: GCF_049589555.1. Lineage (GTDB taxonomy): Bacteria > Bacillota > Bacilli > Lactobacillales > Aerococcaceae > Trichococcus. The sequence goes on from NZ_JBAWAZ010000169.1 coordinate 2,117, forward strand.
AGCGCACCTATGGCAATCGCATCGTTTTCGGCAAACAGGAATGTCGGCAACTGTTCCGGATTATCACTGAGCAACTGATTCATCATCTCGTATCCTGAAGAAGTGCTGAAGCTCCCGACGCGGTGATACTTGTCCCGGTACCAGCCGCGCTTGCGCAGTTCGGCAAGAAACAGCTCCGACCGCAGATCGCGGACCAGCATTTCTTTGTCGTTCGTCAGTTCCTTGCCTTCCAAAAAACCAATTTTGGTGTGTTCGCCTCTGTCCATTTCGGCAATGACTTGTTCCATTGCTGATGCAAAATCCACAATGACGCAATCCTGTTTCCATTTGAATTGATCCGAATCGATGAAGCACAATGGCTTCCCGAAATCCATCAGCCGTTGCACCTGTCGCTCTCCAAACTTACCGATTGCGACGATGCCGATGACGTCCTTTTCGATATCAAAAGTCACATCATGGAAAACCCGTACGACATCGTACCCTTCAGCTTCGGCGCGTTCTTCAGCCCCTAAACGGATACCTTGATAGTAAAGGTCATCCAACTCTTCCTCTTGGGTGTACCACTGCAGCAGCAGGATTTTTTCCCTGCTTTTCTTTTTTTTCGTTTTGGTATAATTCAGCTCTTTTGCGGCTGCGAAGATCCGATCTTTCGTTTCCTTCCCGACAGAAAGCGTCTCATCGTGGTTCAGCACGCGCGAAACCGTTGCAGTCGAGACTCCTGCCCTTTCGGCGATGTCCTTCATGGTCGCCATACTTACTCCACCTCCGTCATTCTTCTGCGTATTTTCATTGTTGATTTTTAAGTGTGCTCAAAAAGCGATCAAAGCCCGCTTGCCCTTCCGGTGTTTGCTTATACACCCCTGCGTCCTCAATCACGCGCAGGAATTTTTCGCCGACCGCCTCATGGATGATTTCCATGACGGACTCTGCTGCGAAAGGCCCTTGCTGCTTCAGTTCTTCGGCCCACTCCCGATGGCAGGATGCGACTTCAGCATTTTTCCCCAGCAGATAGTCAGCCACTCCATCGAGCTCCGTTTCCAATCGCGGCGGCAGGATGGCTAGGCCGAGAACTTCGATCAAACCGATGTTTTCTTTTTTGATGTGCTGGACATCAGGATGCGGATGGAAGATGCCGTCCGGGAATTCCTCGGTTGTACGGTTATTCCGCAACACTACGTCCAACTCGTAAGCTTCTCCGACACGGCGCGCAATGAGCGTCACCGCATTATGGCGCATGCCTTCCGATTCCGCTAAGATATCGGCTTGCGGGTCGCTGTAGTTTTGCCATGCTTCCATAATGGTGCACGCGGCGGCAGCGACCTCTCCTCTTTCCTCAGAACGGAGACGTATGACCGAAAGCGGCCAAAAGAGTACTTCGGCTTCGACTTCCGGGAAACCTTCCAGCGCCAAGGTCCGGAGAACTTTGGCAGCTTCCATGGGAAAATGGTGACGCCCGCCTTGATAATGTTCATGGCTGAGGATGGAACCTCCGACTATCGGCAAACCCGCATTGGATCCGATGAAATAGTGTGGAAAAACCGTCACGATCTCCAACAGGTTCGCAATCGTCTCTTCATTGACATGCATGGGCACGTGCTCTTCGGAAAGGATGATGCAGTGCTCGTTATAGTAGGAATAAGGCGAATATTGAAAGCCCCAGTTTTCCCCGAACAAAGGAAGACGCACAATCCGATGGTTGCTTCTTGCTGCCGCACCTGCTCTTCCTTTATATCCTTCGTTTTCCATGCAGAGCGCACAAACAGGATAGTTGCCGCCTTCCGATTGACGCGCAGCTTCCATCTGTTGGCGCGTCTTCTCGGGTTTGGAAAGGTTTATCGTGATCTCCAGCTTGCCGTACTTGGAATCAATCGAAAAATGTTTGTTTTTTGCGATTTTCCTAGTCTTGATGTAGTCATTGTCCTGGCTCAAACGATAGAATTCATCGGTTGCCCGCATCGGTGCTTCTTCATAATGCATCCAGAAACGCTTATTCACCTCGGAAGGCAAAGGTGTGACCAGTTCCATTACTTGTGCTTCTAATATTTCGATTTCCTCAGTAACACCCGAAATCAGTTGGCTTTCTACCGCATAGCTGATTATCCGATCCAGTGAATCCAGTAAATTGGGCAAAGGAATGGAAGGTATTTTTTGAACATCATAAGCGTCTATCCCTAATAAACCCAATAGGTGATTGATGGCGTATCGCTCATCCAGGCTATGGATGCGATGGGCCGCAATGCCTTTACTGACAAAATCCCGTATGACTTGGTCGATGCTGCTATCCTGCAAAATTACCCCTCATTCCTCTGTTGTTGTAGGTTTAATTATAGCATATGCCCCGCGGTAAATTTTACTGCTATCTTAACTTTTTATTTACCGAACGCTCTACACTTACTATTTGACAGCGTGTTTTTCTCGTGTTATTATTATTTCGAATTCGAGACATCAAGTTTGATAAACCCAAAACAACTATAAAGGAGTGTCTTTTATAATGAAGAAAACAGCAGGAATCCATCATATTACAGCCATCGTGGGTCATCCCCAGGAAAACGTCGATTTCTATGCAGGCGTGCTCGGGATGCGCATGATCAAACAGACAGTCAACTTCGACGATCCAGAAACCTATCATCTTTACTTCGGCAACGCGGACGGCGAACCCGGGACCGTCATCACATTCTTCCCATGGGCCAAATCCCGCCAAGGCAGCATCGGCGATGGGCAGGTCGGCATCACCGTATATGCAGTTCCGGCCGGATCACTGTCATTCTGGGAAAAACGCCTGTCCGGTTACAACGTTCCGTTCGATAAATCGACTCGTTTCGGGGAAACTTACCTGGACTTTGATGATCCCCATGGTTTGCATCTGGAATTGGTGGAACGTGAAGACGGAAAAAATAACCCTTATTCCTTCAACGGTGTCCCCTCAGAACATGCCATCAAAGGTTTTGCGGGAGCCGTCCTGTTGACGGGGGCGCCCGAGGAAACTGCAGCTGTCGTCGAAAAAGTGATGGGCTTGGAACGCATCGGGCAGGAAGATGATCTGATCCGTTTCCGTTCCGAAGCTGCTCTCGGCAATACCGTCGACATCAAAATGACCTCCGTCGGTGCTGGTGTCATGGGCGTCGGAACCGTCCATCATATCGCATGGCGGGCAAAAGATGTAGCGGATCATCTGGATTGGCTGAAGCATGTCACCGCCCTAGGACAGCATGCCACTCCTGTCCGGGACCGCAATTATTTCAAAGCCCTTTACTTCAGGGAAAAAGGCGGCATCCTTTTCGAAATCGCTTCGGATTCGCCTGGATTCGTCATAGATGAGCCCCGCGAAACAATGGGCCAAAAATTGATGCTTCCGCCGCAGTACGAAAGCAGACGCGCTGAACTGACGGCTGGACTCATCCCGTTCGAAGTCCGCAACGTTTAAACAGAGAGGATTGGTATTGATGAATCATCAACATATTTTCAAACAAGGGAATCCGGAAAAGCCTTTGCTGCTGTTATTGCATGGCACAGGCGGAACCGAACACGACCTATTGTTCCTCGGAGAGGCAATCGATCCGGAGGCTTCGCTGCTGGGTGTGCGCGGAAACGTGACCGAGTCTGGAATGAACCGTTATTTCCGTCGTTTGGCAGAAGGCGTATTCGACGAAAATGACTTGGATTACCGCACAAAGGAATTGATTGCGTTCTTGGAGGATGCCTCCAAAGCATATGGTTTCGACCGGAATAACATCGTAGCGATTGGATACTCAAATGGTGCAAATATAGCCGGGAGTATGATATACTCTTTCAAAGATGCGGTCAAAGGAGCCATCCTTCATCATCCGATGGTCCCGTTCCGCAGTCGTCAATTGCCTGATCTGCATTCCCTTCCTGTCTTTATCGGTGCGGGCACAAATGATCCGCTTTGCCCACCGGAAGAAAGCATGGAATTGAAGGCAACACTAGAAGGAGCCGGCAGTGATGTATCCATTTATTGGGGAAACGCTGGACACTCACTGACGAATGAAGAGGTTGTTGCAGCGAAAGCTTGGTACAACAAACACTTCTGAAATCTCCTTCCACATGAGAGGAGAAACATAAATGGAAAAACTATTGAACAGAATCAATGAATTGGCCCGTAAAGCCAAAACGGTGGAAGGTCTGACCGAAACCGAAAAAATCGAGCAGCAGCAACTGCGTCAAACCTACATTAAATCGTTCCGCAGTTCTTTTGATGAAATCCTTTTGAATTCAAAAGTTTACGATCCTGAGGGTAATGACATTACACCGAAGAAACTGGTCGAAGCTCAAAAAGACAAACGCCGTACTGATGTGAAAAACATTTTGGGCGGGGAAAAAATCGTGCACCTGCACCCAGAGGACGCCGACAAAAAGTAATGCCGAAAAGACAAACAGGACCCACTCCGCATAGAGTTAATGTGGAGTGGGTCCTGTTTTTTTAGTCGAACTCTGAATCCCTATCAGAAAGTTCATCACTTGACTTGGTACAAAGATTGCTAAAGACCTCAAACGTCGCACTGTGACGTTTGAGTGCCTAAGCTGAAATCTGCATCGCGACCAAAACCGGGTCGCGTTGCAGATTTCCTCTTAGTGCTCGATTTCTAGAGTGGGATTCATCGTATCCTTTAATATGCTCTTGCTAACCAGACTGTGTGTTTGGCTGGTTTGCCTGATACGATACAGGTTGTTTTTTCGACTGGCGGGTTGAAAGGCATGTTGCGGGTCGTGAAGCCAGTTTCTTCCTTGATTTTCGCTTCCGTTTCAAGCTCGCCGTCCCATCCTGCCAATACGAATCCAGGCACTTCGCCTGCTGCTTTCTTCGCTTCGATATGTGCTTTCAGTTCGTCCAACGTATCGATGTTGGTGTATTCATTGGCTTTGCGGTTTTCGCGGGCCGTTTCCAACAGACGGACTTGCATTTCGTCCAATGCTTTCGGCACGAAGTCCATGATTTCATCCAAGGATACAGCCACTTTATCGGAAAGGTCACGCATTTTCACCATTACTTGGTTGTTTTCCATATCGCGCGGTCCGAATTCGATGCGCATCGGTACGCCCTTCAGTTCCCACTCGTTGAATTTGAATCCAGGCGAGTTGTCGCTGTCGTCCAAGAATACGCGGATACCCGCCGACTTCAATTCTGATTGCAATACTTCCAGGCGTTCCACGATTTCAGGTTTCTTCTTCCATGGGCCAACCGGCATCAAGACAACTTGTTTCGCTGCGACTTTAGGCGGCAACACCAATCCTTGTTCATCGCCGTGAACCATGATCATTGCACCGATCAAACGTGTGGAGACGCCCCAAGAAGTAGTATGCGCATAAACGTGTTCGTTATCGCGGTTCAAATATTTGATGTCGAATGCTTCCGCGAATTTTGTGCCCATATAGTGAGAAGTGCCGGCCTGAACCGCTTTTCCGTCTTTCATCATCGCTTCTACGGAGTAGGTATCAACCGCACCTGCGAAACGTTCTGAAGGCGTTTTTTGCCCTTCGTAGACAGGCACTGCCAACAAACCTTCGATGACTTCTTTGTAGACTTGCAGCATCCGCATGGTGCGGCGGCGCGCGTCTTCTTCATCGGAATGGGCTGTGTGGCCTTCTTGCCAAAGGAACTCGGAAGTGCGCAAGAACGGCAAGGTTTTCTTTTCCCAACGGAACACGTTTGCCCATTGGTTGATTTCCATCGGCAGATCGCGGTAAGAATTGATCCAGTCACCGAAAGCCGTACCGATCATCGTTTCCGATGTTGGACGCAAGGCCAAACGTTCTTCCAATTTTTCGCCGGCAGCTTCCGTTACCCATGGCAATTCCGGACTGAAACCTTCGATATGGTCCTTTTCTTTTGTGAAGAATGATTCCGGGATCAGCATCGGGAAGTAGGCGTTGCGGATGCCTTCCTCTTTGAAACGTGCGTTGAATTCTTCCTGGATATGTTCCCAGATTTCATAGCTGTCCGGTTTAAAAATGATGCAGCCGCGTACAGGTGAATAATCCATCAGATCAGCTTGTTTGATGGTTTGGATATACCATGCTGAAAAATCTTCTTTTTGTAAGTTACTCATGTTTTTCCTCCTGATTTTAAAATATTTTTTCTATTTGATTGCAAAAAAATAAGCATAATCCATCCTTAACAAGGACGAAATATACTTTCCTGATGTATTTCCGCGGTACCACCTTCATTGGCTTTCATTATTGGCGAAAGCCCAACTCAACATCTGGTAACGGCAGAAAACCGGCCATATTTCTATGGCATACTGTCAGGTAGGTTCAACGGATCAGTGGGGGTCCCTCTTCCAGCCTAGGAAAGACTCTCTTTGCCCATCATCCATCTACTGTTCCTTACATTCAATCACTAATTATTGTATGAGAAAAGCTCCGAAATAGCAATGCTTTTTTACGTTTCAGATTTCCCTCGCTTGCTGGAAATACTCCTCTTTCAGAATTCCGTAATAAGCCATGTCGCAGCTGCACCCTTTGAAAACTTTATGCCTGCACAATATCCCCTCCGGTTGCATCCCGATGCGCTTCATCACTTCGCCCGAAGCCGGGTTCAGGATATCATGCATCGCAAAGACTTTTTCCAGTTCCAAAACTTCAAAAGCCAGCGCTGTGATGAGCTTTCCCGCTTCCGTCATGTAGCCGTTCCCGCCGTAATTCTTGTTCAAGGTATAGCCTATTTCCGCAATGCAGTCGATCAGGTTTGGACGGATATCAATCGTCCCGATCATCTTATTAGTGTCCTTCACTACAATCGCATACTTTCCCGCTGGCGCCGCCATGAAGTAATTCGCGATGGCCTCTTCCGTCATTGCCCGATCACGATGCGTTTCGAAGACAAAACGGGTCGTTTCCTCATCGGAAGCATACGCGTACATATCCGGAGCATCCGCCAAACTGACCGGACGCAGCAGGATCCGCTCGCCTTCCAAAATGCTGTGCTTCATCAATTCCAAGGTAATATCCATGTTTAGGCCTCCTATGTTTGTTCTGCTTCAAAATAATAGACAACAAAAGCGGATCGACTGAACTTGCCTGTCGACCCGCACTTCGTCGGAAAAAATTAAACCATCTTCATCGGATCCACGTACTGGTCGAACTCTTCAGCAGTGACATGCCCCATCGCGACAGCCGCCTCTTTCAAGGAAGTGCCGTCCACGAAAGCCTTCTGGGCGATCTTGGCTGCTTTCTCATAGCCGATGTAAGGGTTCAACGCAGTGACCAGCATCAAGGAATTGGTCAGGTTATGTTTGATTTTGACTTGTTCCGCCTTGATTCCGCTTGCGCAGTTTTCATCAAAGCTGATCAGTGCATCCGCAAGCAAGCGGACAGACTGCATGAAGCTGTTCACGATGAGCGGCATATAGGTGTTCAGCTGGAAAGAACCTTGCGAAGCCGCAAAGCCGATGGCACTGTCGTTGCCCATCACTTGGATACAGGCCATCGTTACGGCTTCGGATTGCGTCGGATTGACTTTTCCGGGCATGATCGAACTTCCCGGCTCATTCATCGGGATGCTGATTTCGCCGATTCCGCTTCTCGGACCGCTCGCCAGCCAACGGACATCATTAGCGATCTTATAGAAATTGGCCGCCAATGCTTTGACTGCCCCATGCGTATGCACAAAAGCATCCTTGCTTGTCAGCGCATGGAATTTATTCTCAGCTCCGACGAAGGGCTCGCCCGTGCGTTCCGCAACCTTTTCGATTGTTTTTTGGATGAAGACCGGATCGGCATTCAGTCCCGTTCCGACCGCGGTCCCGCCTAAAGCTACTTGTCGCATGTATTTCAAGGAGTCCTCGATCATGGCCTTGGTTTCCTGCAGCATGACGCGCCATGCGCTGATTTCCTGGCCTAATGTCAATGGCGTCGCATCCTGCAGATGGGTACGGCCCAATTTGACAATCGCCGCATTCTCCTGTTCCAAGCGGGTCAGGGTGCCGATCAATTGTTCAATCGCCGGATATAGTTTATTTTTTATGTACAGTACACCGGCAATGTGCATGGCAGCCGGGAATGTATCATTGGAACTCTGGCCTTTGTTCACATGGTCGTTGGGATGGATGCCGCCGTCAACAAGCTGATTGCCTCGGTTCGCCAGCACTTCGTTCACGTTCATATTGGATTGCGTACCGCTTCCGGTCTGCCATACGGACAAAGGAAATTGATCGTCCCATTTGCCTTCAAGCACTTCATCAGCCGCTAAAAGGATGCCCTTTGCCACTGTCTCATCCAACAAACCGACTTCATGGTTTGAGGCTGCGGCAGCCCGCTTGATTTCGACCAATGCATAGATGACTTCCATCGGAATTTTTTCGATTCCGATCTTGAAGTTTTCCAGACTGCGCTGCGTCTGTGCACCCCATAATTTATCCGCTGCTACTTTTACTTCCCCTAATGAGTCATGTTCAATCCGATATTCCATTCATCCCGTTCCTTCCTGTCGGTTCTTCCGTTTTTGGACGTGCTTTTTGTCCTAATATTCCGCTTTCCAGATGGCAGCTTCGACAGCTTCCATCGGGTCCGTTATTTCAACGCCATTTACGCCGTCTTCGATGGCAGCTTGGATGACGGCTGCCGCAACCAATTTCGATGCTTCGCGCAACTGGGAAACCGGCGGCAAAATCGCTGCTCCCGCTTCCTCCAAGTTCTGCAGGGAAGTGATGCCGTGCGC
>NZ_JBAWAZ010000170.1:0-5093 GCF_049589555.1 Trichococcus sp.
AATATCCGAAGACCAAAGATTTGCCTTACTTCAATTCGGGCTGTTGCATCTATCCGACAAGCATCACCGCCATCGAGATCACCGGTGGCCAAATCCAATTGGTCAGATGGAAAACGCGCGTGAACGAGGATGGCTTGCTCCAGATCAAACGGGAAGTCATGCGTGGGCCGGACCCGATCGGGAAATTCGATATCCGGGCGAGTGTCAAGAATGGTGCTGCAGCTGAAGAAATACTATGAGAAAATAAATTTGAAAACTGGATAGGTTCAATCGACTCTTCTTGCCTTACAGAAGAGTTTTTTTGTTTCCAAACAAAAGGAATATGCTAGACAGTTGAAAGATATCGGTTTGCACTCCCGATGGTTGACTGATAGAATGAAGGAATGCTTTCATTGGATGAAACCATTTTTATCCAAATGGAACAATTTCTCAATTCTTTACTGTGGGGGACGAAATGGCAAAAAGAAAAACTTCAGGGAAACACAAACTGTTGCGGCTGCTTTTGCTGCTTATATGGTTTTGCATCCTGACCTGGATTGAGATACATGAAGGAGTCGATCCAACTTCAAACCAGGACGGCACTACCAACACTTCCGTTATCCTTTCGGCGGAAGATGCGCCTCAATATACTGGCCCAGACTTCTTCGAAATAAACGGTGGAAAGAGTACCTTTGATCCTTCAGAATTGCACTTTGGAGGGGAAGGCTGGATCAGATACGGCGATTTGGATGAGCTGAACCGCGTCACGACAATGGACGCCATGATCACGCCGGAAATGTACCAGACAGGAACCGATGCAGACAGCAGCATCCTGCCGACTGGTTGGTCGAAAAGCAATCAGAATGAATCGAATCCCAAACAGCTGAACCGCGGGCATCTGCTGGCGGATGTGCTCGGCGGAAGCGGTGAGGACTGGCGCAATCTGGTGACGTTGTACCGCAACGCGAACTATCCGGCCATGTATTTCGCCTCAGAATTCATTGTCAGTGAAGCGATCCAATCGGGCACAACGGTCCGCTATCGGGTAACGCCTCTCTTCAAAGATGACGCATTGATCTGCGAAGGGCTGCACATCATGGCAAAGAGTGTCACTGATGATTCGGTCGACCTGAACGTCTATGTCTTCAACGAGCCCAAAGACGCTATCGATTAGCGATGCGACAAAGCGTTCCAACAAAAATAAACAGTCATCCGTATATTGGATGACTGTTTATTTTTTGCAGTAAATCTGATTTTGTCGCTCCATCAGTCTATGCTTCCATTCAAAAAGGGTGATGCCGGTCAGTCCCCCTGTGGTATCAATCAATACATCAATGAAGGCCGGACCTCTTCCAGGAATCAAGGACTGGTGGAACTCGTCCGAGCAGGCATACAGAAAAACGAACAGCAACGCATAGAAAACGGTTCTTCCCGATGATTCCTGCTCTTTCTGATTACGCAAAAACAGGATAGCCAAAATCAAATATTCGGTGAAATGGCCTGCCTTGCGCACCAGGTAACTGAGTGCACCCTGAACGGAACTGCCGGGGCCAATCCCAAATAATTTCAGAAATTCCAAAAGGATGCCGCTTGTTTCGGATGAATCCTGACCATTTTGGTGCGACAGGAGAAAAATGACGCCCATCCAGAAGCATAAAGCCGTTGATTTGGTGTTAAAAGTAATTTGAATCCCTCCGTCCTATTTAATCAGTATAGCGCAGCAATCCCTGCCTGGAAAGTGGATAGTGATAATTTTTACTTAATAATAACTAGTGTAACTATCGAATTAAAAGGGATAAAATTCCACATCTCATCAAAATTGTTATACAATAGAGTTGAAATATGATAGCGCTTACGATTGGTGTCCGGAGATAGTTTTTGCCGGCACAACCCGCGCAATCCATCAGTAAAGGAGTCCTTTGCATGTCGCTTGAAGAAAAATACCGTATTCCGGTCGAGAAGCTGCGCTGGAGTTATCTGCATACCGGCGAACTGAATTTTTGCGAATCATCCAGGGATGTCCCTCCCTTGCAGGGCATCATCGGTCAGGACCGGGCCGTGAAATCGATGGACTTCGGGCTGGGAATGGCAGTGCCCGGCTACAATATTTTCGTTTCCGGACCACCAGGAACTGGAAAGAGCACCTACGTCCAAACGGTAGTATCCAGATTGGCCGAGAAAGGCAATACACCTGGTGATTGGTGCTATATCTATAATTTTGCCGATCGGGACAAACCGATCGCGGTGTCTCTCCCTGCAGGGCAAGGGAAAATATTCCGCAATGATATGACCGAGTTCGTAGAGGACATGCGCAGCCTCATTCCGAAAACGTTTGAGAGCAGTGATTATGATCAACAAAAAGGCACCATCATCCAAGTGGTCCAGGAAAAGGTTGATTCTGTTTTTCGGAGCATCGAACAGGAGGCGCTCAAAGCGGGATTCGTGGTTAGACAAGCACCTGGACGTGTGGCTTTGATACCGATCAAGGACGGCAAGCAGCTTTCCCCGGAAGAATACAAAGCTCTTTCAGCGGATGAACGCAAAGTCATTGATGAAAATACCTACAAGCTTGAGAAAAGGCTGGATGAAATCATCCGTGGTTCCCGTGCGCTCGAAAAAGAGGCCGACAAACAGCTCAAGGAATTGGACAGGCAGATTACCCAATTTGCGACAGAGCCTCCCATCGCCAGATTAAAAGAAAAGTACGCTTATTCAGAAAAAATCCTGGATTATCTCGATAAAGTGCTGACGGATATCACCGAAAACAACATCATCTTCCGTTTGGCCGATGCACCACAAGCGCAAAATCCTTTTCAGCTGCCTGAAAACGACGGTGACCCCTTCATAAAATACAAAGTCAATCTTTTTGTGAACAACGAAAACAGTAAAGGCGCCCCAGCGATCATTGAACCTTTTACGAATTATTACAATATCTTCGGGAAAATCGAATACAAAAATCAATTCATGTACACAACGACTGATTTCACCATGGTTAAAGCCGGCGCTATCCATCAGGCAAACGGCGGATATTTGGTACTGCAGGCCAAAGATGTCCTTTTCGATCCATTCATGTGGGATGCCCTGAAAAAAGTGTTGAAGCATCAACAAGCCCTAATCGAGAACATCGGCGAGCAATACCGCTATGTGCCGACCTTGACGCTGAAACCGGAAACCATTCCATTGAACGTCAAAATCATTTTGATCGGAAGTCCGATATTCTACAAAGTGCTTACCTATGATGAAGATTTTAGAAAACTGTTCAAAGTAAAGGTCGATTTCGATATCAGTATGGACCGCAACGGAGAAAATATCAGAAAATATGTCTCATTCATCAGCTCGATCTGCGAAGAATCGGATATCCTCCATTTTGACCGCAGCGGCTTAGGAAAAGTAATTGAATACGGATCGCGGCTTGCGGGCAATCAGACCAAGTTGTCCACTCAATTCAATGAAATCACTGAAATTGTCCATGAATCCAGCGCCATCGCCTCATACGAAGGGGCGTTGATCGTTTCCGATGTCCATGTCCAAAAAGCGTTAGCCGACAGGAAATACAGGGCCAACATGATCGAGGAAAAATTCCAAGAAATGTTATTGAAGGATAAGATCATGATAGATGTTCAGGATTCGGTCGTGGGCCAAGTGAACGGCCTCTCAGTGATCCAGACAGAAGAATATGCTTTTGGTCACCCGACGCGGATCACAGCCCGTACCTATATCGGTTCGAACGGTGTGACAAACATCGAGCGCGAAACCAAAATGAGCGGCAGCAGCCATTCCAAAGGGGTTCTGACGCTGGCAGGCTTTCTGGGCGGTCAGTTTGCGCAGGAAAAACCGCTGGCAGTGAGCGCCCAATTGACTTTTGAACAGAATTACGGAGGCGTCGATGGTGACAGTGCCTCCAGTGCCGAACTTTATGCACTCCTGTCCAGCCTTGCTGATGTGCCGCTGAAGCAGAATTTCGCTGTTACGGGATCCATCAATCAGAAGGGTGAAATCCAACCAATCGGCGGCGCCACTGAAAAAATCGAAAGCTTTTTCGATCTTTGCGAGGCAAAAGGGTTGAGCGGAGAACAGGGAGTCATCATTCCGGATCAGAATGTGGACGATCTGATGCTGAAGGAAGAGATCATCGCGGCTGTGCAGGCCGCCAAATTCCATATCTATTCCGTCAAAACAGTTGCGGAAGGGATCGAGCTGTTGACAGGACTGAATTGCGGAAAACGTGAACCGGACGGAAATTACACGGAAGGCAGTGTCTTCCATAAAGTGCAACAGAAGTTGGAAAAATACAACAAGAGCATCGATGTCGCTCAGGCTGCAAGTGACCGGTACGGCAACGGCAGCAGCGATGAGTACGACTTAGAATGATGCAGCCTTGGCAGGATGGACGCGTGTATTTTAGCTGAAAGGAAGAGTTGAGCAGGGACCGATACGGTTTCAGCTCGGCTCTTTTCATATGTCCGGCAGCCAATTTTTCAATAAAAAGCAGGAATTAGATTATATATATTGAAGATATAAAATATATTGATATAATAAAAGTATGAAATGGATTTACGAATCGCTATCATCAAATTTTTTGCGTGAAAATATGTAAGCCTTTACAATAATCGAACAGATTGGTGGGGTAAGTCATGAAAAAATTGCGTAAAGTTAAAGCCCAATGGTGTGCCGTTACAGTTTGCGGTCTGTCCGCAGCCATGCTGATGGCGGCGCCTGTACCCTCAGTTTTTGCGGAAACTAGCGGAGCGAATTCAAACAGCACCATCGGGAGCGAGTCGTCCGAAACAGAAGAACCGGATATGATCGAGCAATCATCCATACTCAATGAGGATACAGCCAATACCGCTGCTGAGGTTTTGCATGAAGAAACGATAACCAGATCATCGGACCTGTCAGAGGTTGCGCCTTCGGATATCTCATCAAAAGAACCTGAAGAAGGCGTACCCGTAACCAACGAGGGTATCCCTCCGGTGACCGGATCGATACCAGATGTTAGCGAAACCGCCCCTAAACCAAGCGATGCCACTTCGCTTGAGCCTGCACCCGCAGTGGAAATGACTGCAGCGGCTGTAACAACACTACCCGAAGTGAAGGAAAGTTCTTCTGACGTA
>NZ_JBAWAZ010000171.1:0-2117 GCF_049589555.1 Trichococcus sp.
ATCCGGTTTGATGCCATTATGCGGACAAAACGGCGGTGCCAAGAACAAGATCACCTTGGCGCTGTCATCCCCTGTCGCATGCTCCAAAGCGTCGATCACCCGGAAGCCGAATGCGCGTTTGTCCTCGCTACCGTATTTATTTAACGTGTCCGAGATGACTGTAGACGTATCGACACCCTTTTGCGAACAATCCCGCAAATAATCTTCGAAAAGCAGGACTTTCACCTCATGCTCGATTGTACCGATTGGGACGCCGACTCTGGCACGATATTCGGCAAGTCGGGCATCCAATTTATCCGACACTTCCCGGACGGCTTCCTCGGCTGCACCGTGCAATACCGTCAGCACCTCCGTAACGGAGCGTTCGTACAGGAAAGTGTTGAAATACAGATGCGCCACTTTTGCCGTTTGGACATTGTAGAAGTCTTTGCAGTCCCGCTGCTGGAGAGCGGATGACGGCAGTACCTCTTCGTCGTCGATCAGCTCGCACAAGTCGGGGTTCGTGTTGATCGCCAAATTGATGGCACTGGAAAGCAGCGTCGGATCGATGCCCTGCAACGTGCTACCCACATGCGTTTCGCGACCTTTTATGTAAAAACAAGGGAGGATTTTCCCGGCAGCACCCGTATACAGATAGCGCGTGTCATCCCCCTCATACAACGGCGAGACAAAATCAGTGTTGACCGCAATGACGAACTCATATCCCTTCCGCTTGAACGCCAGCAGTTCAGGAAGGGAAGCAATGACGCCTGTATGATCGTTCTCCTCCACGGGATTCCCCATCAACAGCAAGTTGAATGGGAGTTGTTCCGGATTTAACGAATAATGCAGCAGGTTCGCCAGATGCACAGCCATCCCGCTCTTCATGTCCAGCATGCCGCGCCCGAATGCCCACTCCCCGGACAATGCATCCCTTTGAACCTCGGCATCCGCTTCGTAATTCTCAAAAAAACGCAGCAGACGATCCGGCGAAAAAGCATCTGGTTTTCGCTTTCCGAAATCCTCGACGCCGACCGTATCGATATGGGCATGCAGCAAGACGATCTTCTTCGAATCAGCTTTGGGAAGAAATGCGAACACATTTCTCCGCTGCAACGGGTCATTCAGCAACAGCGCCTCCCAGACCAGGTCGGGGTGCTCCTGAAAATAAGGGAAACTCGACAGGATTTCAAACACCCGTCTGCTGATGTCCGCTTCACCATGAGCGGAACTGTTCACGCTCGGGAGTTGGACGAGCTCTTTTGCCAATGCTGCTATTTGTTGCGGTTGCGGCAGATTTTTGATTTTCTCGTACATATTGTTACCCCCTATGCGTTCATTCTTCTAAGAGGAAAGGTCATACAATGGATGCCTCCCCCTAATTTCAGCAGCTCAGTCAACTCGATTTCATGGACGGTGAGTCCTTTCTTGCGCATCTTTTCATTGATGCTCCGATTCTGGGTCAGGGAAATCACTTCGTCACGTCCGATCGCCTGGACATTGTAGCCATGGCGGAAAATCGTGGGTTCGTCATCTGTGATCAATTCGATCTCCATGTTCTTCAATAACGCGACAAAAACTTTAGGCAAATCTGCATAACCGATCGCCACCTTGGGAGCAACCAAGTTAAAGCACATATCCAAATGGAGGTAGCGCGGATCCATCTCAACGGGATGCACCTCATAACCCAAGGGCTTCAGAATATCCGTAATCTGGCCGAATCCCTCCGCATTCGTCCGATCCAGCATACCGATGGCGACGGTGCGTTCGTCCAGGAAGGCAAAGTCCCCGCCCTCAAAGACGCCCATCCCTGAGACTTCCCCCAATAATGGAACGCCCAACTCGGCCATCTTTTCTTCGTAGGCTGCTGTTTCCGGCAAGCGGATGTCATTTTTGAATTTTCCGAGTATGTAGCCTTCGTTCACACAGCCCCCAAAATCCCGGGCGAACACGGCATGCGGTAGGATTTCATCCTTTTCCATCAGTTCGACGGAAATGCCCAAACTTTCATATAATGCCTTGAGATCTTGGAATTCCTTATGAACGCGCCCTTCATCTATATGCTGCATGTTCCAATTTTTTGAAATTTCATTGATTTGTTCTGCCTGATGGACATGATTGGGTTTTGAAAGCAAAAC
>NZ_JBAWAZ010000172.1:0-4342 GCF_049589555.1 Trichococcus sp.
ACGGCATCGGGAACAACTTCCATCGCATACACGTGTTTCGCTTTTTCAGCCAATGACAAGGAAATCGTTCCGATTCCACAATAGGCATCGATTACGGTTTCTTCGCCAGTCAATTGTGCAGCTTCAATCGCCAATTTATAAAGTTTTTCCGTTTGGATCGGGTTCACTTGATAGAATGAGCGGGAAGAGATAGCAAATGTATGGCCCATCAGTTTGTCGTGATACACATCTTCACCGTGCAGGACGATGGTTTCGTCACCCAGGATAACATTGTTTTGTTTCGGGTTCACGTTTTGGACGATGCTGACCACTTCCGGTAAAGCTTCCAAGATAGCCGGAATGATTTTGCTTTGCGGGAACAATTTCGCCGTACGCGTCACCAAGACAACCATCATTTCGCCTGTGTAATAACCGCGGCGGATCATAATGTGACGGATATTTCCGGTATGTTTCTTCTCGTCGTATGCTTTCACGTTGAATTCTTGCAGAATGTCACGGACTTTTACGATGGCTTCATCGATTTTTGGATCCTGGATCTGGAAGTTTTCCATCGGGATCAATTCATGTGTGTTGGTGCGGAAGAATCCGGTAACCAATTTTCCGTCTTTTTGACGTACTGGGATCTGTGCTTTATTGCGGTATCCCCATGGATTTTCCATTCCGATTGTCGGTTTGACTTCGACTTCAGGCATTTTGGCAATGCGTTTCATCACTTGCTCGACGTTGTTCTTTTTGAATGCCAATTGGGCAGAGTAACGCAAGTTCTGCAATGGCATCGTACCAACGCGTGTTCCTTTAACATCACGTGTCGGAATACGGTCAGGAGAACTGCTCAGTCTTTCCTCAATGCGGGCGAATCCAAAAGATTTGCCGACTTTCGTCACTTTGATGGTGGCCCTTTCGCCCGGTAGTCCATCCGCTACAAATAATGGATAACCCTCAACTTTTGCGACACCCATACCTTCTGACGTTAAGTCCTCAAATGTTACAGTCATCTTCTCATTTTTTATTACCGGTGCTACCGTATATTGTTTTTTCATGTGTACTCCTCAGTTCATAATTTTTCATTCGGATTCATTATACCAAAAAAGAAGGCTACCCGATACAGCAAGCCCATTTGTTTGGAAAAAATAAGTACTTTCTCATAATATCGCCTGATGCAGCGCGTCTTATCAATAGGAAGTTTCGCTCGCGTTCAGTATAATAGAAGTATATAGACCAGTTACTGACAGGTATAGGAAGAAAGCGAGGATGACAAAATGAGCGGACAACGGATTATTCCCTTTTTGACGTTACCGGGGACTGCAGAAGCAGCGATGCACTTTTATGTTTCCATTTTTCCGAATTCCAGTGTGACCTCCCTCACCAAGATCGATGAGGACGAACACGGGGAAGGCGGTCGCGTGATCAATGAACAGTTTGTTTTGAATGGACAGGATTTTATGGCGATGGATATGGAAGAAGATTTTTTGCCGGAAATGACTTGGGCCGTTTCCCTCTACGTGGACTGCGAAGATGAATCCAGCTTCGATAACTACTTTGATTCCTTATCCGCGGATGGCGTTGTGATGATGGGCCCTGAAGCAGTCGGAGAATTGCGTGCGGTAGCTTGGGTGACCGACCAATTCGGAGTTACTTGGCAATTAGTGTGGAAATAATACGAATGGGCTGCCCCGGTTTGGGAGCAGCCCATTCTTTGCGGTTATCGGACAAAATCTGGCTGAATCGCTTGCCAGGTGTCCGATTCTTTGCGGTTATCAGACATTCTCAGCCGGAATCGCTTGCCGGATGTCCGATTCTTTACGGTTATCGGACAAGTTCAGGCGGTCTCGCTTGCTGGTTGTCCGATTCTTTGTGGTTATCGGACATTCTCGGGCATTCTTGCTTCTTGGTTGTCCGATTCTTTGTGGTTATCGGACAAGATCGAGCAACTTGTAGTCAAGTCTACTCTCGCCTGTTATTCTGCCGCCAATAATGCCGGCAGGTCTGCAACGGTGTCCAGATTGACGGACCCGACCGCTTTCCCATCCTCCAGCCTGATCAAGAGCGGAACGAACTCGACGCCGTAGGTATCCAGCACCTCATCATAGTTGGCATCATTGATACGCTTTTTCGTATTGTAATAATAAGCGGTCTGCCCTGTTTCGGCCAATTCCTCTTCCAGTATCGGACGGAACTCCTTGCAGTAGGGGCAATCGTCGAAGCCGAAATAGAGGTAGGCCACATCCCGCGCGACCACTCCTTCGTATTCCGTTTCATTGTTGATGGTGACGATGGAAGAATTCACTTCTTTCCCGCAGGCTGCAAACAGCATCAGCAGTGCGCTCAACAATAACAAGGACAAATATCTCTTCTGTTTTTTCGGCATACGGCAGGTCCCCTTTTGTGTGAAAGCTTCTTTTTTCCAGTATAGCAAAAAATGCCCGATAGCTCTCGTCAAAACACCGAGAGACCGGGCATTCTTTCTATTTTCATTTGTTAGTTCTTGCCGTCGTAAGGCAACCGTTTGTCGTTCACTTCATCCGGGTGCAGGGTTTCAACTTCCTTCATGAAGCCTGTGCCGGCGCCTTCCAGAATGCCTTCATCGACTTCTTCGATTGGATCAGCGTAATCAGAAGTATTCCCGATGATTTTGATGTGCTGCTGGTGGTTCGTAAATGTAGTCGGTGCATCCCCGCCGTACTCCCCATCCAAGTTGATCATCAAACGTGAACCATCCATGGATTCCGCTCTCACAAAGCTGGTATGTGTGTAAAGGACGTTCGAGTTTTCGAGATGTCTGCCCCCGTTCAAAACCTGGGCCAACAGTTGCAGGATTTCGAAAATGTTCGCTGTCTTCACGACAAACAGCGTGAACTTGCCATCCCCCAAAACGATGTTCGGATCGATCGTCTCAAAGCCGCCGACCGAGTTGGTCAAGGCCACGAAGAACATGGAAGCCATGCCGTCGTAGACTCCGTCTTCATACTCGATGCGCATGTGCATTGGTTTGAGCTGCGGGATTTTTTCGGCGCCTTTTACCAGATAGGCAAGGTATCCGAAAATGGTCTTCAGTTTTGCAGGCACGTCGTAAGTCAGGTCCGTCAGATAGCCGCCTGCTGCGATGTTAATGAAATAAGTGCCATTGGATTGACCGATGTCCATCGGAATGACATTTCCGTCAGCGATGATGCGGGCTGCATCCAATAGGTTCGAGCGTGGAATCTTCAAAGCACGGGCATAGTCATTTGTGGTCCCTGCAGGTATGATGCCGACTGTCGGTCTGTGGTCCAATCCGGCGATGCCGTTGACGACTTCGTTTACGGTACCGTCTCCGCCTGCTGCAACGATCAGGTCGAATCCGGCCAAAGCGGCACGTTCCGCTTCTTTCGTTGCGGATAGGGGTTCTGGTGTCGTGGCATAAGCACTGGCCTCATAGCCTGCTTCTTCCAATATTTGAAGGATGTCAATCATGCTTTTTTTCAGCATTTCTCTTCCGGAAGTAGGATTGTAAATTACTCTTGCTCTCATTCTTTTCCTCATCTTTCTAGGCTCATCTGTTATGTAGGTCACAATTCATCTTTCCTTTGTCAAACCACTCAATTAATGATTATATCACCAAAATCATAAGAATACTAATTGCTGAACTGGAAAAAGATAGATTTGTTGTGATTTTTTTTGAGAATTAATTTATTCAGAAAAAAGCCTATATTGTGTTTTGCGCAGAACCGGGAACTTTTCGCAGAAGATTAAGCAGATACAAAGGATCGTATTCCCGGCGAGACTGGCTTCATCGGGAATTGCGGGTATTTTGCATGTCGATTTCCCGGTGAGGCTGGCCTCATCGGGAATACTGGGCATTTTTCTTGTTGATTTATCGGTGAACGCTGTCTCGCCGGGAATTCGAAGCATATTTCTTGCCGATTTCCCGGCGAGCTTCATTTTGATTGTGAGTGAAAAAAAGCCAACCTCCAGAAGGAAGTTGGCTGGAATGTGTTCAACGCAGACGCGAATTGTCACATCCTATTAGTCGAACTCTGAATTGCAGGGGGTTCCGCCTAACGCTATTTAGGCCCATCCAGCCAAAACCGGGCTGGTTGTTCCTAAATTTCGTTAGTGCTCGCCCCCTACCCGCAATTCATCGTATCCTATCTTTTTTCTAACTCCTGCGCTAGTAGTTGGTTGACCATGCCTGGGTTGGCTTGGCCTTTGGTTTGTTTCATGATTTGGCCCACAAGGAAGCCTTTGGCGCGGTCTTTTCCGGCTTTGAAGTCGTCAACGGATTGTTGGCTGTTGTCCAAAACGGCGTTGATGATCGGCAACAGTTGCGACGGATCGCTCATTTGGATCAGGCCTTCTGATT
>NZ_JBAWAZ010000173.1:0-3692 GCF_049589555.1 Trichococcus sp.
ATGGAAGGCTGACATACAAAAGAAAATGGTTCAGACAATTTGAACGGATTTGAGATGACTTCGCCTGTTTTTGTTCCGGGACAGCTTGACTATCCATTTTTCCTGTAGTAGTCTGTATGGGTATCAAAAAACAGAATAAGACAGTTCGTAACCATCCTGTCTCAAAATAAAACTAGGACCTGACTGCTGCTTATTTGAAGCGGTCGTTTGTTGATGGGCATAGTGTGCCCTTTTTTTGTGCCAAAAAATATAGTTGATATGCATATTTTCGAAGCCATTAAAGACAAGGAAAGTTCTGGAACGACGGATTGGCAGAACGGCAGCAACGCCTGTAAAAAGGGGCGGTGCTGCGGACAACTTTAGGGGGAGAAATACAAAAATGTATATTTTAAAAACAGAGCACAGCTTCGACAGCGCTCATTTTCTTGCTGGCTATGCAGGCAAATGCGCAAACATCCACGGCCACAGATGGCGGGTCGAAATCGAGGTTCAATCGGAAGAATTGGTCGCATCCGGACAACTGGACGGAATGGTAGTGGATTTCGGAGATTTGAAAAAGGACCTCAAGGCCGCCGTGGATCGATTAGACCACGCGCTGATTATCGAGCAGGGGACCATGCGGGAACAAACGCTGCAATGCATCAAGGAAGACGGTTTTACCGTCATCGAATTCCCGTTCCGTCCGACAGCCGAAAATTTCGCCGCACATTTCTACAGAACGATGGCTGACTTAGGTTATGATGTGAAGCGAGCGACCGTTTATGAAACACCGACAAACAGCGCCGCTTATGAAGAAAGCGGGGTAAGATAAATGGTATTGCAGGTAGTTGAAAAATTCGTCAGCATCAACGGCGAAGGCCGTAGGTGCGGGCAATTGGCGACCTTTATCCGGTTCGCGGGATGCAATCTGAACTGCGGCTATTGCGATACCGCTTGGGCCAACGACAGAAAAGTCGCATTTGATCCGATGACGGCCGAAGAAGTTTATGTCTACATCAAGGACACCAACGTCACAAACGTCACCCTGACCGGGGGAGAGCCGCTGCTGCAGCAAGACATGGGAGAACTTTTGGAGTTGCTTTCGCAAGATCCGGAACTCTATGTCGAAATCGAGACGAACGGCAGCGTGTTGTTGAGCAAATTTTCGGGTCTGGAAAACCCGCCGAGCTTCACGATGGACTACAAGCTTCCTTCCAGCGGGATGGAGCGGATGATGGCGTTGGAAAATTTCAATCATCTGACTGAAAAAGATACGGTCAAATTTGTATCAGGGAGCATGGCGGACTTGGAGAAAGCCCGGGAACTGATCAATAAATACAAACTAACTGAAAAAACCAGCATCTTCATCAGTCCGGTGTTCGGGGATATCGAGCTGGAAAGCATCGTTGATTTCATGAAGGACAACCAGATGAATGGGGTCAACATGCAGGTGCAGCTCCACAAAATCATTTGGGATCCGAACGAGAGAGGAGTTTAACCATGGTAATTGATGTACAAGCGATCGAAGGGCATATAAAGGGTATCTTGATTGCCTTGGGCGACGATCCTGAAAGAGAGGGTCTCAAGGATACACCGAAACGGGTGGCCAAAATGTACGAGGACATCTACAACGGGATGTGCTATACGAACGATGAGATCGCTGAAATGCTGAACACCACTTTCGAGGATGACCTGGCCTTGGGCAATGCCGAAAATGACTTGGTCTTCATGAAGGACATTGAGATATTCAGCCACTGCGAGCATCATCTGGCGTTGATGTACAACATGAAGGTTGCGGTTGCGTATATCCCCAAACAAAAGGTCATCGGTTTGAGCAAAATAGCCCGGATTGCCGATATGGCGGGTCGCAGGCTGCAGCTGCAGGAAAGGATCGGCAGCGACATCGCGGAGATTCTGGAGAAAATCACCGAATCGGAGGACATAGCAGTCATCATCCAAGGCGAGCACGGCTGCATGACCACCCGTGGCATTCAGAAGCCAGGTGCGAAAACCATCACGACTACGCTGCGCGGGCGCTTCAACACCGATCCGATGCTGAACAATAAGCTGATGATGCTCTATACGAAAGATAGCTCGAATCAGTTTGGTTGATGTTAGTTAGTAATGGGTGGCTGAGCGGAGGATAGCGGGGAACGCGAACGAGTCCGGATCTCCGGTGAGGGTTGCCGTCACCAGAGGACATTTCGAATACGCGGCCGCAACTTCTGCGAAAATCGCTTGACCGGAGAAGAACGAGATAGTCGAGGTCGCAACTACGGCTAAGGCTGCTCTCACCGGAGAACAGAGTAACTCAGCGGCCATTCATGAAACAAGCAAAAACACAAGCATCCAGCTGACATAGCCAGGACACTTGTGTTTTTTTGCTTTACCGTCTATGAAAAGAATGCCAATTCCATCCTGCCGATCAGCTGTACCATTTCGATGATGACCACGAGACTGCCGATTTTGAACAACCAAGCGTTCACGATGCCATCCGCGCTGCACAAACCGAGGCGGATGCCGCCGGGCAGCGGATAAAATAGCTTCACGCGTTTATGGTTCAGCATATCGATCGCGATATGTGATGCCATCGCAACCGCGAAATAAGGGACCAACAGCGGAGACAGAATATAGACCGCCATGCTCAGCAAGGCCAGTCCGAGTATGGAATGAAGAAACGACCGATGCGGTTGTTCCTTTCCGAAGATGCAGATGCCCAAAAAAATTACGGTTCCGAAAAAGATCCGGGAGTAGGAGCTGTCGTTCAGGATGGCGGAGAAGATTCCGAGTGACCATCTGGACTCAGCGAATGCCAACAGGACCGATACTGCCAGGATCAAACCAAGAATCCAGTCCAGTGTCTGATGGGATTCCGAGGTGCTGACATCGATGTCGCTGATGACAGACCCGACGATCGCTACGCCCAGACAGATAAATAGTTCTTTCAGCGTGGAGGGTTGTGTAACCAGCAAGCTGGCGGCAGTCCCAATCGCTACGTGTGTTTTTCCAGTCATGTTGAATCCTTTCAAAAATAAAACAAGCGAGAACGTCTGTTCCTGCCGTTGTTATCATATCCGATTCAGGGCCAAAAAGAAACAAAAACCTTGCGCAATCAGATGATTCACCTTCCGACAAAGGCTGTTCTGTTTTTTCTATCAAGCTTGTTCGATTTTGTATGTTATCCAAAAAGTAAGTAAGGTGGTACTCTTTTCTTATCAAATTTTAATAAATAGGGGGAACAGATATGCCAAATCAACTATTCAAAGTGACATCGACAAGTTTGCATGAAAATTACCAGGTGATCAACAAAGCCAGAGGAAAGTCCATCGTGCTGGATGAACCGGAAGCATTCGGAGGCACGGACGTCGGCCTGAGCCCGGTGGAGGCATTGCTTGCCGGATTGGGCAGCTGTAAAGCTATCGCCGGAAGAATGTTTGCCGAAAAGCTCGGCATAAAACTTCATGAACTTGAAGTTGAGGTGAGCGGAAACCTGAACACGGACGGATTTTTGGGCGACGAGAATGTCAAAATCGGTTTCACTGACATTCATGCGACCTACCGCGTCAAAGCCGATAACACGGAAGCGGAAATCAGCCATTTTGTGGAATTTGTGGAATCGCATTGCCCAGTCGGCGATACCTTGATCAATCCTGCCAGCATCAGCTTTGATACCACCATCATTTAAACAAATTAAACGGAAAAGTGGCCCCACC
>NZ_JBAWAZ010000174.1:0-4208 GCF_049589555.1 Trichococcus sp.
CCTTGCAGCAACATCTCCATGAGGATTTGGTCGGAAACGCCGACACCGGCAGTTCCGCCCCCGAAAACAAGGACTTTGTGTTCCGTGATTGGTTTATCAGTTACCCTGACCACCGAGTCCATCGCAGCCGACATCATCACGCCGGTCCCCTGGATGTCATCATTGAACGTGCAGATCTTATCGCGGTACTGTTCCAATATATTGGCGGCGTTGTCGCGGCCGAAATCTTCCCAGTGGAACAATACATCCGGGAATAGCGCAGAAGCCTCTTCAACGAACGTTTCGATGAATGGGTAATAAGCCTCCCCGGTCACGCGTTTGTGCTTGTTGCCGAGGTAGAACGGATCTTCCAGCAGTTCTTGGTTATTTGTGCCCGCATCGATCACAATCGGCAACACCTGCTGCGGATTCAATCCTGAAGCGACTGTGTAGACGGCAAGTTTCCCGACCGAAATCGCGATGCCCTGGATGCCCCAATCGCCGATGCCCAGCACCCCTTCGCCATCCGTGATGACCATCATTTTGATTTCTTCATCCATACCTTTGCTGCCGTTCAGCAAAGCGGCACGGATCGCTTCCGGACGATTCACATCCAAATAGACCGCGTCCTGGGGAATCTGGTAATCCCGCGAGTAATTCATGACCGTGTCGGCAATGGTCGGCGTATAGATGACCGGCAACAACTCAGTCACGTGTTTCCCGACGACATGGTAAAAAAGCACACGGTTCTGGGCATAGATATTCATCAGATGCTTCTGCTTGGAATAGGCATCGGTCAGTTGACCTAATTGGGCATAGACAATCTCTCCCTGCTCTTCCAGTGTACGGACTGCTGTCGGCAACAAACCTTCCAGTCCCAAAGTTGCCCGTTCTTCCAAAGTGAATGCGGTCCCTTTATTCAAAAATGGATGACCCAATAAATCTTTTCCGTTAATTTTCGACACGTTGACACACTCCTGCTCCATCATTTGCTTTTATTTTAAAATCAAGGCTTGCCGCGTTATTTCTGCCTGCAAACGCTAATCTGCCCAAGGTATTTCAGTCGTGAGATGTTCATGCAGCTCTTTTTGGTAGTCCAGATCGGCCCTCCGCTTTTGCCGTCTTTCTTCATATCCGCTGTTGATGAATTTTTCCTCGACCGTTTCTGGTACGATTTTTGGAAGACAGACTTTATCCCCATTTTCATCAGGGAGCGCCACAAAGGTCAGAAAGCAGGTTGCCGCCAAGTAACGTTCACCCGTCCGAAGATTCTCTCCGGTCACTTTTGTGAAGATTTCCATGGAAGTCTTCCCCGCTCCGGACACAAACGTATCGATGCAGACCGAATGTCCGGTCGGAAGCGGCTTGATGAAGTTCAATGTGTCCACCGATGCGGTCACATTGGTCGTACGACCGAAACGTTCCCCAGAAATTGCCGCACAATCATCGATCATGCTCATCAGCTTCCCTCCGAACAAAGTACCGTGGTAATTTGAATCGAACGGAAAGACATGGTGGGTCTGAATCACCTTCGTCTGCCTGCAATATCTAATCTCCTGTTCTTGGTTCGCTTCCGTCATATCCGTCTTCATCCCTTTCTTTTTCGTAAACTTATTTTAGCATGCTTCATTTATTTTTAATAGTTCTGCCAAATATTTCTCATTTTTATCACCTCCTCCCGGCTTCCTTTTCAAACCTTGTTGTTGTAAAATGAATGTAGGAAGCGTTTTCTGAACAAAATCAAAAAAGGAGCGGGTAGAAATGTTAGCAGAATACAAAAATATTTTGGTTCCCGTTGACGGTTCAGGTCAGTCAGAAGATTCGTTCAAAAAAGCTGTTGCCATTGCCAAACGCAATAACGCCGCGTTACATCTTATCTACGTCAAGGACACACGCAATGTTCCTCTTAGCCCTGAATATGAATCCAGATTGACGGAAGCATACAAGGACATGGAATATGAATTCCTCGATGAAATGATGACATTCGCTACAAATGAAGGGATTGAAATCAAGAAGTCTGTAACCAACGGCAACCCAATGACGTTGATCGCTGAAGCATTTCCAAAAGAATACAACATCGATCTTATTGTCATCGGAGCGACCGGCAAAGGTGCTATCACCAGGGCTTTTGTTGGATCGGTCTCTAACTATGTGGTCCGTCATGCACCGTGTGATGTTTTGGTTGTCCGTACCTAAAAGTAGCGCACAATTTTTGCAGCCGTACCTCAGAAAACGTAAGAACAGCCCTGTACAGCTTTCGCTGCACAAGGCTGTTTCCTTTTATGCACTAATTAGCACAATCCTTTTACGGGACAATTTTCCGTAGTTTTTCGATATCATTCAGTCAGCTAGATATCATTGACTGTCC
The DNA here is from genome assembly GCF_049589555.1 of Trichococcus sp. Lineage (GTDB taxonomy): Bacteria > Bacillota > Bacilli > Lactobacillales > Aerococcaceae > Trichococcus. Next base: position 2,348 of record NZ_JBAWAZ010000174.1, read on the forward strand.
CGCCCGCTTCCTCGCTGTCGATCCAAGCGCCGTCAAAAAATTGGATGGCATACGGTCCTTCACTGGTGATGTCAAAGTAAACCTTATCTGTGAAGTTCTCCCCGGGTGCGACAGTATGCAGCCAGAAATGGGTATAGCGCAAAGGCAGGTTTTTCCCCTCGGCATCAAGTGCCGAAAAGTAGTTGGGCGCGATGTAGGTATCGACGCTGCCGTTGTTGACATATTGTATCTCCACTTCCAATAGTTTTTCCCCAAGCGGGTTGAGTTCCTCCAGCGCATCTATTTCCCGGATTTCCGTTACCGTTACCAATTCATTTATCCCGGAATCGTCGCTCAAAAAGTTTTGTACTTCACCCTCATTGACCGTAAAAGCAGGCGGAGTTATCGTTGGGTTCTCATTGGGCATAAAAGTTATGGTGACATAACTTTCAGGAGCAAGATCAGCCAGTTCGATCCCGGTATCGCCATAGATGACGGATGTATCAGTCGTGAAGGTAATTTCCGTTTCTACACTAGGTCCTTGATAAGGATAATCGAACTCCCACACGTTGTTCGTCTCGCGATAGTCGACAGCCGTTCCTTCGATGATGGTCGTCACTTGATCATACCCTTCCGCGCTACCTTCTAACGCAAAATAGTTATATTTGTCGCCTCTGGTGATTCCGTCCTTTACACCGCTTGAAAAAAGGATTGTTTTAATTACACTTTCCTCAGCCTCGGCAGCAACCGTAGATTCTTCGCTCACCAAAGAATCTACGGTTGCACTTTCAGTTTCGTTTTGGCATGAAGCAAAAATACCGACACAGACAACAAGCAACAATCCAAACCTTTTGTTCATAGGAATTCCCCCTTCAGCAATCCGCACAACAGGTTTCCAGCTTTCGATTCTTACCCCCATTTTAGCAAATTAACCGACAAAAAACGAATTCCGGACTTTCTTCAGGACATTACGCGGAGAATTGACTATAATGGAAACATACTTAATTCTGTAAGAGATTCCTCAGGAATAAGCCATTCGAAAATCAGAAAGGAGCGTTGCGGATGCGCTTAATAAAAGGCCTGCTGTTCACTGGCATAGCTGCACTATTGGTCGGATACGGAATAAACCCAACCGCCTTTAACGAAAAGTTCCCCTTTTTGGAGCAGGCAGTCCAATCCGACGTGACTGAAAAAATAAAAGTGCTGACAAGTCCTGGAGGCGTCGACCTGATCACAGCACCCTTCACCCGACCTGATGAAATCGACTATACCCTAGTGGAAGATAAAATCATGGTTTTACTGAATGAGCTTCGCCTGGAGCAAGGCCTGCTTCCCCTTACCAAAAATGAAACCCTTAAAGCGGCAGCCGATCATCGGGCCATTGAAACCCAGACATCATTTTCGCACACCCGGCCGGACGGAACCGATTTCTACACAATCATCCTGACCGATGATTACTGGTACCCTTATCAAACTGTCGGAGAAAATCTGGCAATGGCGACCTATTTCAAGGACGAAGAAGGTATGGCCGAATTTTTGTTCGATGGATGGGTGGAAAGCGAAGGGCATTACGCGAATATGATTCATCCCGATTTCCTGGAGGTAGGCATCGGCGTACATTATGACGGGGAATTTCTGTACGCTGTGCAGCTGTTTGGGAAACAAAATCAATAACTCGGATTAATCCAAAAAAATGCAAAAAAAAAAGCAAGCATCAGGAATATCCTGCATGCTTGCTTTTCGTTTGCGCGGCAACGTCCTACTCTCACAAAGGGAAACCCTTCACTACAATCGGCGCTAAGAAGCTTAACTTCTGTGTTCGAGATGGGAACAGGTGTGACCTTCTTGCCATCGTCACCGCACATTTTTCAAGAGAACGTTG
>NZ_JBAWAZ010000175.1:0-4197 GCF_049589555.1 Trichococcus sp.
TGGGAATCCGTTGTCCGTTATATCGCAGGAAAGAAACCTGAAAAGGCAAAGAAACCAAAAAAAGTAGAAGAAATCAGGGAAGCTTCCATCATCACTGCGGCAATCGATTAGTTTCGGATGAACCCGCATGGGGAGCGCACGAAGCAATGGCTTAAGGGCAAATGATTCATTAAAAAATACGGAACGCAGATGGTTGCGCGTTCCGTATTTTTTTGCGCGGAAATTATCCCCGGCCAACAAACTCTGTGATATGATGGGTGTACTATTTTCATCAATTAAGGGAAGGTGTGGGGTTGTGTCGAAAGGAAAAGGGAAAGTGATGCTGTCGATGCTGATATTCGGGACGATCAGCATCTTCGTTAAGAATATTGACTTGGCTTCCAATCAGGTTGCCTTCTTCAGGGGCGCTTTGGGGAGTTTGTTCCTCTGGGGAACCTTGTTGGTGCGCAAGGAAAGGATTCCTTTGGCGTTGGTCAGGAAAAATGCCAAGTTCCTGTTGCTGTCGGGTTTTGCTGTAGGCATGAACTGGATCTTGCTGTTTGAAGCTTTCCGTTACACGACGGTATCGAATGCAACGTTGAGCTATTATTTCCAACCGATCTTCATGACGCTGTTGGCGCCGTTCGTCTTCAAGGAATCCTTGACCGCGAAGAAGATCGCTTGTGTCCTTTTGGCGATGCTGGGGATGTTCCTGATCATCGGAGTGAGCCCCAACGCGGGCGCATATAATCATCCGGTCGGAATCGGATTCGGATTGGCTGCGGCATTTTTCTATGCGGTGGCCATCATGTCCAACAAAAAAATCGCGGGTCTTGGCGGGATCCCTTTGACTGCTTTGACGCTCGTCATCGCAACCGGAATCCTGACTCCGTATGTCGCACTTACTTCCGGGTTCGGATTGGGACAATTGACTGGAGGTTCCGTCACCAGTCTGCTGGTTTTGGGGATCATCCACACGGGGATTGCCTATGTGCTGATGTTTGCGGGCGCCCAGGCGGTCGAGAGCCAGACATTCGCTGTGCTCAGCTATGTCGATCCGGTGACGGCAATCGTGGTTTCAGCTGTATTCCTGAAAGAAGACCTGTCACCCATTCAATTGGCGGGAGGCGTACTGATACTCGCCGCGGCCTTCCTGAACGAATTTTTGGGCAACAAAGAGAAACAAATTGCGATCAGCAAAGAGTAGCAAAAAAGAAAAGCGGAAACGAGTCAGCCTCGTTTCCGCTTTTTGCCGTTCGGCAGACATTCATTTGTTAAGCGATTTTTGTCATGCGTTTCAGGATGGCTTTCTCCCATGCGTCATAGTTATTGACTGCGAACTTGAAGAGGGTCCCGTTTTTCCTTTCGATGATCAGTGCTTTGCGGAGGCCGTAAGTGCCTGACCGTACGCTCCTGATGTCATCGTATGGGATAGCGATGTCGTAGATGCCGTCAGCGAAGGCCTTTGAAAAAGGTTTGAAGAAAATTTTCGTCATGATTTTGGCTATTTCCGGCATATCAAAGCGCAGTTGCTTGTCGGTCAAAAAGCCAAAACCGTCCAGAGCGGACTGTTCGCTTCGGCACCAACTCATCCTACCACTGTACAAGGTGGCTTCCCCTGATTTGTCTCCTGTCTTTTTAAACATATCGATTCCTTCTTCCACAAGAAAAACAGTAGCAATCCTTCGTTCCTATTATACCAAGGAGCTAAGCGATAAGCCTAAAAGAAACACAAAAACCCGGACAGATTTGTCCGGGTTTCGCAGAGAAGAACGTCTCGTTGCGTATGGCAGTACGCGGGTAAGACAATTTTTTCTCAGGAATGGAGTCATTTTTTCCGACGCTTACTGACTGAGCGATCTCACGCCGGGAGGAGGCTTCTCTGGAAGGTGAAGTTTCCTCATTTATGGATGCGTTCAGTATAAGCCATAAAGCTGCGCGGAAAAAGAGATTTGAGAGGAATGAAGGAAATCTGTCACAAATTCCGACTCTGTTTTCGTTTATCGTGAGAAATTTTTTTCAATCGGAGCAGCAAATCCGATTGAACGTCAAGGCTTTATGAAACTGATTTTTTTATAATAATCCATCTTCAGTGAGACATTCTGGTCATAATCAAGTTTGAAATAACTGGTGTACAGGCAATCCAACAAAAATAGCAACGAAAGCCTGGTCGAAAACGAAGAAATTTTGTTATAGTGACTCTCATTCGAGCTCATGTAAAGATGATGTGTGGCAGCTTTTGCGAAGGGAATCTCTTCGGTCGACGAAATCAACAGGATTGGCGATTTGTTTTTCTTTAGGATATTCACGATCTTGGGGATGACAACCCCTCTACCCCCGAATGAAACAACGATGGAAAGATGTGAAGAGTCGCTCGCGGCCGCCGTCAAACGTTGATGATACTCCTCAATCGGGACATTGACGAATCTGCCGATCTCCTGCATCTGGAATTTGAAGTTCTCGGCGAAGAACAGATTCCCGGCAGAAGTATAGAGATCGATGGCCGGTACCTTTTTCATCAAGGAAGCCGCCTGCCGCAGCTGCTCCAGATCCAGATGGTTGAGCGTGGACACCACGGTCTGTTCATAAAGTTCCTGCATCGTCCGCGTGATCTGATATTGGGTTTCATTGGAGTGGATCGGATAGTTGAAATCCAGTGTCGTTCGTTCCTTCAGATAGTCGCCGACCGAAGAAGATACCAGGATCTTCAACTCGGAAAGTCCGGCCAGATCCAATTTTTTGCACAAACGGTAGATGGTTGCGTTCGAAATGAAGCTGGCTTCGCTGATTTCCGCTGAAGTCATCTTCACGAAAGCTTCGGGATTCTCTTTTATATATGCAACCAAAATTTTCTCATTTTCGGTCAGGCTTACTAAATTGTCCATTTTGCTGAAGATGTTCATCTCTCGTCACCTCATTTTTTCAAAAAAATGCGCAGGAAATCCGATTCAGACAGCAGCGTCAGATTGTGGCCGCTGCCTTGCAGTTCGCGGACGGCTTGGATTTTGCGGCTCTCGCTTGGTGTACCGATTTTGCGCCAATCGCTGTCGGCGACGACCAGGTAGAGTGTTTCGTAGCTCAGCTTGGCGTCGAAGTGTCCGCCGACATCGATGATGAGCTGCGCCAAATCATTGCGTTTCAATTTTTGGAAGCGGCCTGTGAAGCAGACATGCTTGTCGTAAAAGACGTGTTCCTTGTCGAACAGCAGGTTCTTCGGCTTCAGTGGGGCTGCCGCTTTTGCTCGTTTGGCAGGGGTGCTTTTGCCGCCTTTAGCCACTCCGAAAGCATGCGAGAATAATTTTCCCATCCGGTATTGGTATTCGTCCAGAAAACCTTGGATGTCGTAGTTGTATTGCGCCAGCATTTTGCTGGTGATCAGCCCGCAGGCGACCGCATCCTCCACGGCATTATGGTGGTTATCGATCGTCATGCCGAAGTAGTCCAGAACGGTCGGCAAGCGGTTATTGTGCAAATCCAGCATGCGCTGGGCCATCTTGCAGGAACAGAAAAATTCATTCTGCATCTTCGGCAGTTTGTAGGTTTCAATCGTTTGCTGCAGGCAGCTCATGTCGAATTGGGCAAAGTGGGCCACAAGCGGATCTGCTCCGATGAAAGAACGGATGTCCGGATAAAGTTCGTCGAAGGAAGGCTCCCTGGCGACCATGGCCTCGGTGATGCCGTGGATTTGGATGTTCCCGCGGCTGAAATATTGGCGCGGATTGATGAGCGCGTAATAGCGGTCGACTTCCTTCCCGTCGGAAAAGCGGCTCAAGCCGATTGAACAGACGCTGTCACCACGGCTGTTTGCAGTTTCAAAGTCAATGGCGACGTAATCCATTTGCATACATACTCCTTTTGGTTGTTTATTGAATAATGAATAAATGGCCTATTGCTGCTGCAAAGCCATTATCTGTTGGTAATAAGGGATCATGCTGCCCAACGCGGCACCGATGATGAAGAACAACAGCATGCGGATCAAAATATAGGCCCAGCTTGCTGTATAATCTCGGGCCGGGTTTTTATTGGAGCGTCGGAAGAGGAAGAACATGCCGATCCCCGCAATCCAGCCGATGCCTGATAAGAGTGCTTGGGAAGTCGCCGGATTCAGGTAGCCGATCACGAAGCCGACAACCGTGGCAAAGGTCAACAAAAGCCCTTGCTTCATTTTTTCTGTCATCAAAATTTCCTCCCTTTTTCGTAAGCCTATTCTACCACAAA
>NZ_JBAWAZ010000176.1:0-29254 GCF_049589555.1 Trichococcus sp.
CCTAAACCTCAAGTGAATGTGCCGGCTAGATTGAGCGTAACGTTGACAGATGCCACTATCCTGTTGGGCGATTCCATTCAGTTGGCGATCGGTAATGATCCTGCTGCTGAAAACTATATGAGTCCGATAACTGGTGGCGATGGGGACGGTACCTATACTTACGCTTGGTATGTAGATGGATCCGAAACTGTCATTTCCACAGCTGAAAATCCAACGCTATCCCCGACAACCGACACGAAATACAAGCTTATCGTTACAGACTCTAGCGGTTGTAAGGCTATTGCCTATATGTGGGTCAGAGTCAAAACAGGCAGTCTGACAATCAGGAAGGAAAATGAATCCGGTACGGTCATTACCGACAATCCTGCCACCTTCACTCTGGCAAAAGACAGCACTACCACAACGCAGTCGACAGCTGCGAATGGATTTGCCGAATTTACCGGTCTTACAAGAGGGACGTATACATTACAAGAAACAGTCGCTCCGACTGGATATATAGCAGATCCGATAGTCTATACGGTGACAGTGGGATTAAGTGCAATCGGAGCAGTAGAGGTTACTGTGACAAAACCCGGTACGCCGAATCCTGTAACGGTTTCAAGTAATCCATTGGTAATAAAAAATGCAGTGGATAAAATTGATATTCCGGTCACTAAGGTTTGGAATGACAACAATAATTTGCTGCAAACAAGACCATCAAACATTACTGTCAATGTTTACCAGAATTACCAAACAGGGGATTCACCTTATGACACGATTGTGATCACACCGGATGTTAACGGCGTGTGGAGTGGGGTCTTCGAAGATCTTCCGAAATATGAAAGCCCGGGTCAGTTGTATATCTATACAATCGAAGAGGTGGGTGTCGACAAATATATGGCAGTGGTAACCTCTTCAGACAATGGCTTCACGATCACCAACACATTGAATATCGGTTCACTCGCTGTACTGAAAGTCGACAAATCTGATCCTACAAAAAATCTGGATGGCGCAATTTTTGAACTCCGAAAAGCTGATGACAGCATTGTCAAAGATATCGATGGCAATGAAGTTAGAGGCACGACCGATTCCAACGGGCAGATTACCTGGGCGAACATCCCTTATGGTACGTATAAATTAGTGGAAATCCAAGCGCCCGATGGATTCAATCTGTTGGATGAAGATATCGAAGTTGTCATAGATGCCAACCATATCGATGTTTCGAAGACAATAGAAAATGTGCCAGTCAAAGAGTTGCCATCCACTGGCGGAATGGGGACAACAGTATTCACTTTAGTCGGACTAGCCATTATGTTTGGCACCGGATTTGTCTATAAGAAAAAGAAATAGTTACAATTTGCGTAATAACTGAGTCTAAAGGAGGAGAAGAAGATGAGTAAAAAGATCAAACTTTTTTTCACCGCATTGTTGTCAGTTATGGTTTTGTTTGGTGTTGCGCTTCCTAGCGCAGCATATGCGGCTACAGAGCGGCCAACCACTGGTACATTGAGTATCCACAAGTTACAATATCATACCGAAACGGCTCCAGTCATCAATAACGATGGTTTAGCCTTACCGGCACTTCCTTCGGGTACATCGGCCTTGCCGGGGGTCACATTTAAAGTATACAAAGTCGCGGACGACGCAACCGTTACTACGATTCCTGGTGGAGTTACACCGGTATCACTTGTGACGAACGCCTCAGGAATAGCAGAATTTACCGGGTTGGCGGCTGGACGCTATTTGGTAGTTGAAGACATCACGGCTGCTGGAACGCCATCCGGGATCGAATCATTCACACCTAACTTTTTGGTCGATGTTCCGATGATGAATCCTGACAATGTAACATGGAACGAAAATGTGCATGTGTATCCAAAAAACCAGTTGGTTCTAGGTAAAGCGGAATTAACGAAATCATTCGAAGGCGATGCAGTAGCGCCTTACCCTGTGGCTACTTTTGCACTCTACAAAGGGGATGCCGCTGATGGGACTGCCGATGATACACTGATCGGTTCATATCCTACTAACGCAATAACCAGAAAAATCAATGTCGAAAATCTGACAGTTGGTCACTACTACTTCATTGAAACTATCGCCCCTACTGGTTATGGATTAAATAAAACCCCAGTAGAATTCGATATCACAATCATTGATCATGACGAGACCATAGGTGTCGCTGACGATAACTTCCTGTATCCTACGATCGATAAATTTATCACAGCTATAGGAACGAAAACGGACACAGCGAATATCAATGAATTGAAAACTTGGATTATACAAACCACTATCCCTGGCGATATCAAGGATTATGAGAGCTATATCATCACAGATATCTTGGATCCTGCCTTGGACTATGAGAATTCATTCAGCATCAAAGCAGGAAACCATGTGCTCGTGCCAAGTGTTGATTATATTTTTCCTGAACCGCTAGTAGGTACGGCCGGGGCTTTGCTTTCAATCAATATAAATCCTGCATCACTGAAAGACTATGCTGGTCAAAAAGTGACTGTAGAATTCAAAACAAGCATCAATGAAAACGCTGTGATGGATGATGAAATCGAAAACAATGCTACAATCAGAACAACTTTGGATGGTACACCTTACGAAGAGGATGTTCCTGATTTGCCCGAAGTGCACACAGGCGGTAAGAAATTCGTGAAAGTCGGCAAAACAACGGATTCGGCGGCTTTGTCCGGAGCAGAGTTCAAAATTTTCAAAGCCGGAACAACTGATTACCTTCAATCTGACTGGTCATGGGGCAGCAAGGCAACCGCCCGCGTCTTCAAATCAGGAGCTGACGGTAAGTTTGAAGTGACTGGATTGGCTTATGGCAACTACACTTTAGAAGAAACGAAAGCACCAACAGGCTATAACTTGAGAGCGGATGTCAACTTCACGGTCGGTCTCGGAAGCTACGCTGACGCAAGCACTGCAACAATCACAAATGCCCCTACATTGACTCTGCCATCAACAGGTGGTATGGGTACAATAGTCTTTTCAATAATAGGGTCAGTACTGATGCTGGGTGCAGTGAAATTGTATAAGAAAGACGGCGTGGAAGAATAATAAGAATTAAATATTAAAACCTGATTTGGACAGGCGATATTATCGCCTGTTCATCCAAGAGGCTTTCATAGGAAAGCCTCTTGGATGAACAGAAAGTGCACTCAAAATAGGTAGCAGATGTTCATCGTCTTCTGCACTTTACTTGATCAGGAAAGTGGGTGTTTGTATTGAAAATAACTATTTCAAAGAAAATGCAGAAGATTCTACTGGCAGCCATTTTTGCTGTAGGGTTAGGCATTTTTTTATATCCAATACTGAGTAATGTATATGTGGAGTATTTTCAAAATCAGGTAATCGATTCTTATCAAGATAAAGTTGATCAAATGAAAGAACAGGAAAAAAGACAAAAACTGGCAGAAATGATGGCATACAACGATAACCTGAATCAGTCCGGAATTGAATATGAGGACCCTTTTGAAGGCATTTTGGATGATGGCGATAAAAAGATCGAATCCGAAAACAGCACAATTGATAGAGAAGTTGCTACTTCTGCAGGTGAGGAAGCTGTGATATATGATGCCTTAGCAGGTTCCGTTGGTGAAGCACTCGGGCATATCGAGATCCCAAAAATGGATGTTGATATTCCAATCTATTTTGGTACCAGTGAAAAAGTACTTCAAGAAGGGGTTGGTTTACTTGAAGGGAGCTCTTTACCAGTAGGAGGAGCCAGTACTCATGCGACCTTGACAGGACACAATGGACTGCCGAGTGCAAAATTATTTACAGATCTGCACAAATTAGCTGTTGGAGATATTTTTTTTATTCACTCCATCAACGGAACCCTCGCCTACGAAGTGGATACAATCAATACGGTATTGCCGGACGAAACCGAGTCATTGAAGATTGTTGAGGGTGAGGATTTGGTCACTTTGATTACCTGTACCCCTTACATGATCAATACGCATCGTCTGTTAGTGTCGGGCCATAGGGTTGCTTATGAAGAGGTTCAAGAAATTGTGGATGAACCCCAAGAAGCGGATTCCTCCAAAGTCGTGAAGACACAAGACTACAACAACAACAACATCTACCGGATTGCAGTGATGGCGTCCACTCTTCTCCTTTTTGGTATTATCCTATACAGAAGAAGACGCATAAAAGAAGGTGATCAAAATGAAAAATAAAAAGAAGAACAGATACCTGCTGCTCTTCATTTTGGGAGTATCCATCATTTTGGTCCCGCAAGTAGTCATCTTTTACAATAATTTAGGCTACCAACATCAAATAGATCTGTATAAGGAAACAATCACTGACTTAAATGAAGATCAGATACAACAATTTTTTAGTGAGGCAGCCTCGATAAACAACAACACCATTGCTGATAATCTGGATATTGAAAATGATTCCGAACTCCTGGAAATTTCTGCAGACAGCACCAAAACCGTGAGCAATCATGTTACGTTGAGCGATCCATTTACCAACCAGATGACTTCCGGAGGGAATCAGCCTAGTTTGATTGCTGAAGATGACGTTTTTGCTTTCATCGAAATACCGAAAATTGGTGAGATGTTGCCTATTTTTCTAGGAGCCACTCCTAACAATCTTGCAAAAGGTGTTGCTCAAGTGACAGAATCATCGTTGCCGACAGGGGGATCTGGAACGCATGCCGTCATTGCAGGCCATCGAGGGTATTACGGCGCGACATTTTTCAGATATATCGATCAAATGGAAACAGGGGACCTTTTTTATATTCATGTATTGAATAAAGTGTTGACGTATGAGGTCACAGGACAGGCTATAATCGAACCTGACGATACCTCTTCGCTAGGTATCGTCGAGGCAGAGGATTTAGTAACTTTACTGACGTGCACACCTTATCCTACAGACCGATATAGACTGCTTATCTACGGATCGAGGGTATACGATGAGGGTGAATCTGTTGAGTACGCGAGCGCCTCAGAAGACCCACTAATCGGCAAAACCAATACGGAAGATACGGAAATTGGCTCGGCGTACCCTGATGCGCAGGGGCAAGTTTTGGATGAACAAACATCCTATACTGAGGACAATACGGAAATTGTAGAAACCTGGGATGGCGATGAAGCCATTGAAGAGAACACTGTTTTACCGGTGGACGAGGATGAAGCACAGCAAAGTAACGAGGAGACTTCCGTGTCTTCATCAGAAAATACTTCTGTTCAACTTTTAGAGTCCGAAACAGACATTTCAACAACAGCCCGCAATCATAAATGGATTAATCGTTTGATTATCATTGCAGGCTTATTGAGTATTGCTGTCAGTATCGGATTGATTGTGAAAAATACAAGGAAAGGATAATGAAACATATTTTCCGAACGAATGTAATCGCATTAAAGAATTTAAAAAACTTTTGAGATATTGATGATGGCGCTCTGGAATAGGGCGTCATTTTCATTCACTGAGTTAGGTGATGCGTATTTCTGAAGGGAGGCACATCTAATAGTGTTGCTATCGTTATCCTTTGTGAAACGACCTTAATGATGTTAAGATGGTGATGAAAACGATAACAATTTCTTTGTGAAGCAAGGGGGATGCGTTATGGATAAGGAAGTTCATCAACTGATTGAAATCGCTGAAATTGCCATGCAGGCGAACGATTTTGCTCATGCTGAGAAAAAATACATTGATGCTTTATATTTGTTGGATGATCCGAAATCGGAAGAATACCAAAAAGTCGTAAACAAGCTGGCGAAGTGCTACGCTGCGCAGGAAAATTTTGATGGGTCCAAAGAATGTCTCGAGGAACTTTTGTTTTACGCGAAAAAAAACAAAAATCTGGAGAAGGAAGCTGAGTATCTGCATGCCTTGGCGGTGAATACCCGCAACATGGAAGAATATGATCTGGCTGCCCTGATGTGTGAGGAAGAGATCACTTTCCGGCTGACACATTTCCCTGATGATTATTGCGGATTAGCGCGAAGCTACCACGAAGCGGCCACGCTGTCATTGCTGCAACGGAATCCAATGAAGGGCAAAATTAATCTGGACAAGGCAAAACAATATGCCGATAAGTCGGGAGATGAAGAATGCCAAGCCGACATCATGCGCGGCCTCGGCGATTATCATTTCACCCTCAATGAATTGGAAAGAGCCCGGGATTCCTATCTGGAAAGCCATGCCTTATACATGAGAAATAAAAATGAAGAAGCGGCAGATGAACTGCTGGCAAGGCTGAAGCGCGTTGAGGACGTACGGTGAGAACCATAATATGCCAATTTGGACCGCACCAATCCATTCTAAAATGAAAAAAGCAACCTGTTTCCAGGTTGCCTACATTTTCTACAGAATAGATAAAATATCTGAAGGTGTCTTGAAGATGTGATCGGCATCGAATCCTTCTGACGTATGCGATCCCCATTCCGCCAATCCGAATGCAACAGCGGCATTGCGTGCGCACTGGTTGTCGTAAATGGAATCCCCGATGTAGATGGCTTCATTTTCGGCAATGCCCAATCTGCGCAAGCATTCCGTCAAAGGTTGACCGGATGGCTTGTGTTCTTCGGTATCGCTGGATGTGATGATGACGTCAAAATAGTCATCCAAACCGTAGGGTGTGATGTTCAGCTCGTAACTCTCTTTTGTCTTGGAGGTGACAATGCCCAGCAGGTGATTGTTTTCCTTCAAATAACGCAGCGTATCTTCCATTCCAGCAAATATACTCACGCTGTCCGCATAAGTTTTCGATTGTGCACTCCACTTCGGATGCAGATCGGCAGCTTCTTCAGGTGTGAATCCCAAAGACTGCAAGCCTTCCATACCCGGTATGCCGAAAATCGTACGCATGTCTTCCGGTGTTGCATGTCGGCCGGCATGTTCCCGAAGGATGTCATCCAGACCTCTGAAGATGGAATCTTCAGTATCAACGATTGTGCCGTCGACGTCAAAAATAAATGTATGAATCATATAAACAGCTCCCTTAGAATAGTCCACATCATTATAGCACAGCTTTGAACAGTAATAAAACTGCCCGGATTGATGCAAACGCATTAAAAAAAGGTTACAATATGCCATGTTCGTTTGGCATCTGCGTTCATTGGTTATATACTATACCTTTAGGAGCATGCAGTGTTGCTAAAAGAATAATTTCGGCATTGCCGAGTTTTCATAAAGTAAGGGGAATTGAAACATGGCTTTAAACGAAAAAGAATCAAAAATACTGAGCTACATAAAAGAAAATCCTTTTATTTCACAGCAAGACTTGGCTACAAAAATCGGCCTGTCCCGTCCTGCGGTGGCTAACATCATTTCCGGCTTAGTAAGACGGGGATACCTTTTGGGGAAAGCCTATGTCATCAATGACACGAGACCAATCGTCTGCATCGGCGCTGCCTGCATCGATCGTCGCTATTTCGTGGAAGGCGGTCTAATTCACGGACAATCGAACAATGTCACATCGCAAACGTCGATCGGTGGGGTTGCCCTCAGCATCGCTGAGAATCTGGGCAGGCTGCAGGAAGATGTCGTCATGCTATCTTTAGTGGGAGACGACGCGGAATGGCATACGATTGAGGAATCCATGCGCCCGTTGATGAAGACATCCGAAGTGGAAATGGTCCCTGGCTTTTCGACAGGAACCTTTATGGAAGTCATCGATGAATCAGGTAAGATGATCATCGGATTGGCAGAGATGGATATCTATGAATACATGCAGCCGAAATGGTTGTTGAAACACTTGGCGACACTAAAGAGGGCGAAGATGATCATAATCGACTCGAACTGTCCGAAAGAAAGCGTGGAGCACTTGCTTGAGATCGGCGCGAAGTACAATATTCCGGTCACCCTAGTCAGCGCATCCTTGCTGAAGCTGTATAATATCCCGGAAAATCTGAAGGGTTTGAAACTGCTGATTACGAAGCATGACGAAACCGAGAAACACTTCGGGATTGAAATCAAGGATGATGCCTCTTTGCGGGAAGCTTTGCAGCTTTGGTTGGATAAAGGGGTGCAGCATGTCATCATCACCAAAAACAGTCAGAGCGTAGGCTATGCCAGCGAAAAATACGGTATGCACATCTATGACCTGAAGAACAGCAACAGCGATACCTACATATGGGGAACGAACGAAGCGCTTTGTGCCGGAATCGTCTATTCCTACTTGAGGACTGATGATATTTCGGAAATGATCCAGACTGGCTTAGTGAATGCCGTCATGTCATCGAAATCAGCCTACAAAGTCCGTCCGAACCTATCTCAAGCGGTATTGCGCAAGGATGTCAAAGAAATCGGCAAGTTGGAAAGCAGAGAAATTTAGATGGACAAGAGCTTTCAGCTCAAGTGAAATGAAGCTATACCCCGATGGGATGTTCATTGGAGTAACGAAATAACCAAAAAGAGCCTGTAATCCGGGCTCTTTTTTGGTTTGTAAATTTATCAACTGAAGCACCGCTAATCTTTTGTTTCTTCCGTAAGTATAGTAAAATAAGAGTAAGGAAAGCGTTTTCTGGTTGATTATTCCAAAGGAGTGAGTTTGAATGGTTCATTATAAAAACATATTGATCCCAGTGGACGGATCGGAGGCTTCGATCAAGGCGTTCAAACAGGCGGTCCATATCGCTGAAAGGAACGATGCCGCGCTTTATCTTGTTGCGATACTGGATAAATTGGACAATGCCGAAGAGGCCGCACAGCTGCAGAAGGATAAGGACTCTTTATTCGATGAATTTGACAGGTACGCGCGGGCAAACGGGGTCGCGGTGCACAAGGAAATGCGCACTGGCAATCCAAAGGAAATGATTGCGAAGACGCTTGTGGAAGAATGGAATTGTGATTTGATTGTAATGGGTGCAACCGGTAAAGGCACCATCGCAAAATTGGTGGTCGGATCCGTGACGAATCATGTCATCAAACATGCACCGTGTGATGTATTAATTGTAAGGGAAGATTGATCAGACGCTTTTGAACCAACGGATCAGGAGACGCAAAATAAGTCCAGCTACGTTTACGTAGCTGGACTTTCCTTTTTTTGAGAAAGTATAAATGTTTCGAACCTCATAGCGCATCACCGGAGGTGTTTTATAGGTTTGTAAAATATTTCATGCTTCCTATAATGATGGCTAGCTTCACGGGTTAACCCTTCGGAAATTAGATAAATCGTACCTATTGCGCTCTGCGATGCTCAGTCGGCACGATTTCCTAAATTTCTTTCAGGGCTGAACGAACCCGTTCCGCTTTTCTACAAAATGATTTTAGCGGTACTTCCTTCCGCTGTGCGGTCGACTTCGATATGGACTGGTATCCGCGTTTTCAGTTCCTCAACGTGCGAGATGATGCCGACCAATCGTCCACTGCTGTTCAGGGAGAACAACGCTTCGATTGCGGAATCCAATGATTCGGGATCCAATGAACCGAAGCCCTCATCGATGAACAGCGTATCGATCTGGATGCCGCCGCTGCGGCTCTGCATCACGTCGCTGAGTCCTAGAGCAAGCGCAAGGGATGCCTTGAAGCTTTCGCCGCCCGATAACGTTTTGACGCTGCGGGTTTGGCCGGTGTAATGGTCGAATACATCCAGGTCCAGCCCCTTGGCTCCGGCACCTTTTCCTTTGTCTTCCTTCCGCAACAACAGGTAACGGTTGTTGGTCATCTGTTGGAAGCGAAGGTTGGCGGCTTCGATGATTTCCTCGTAGTAGATCGCAAGCACATAGCGCTCGAAGGAAATATAGTCGGTTTCTTTGGTGCCGTTGGCGATGTCCGACAAGGTCCTGTATTTTTGGTAATCGGCAATGATCTGCTGCTGCTTTTTGTAGATTGCGGCGATTTCTTGGGCCGCTTTTTTGAGCATTTGGATGTTGCCGGCGAGCTGATCTTTTTGCTCTTCCGATTCGCGGATGGCATTGTCCAGAAGCACTTTTTGCTCGGCGCAGGAGGCGATTGTCTGATCCGGATCCAATGCGGCTGCGGCTTTCCTTTGATCGCGCAAACGGGTCACTGTGACATTCAGGTCGTCTTCATGACTGCGGATCCGTTTCAGGATGTCCAGACACAGAGTCTTATCCAAAATCAGATGGTTGAAAGGTTCTTCGAGACCGGCAGCATCCAGTGCCGTTGTGTATATCGTCTCAGCATCCAGCAAAGCAGTTGTGGCTTCCTGGACTTGAGCTGCGTAGGTGGTCCGGTTGGCAAGGCAGACAGCAAGCTGTTTCTCGAGGTCCGTCAGCTCGTTTTTCAGTTTGTTATAGGCGCTTGTGCAAGTTTCAATCTTTTCGTTCAGTTGCAGGATCTCTTTTTGAACGATTGGGAGGTCTTTGTCGCCCAAAAATTGCTTTTCCAGGTCAATTTCGGACAGCAGGTCCCGGGAAAGGGTTTCGTTCAAGAGCAACGTTTGCTGAAGGGCAATACGGTTCTGGTCGATCTCCTGCAGCTTCGCTTCGATGTCGTTGTGCACCTTTACGAGGGCATCTTCTTCATCAAGCACCCTCTGCAGATTTTTCATCTCCGACAGCAATGCTTTTTCTGACGCAATCTCCGTATCGCGTTTTTCTTTCTGCTCTTGTTTGTAGCTTTCGAAAGATTCAGCCGGGACAGCGAACTCAGTGAAGAGATCAACCAATTGTTTTCGGATACCTGAAAGTTCGGCAGTCGCTTGCTGGTAATCCGCATAGGCCTGATTCCGTTTTTTCTCCAGCAATTCCCGGTCCTGATCCGAGAGGGTGTCCGCCGTTTTTTGCGCGGGTGCGGGATGGTCCGTTGAACCGCAGACAAGGCAAGCTTCTCCGCCAACCAACTGTTCGGCTAAGATGCCGGCGATGTTGCGATTGTAGAGGAGGGTTTCATCCTTGAACTGTTGATCGACCGTCATGTATGCTTTTTCGAGAATCAGGAATCGCTCGACTTTTTCAAGTTGTTCAGCCAACACTTTTTCGGTCTGTACGATCCTTTTGTGGAGCTGATCGGATTGCTGTACGTTCATTCTGCAGGCACTCAATTGCTCTTGCATGATGGCAGCATCCTTTTGGGCTCGTTTCACTTCCGAAAGCTTCTGCTGGCATTGTTCCTGTTTTATTTTTTGCGCTTGCTGGAGTTCCGCATGTTTCTGCAGTTCTTTCGTGGCATCTTCGCACGCTTTCTGGCAAACGATCAGTTCTTTTTCTTTCTTCGCCAATGCGACAAGCTGTTTTTCCTGTTCCTTCACGGCGTCTACCTGCTCACGCAAGTCCGGGATCAGGGAAAAGGCTTGCGAAATTGCTTCGAACGCTGGTTTTTTATCGCGTGAAGCCTGATTCAATTGGTCGAAAAGATCGTCATTTTGTTTGGCTTGTTCCTGTTTTGCATTCTGGTTTGTGGATGCTGTAACGCACAGCAATCTTTTTCCCTCAGCTTTGACGGCTTGTTCATGGCGTTCCAATTGCTGTTTCCATCCGAGGACAGACGATTCTTCTTCTTCAAGAACTTTCAGCCTGGCCTCCAACTGTGCGATATCTTCCAGCAATTTGATGGTATCGGAAGCGGATTGGCTTTGTGAACGCAAATTCGCGAGCTGCAGTTCTTTGGCGCTGCGCTCTTCTTCGAGCGCAGCCAACAGTTCCGCGATCCGAACTAGAATGCGCTCGGTGTCCTGCAAGATGAGTACTTCCTGCAGGGCGTCATCGTTTATTCCGGAGGCAAACGAATAGGCCGTTTGCAGGGAATCTTGGGCAGAAGTCGCTTGGACTTGGAGCAATTTGGCTTTTTCCTTCAGTTCCTCCTGGAAACTTTTCAGGATTTCGGTCCCGAAGATGTTCCGGAAGATGGTCTCTTTTTCGGTGCTGTTCGATTCAAGCAGCTTCTTGAATTCCCCCTGCGGCAGCATGACAATCTGTTTGAACTGCTCGTAATTCAAGGAAAGCAGCTGTTCTATTTCCGCATTGGCATCGCGCGCTTTCGTCGTCACCGTGTCGTCGTGATAGAAGGCCACGTCAGCTAAAAGGTTGATGATTTTCCCGCTCTTTCCGGGACCCGTCTGGGCAGGGGAGCGTCTGACGCGGTAAGTCTTCCCGTTGTATTCGAACTCCAGATCAACGTAACAGACCGACTCTTCCGCTGCGAACTGCGACTTGAAAGTGTCCTTTTCCCGGCTGCTGCCGCTGGCGACATCGTAAAGGGCGTAAGCGATGGCGTCGAAAATCGTGGTCTTGCCGGCACCCGTAGGTCCGCTCACAAGAAATAAGGTTTGGTTCTGGAATTGCGTGAAGTCCAATACGATTTTTTCTTTGTATGGCCCGAAGGCACTCACTTCTAATCTTAAGGGTCTCATCTAATCTTTCCTTCCCAAAGCGGCAAAGACATCCGCAACGATTTTTTGACCGGATTCATCCAATTCCATGGCGCGGTATTGCTCATAAAAGTCCTTGAACAGATCCGGGTAGGACAACTGTTGGAGATCCTCGCGGTTATGCTGCAAGGCCATCGATTCGGTTTCTCTCCGGCTGACGTATTCGAGGCCCATCGCCTGCGGATAGCGACGGCGCAATTGGTTCATCGCGTCCAGCACATATTCCGTATCCTCCAGTTCAAAGAACAGGTAATCGTCGGATTGGCCGTTCATCAACTCGGAAAACGTGCTTCTGATCGTGCGCATATCGCGCAAAGGCTTGATGCGGAGCGGTTCGATCTCCAGTTTGTCTTTTTCTATGGTTACGATGCTCGTCTGCTTTTGATGCGGGGTTTCCGATTTGGAATACTTCAGGATCGATCCGCTGTAGCGAACTTTGTCGTTTTTGACTTTCTGGGCTTTGTGCAGATGCCCAAGAGCGACGTAATCAAAATCCTCGAACAGCGACACATCCACGTATTCGGAAGTGCCGATGCTGAGCGGACGTTCGGAATCGGAAGGTTCGCTCGTGTCGTTTCCGGCCTGGATCACATAACCATGCGCAATCAGGATGTTCACTTCTTCCGGGTTCATCGTTGCTTTGACGGTCGCCAGTTGCGCACGTACGGCATCCTCCATATTTTTGATGGTGTCGTCCTGAAGCGTTTCGCGGACGTAGACATGGTCAGCAAAGGGCAGCAGATAGAAATTGGTTCCCTCGAAAGCAACTTTTCGGATGGCCGGTTTCATGGTTCCCTCTATGTAGAGGCGGCTGTCGGCCAGCAGGTCAGCGGCATATTCGATACGCTCGTTGCTGTCGTGGTTGCCGGCGATGACGAACACTGGCACGCCCAATTCCTTCACCATCCGTGTCAGTGTCCTGTTGGCCAGCGCCACCGCTTCTTTCGGCGGCAAAGCGCGGTCGTAAAGGTCCCCGGCCATGATGATCGCATCGATATCTTTTTCTTTGAGTGTTTCAATCAAGTTCATCAAGTAGTGGCGCTGGTCCTCCAGCATGGAAAAATCATTGACGATTTTGCCCAGATGCCAATCAGCCGTATGCAGTATTCTCATGGGAAAGTCTCCTGTCCATCGGTTAGTATTTTTTAATAAAAAAGTTGCGCGTATTTTATTTTTAAAGTAAACAAGTTCATCTTCCATTATAACAGACTATCCCGGAGGCTAGCAGGGACAAATGCAGCAGAGCGAGTGAAATGCTAGTGATGTGGACGCGTTTGGGCTATAGTATGAGTAAGAGAATATCAAAAGAAAGTAGTTGAAGGAGGAACCGAAATGGATCTGGGGTTAACGAACAAAGTGGCATTGGTCATCGCTTCAAGCCAAGGATTGGGCAAAGCGGTGGCGAAGGAACTCGTCAAAGAAGGTGCGCACGTCATGCTGGCCAGCAGAAGCGAAGACAAATTGGCTGAGGTGAAAGAAGAACTGGAAGCCTTGCATGGCGGAAAGGTCGCTTATTTCCCTTGCGACATCACCAAAAATGAGGATATCCAGAAGCTGGTGGCAAGGACGCATGAAGTGTTCGGGAAAATCGATATTTTGTTGAACAATGCAGGCGGTCCGCCCAGCGGGAAATTCGATTCTTTCTCCGATGAGGCATGGCAACAGGCCTTCGAATTGAACTTGCTGAGCTATATCCGGATCATCCGCGAAGTGCTGCCTGACCTTCGCAAAGAGGGCGGACGCATCGTCAATATCGCTTCGATTTCGGTGAAGACGCCGTTGCCGAATCTGGTCCTTTCCAATACGTTCCGGAATGGTATCGTCGGTTTGAGCAAGACGCTTGCCGATGAATTGGCGCCCGACAACATTCTTGTGAATGTTGTTGCGCCGGGAAAAATTGAAACCGATCGCCTGAAATATCTGAATGAAGCGAACGCCAAAGCGAAAGAATTGTCATTGGCTGAAGTCGACAAAGCTGCGATTGCAGGTATTCCTTTGGGACGCTACGGTACACCGGAAGAATTCGCGAAAGCCGTCGTTTTTCTTCTTTCCGATGCGAACACCTACATTACCGGCAGCACACTTTATGTGGATGGCGGGGCAGTCAAAGCGATTTGAAGGCGAACCGCCATCCGAAACAGACAGGAGAATGACTTATGGGACAAGTAATCATCAACGCAGACGATTTTGGTCTCACAAATGGCGTGAACTACGGCATCATCGACAGTTTTTTGTACGGCATCACCACCTCGACGACTCTTATTGCAAACGGATCGGCTTTCGATCATGCAGTGGAGTTGGCATCCGATCATCCGGATCTGGAAGTCGGGGTCCATCTGAATTTGACGCTCGGCAAGCCTTTACTGCCTGATTCAGTCAGCATCAGTGCCAACGGGCGTTTCCATACAAGGGAATACGTACAGCAGCATGCGGCTTCGCTGGATTTGGATGAAGTCTATGCGGAGTGGCATGCGCAGATCGAAAAGGTGCGCAAGGCGGGCATCAAACCAACGCATTTGGATTCGCACCACCATGTGCATATGCTGGAGCCGCTCAACAAAGTCATCCTGTCGCTGGCGATTCAGTACGATCTGCCGATCCGGGACCACTTTGAAGGTAGCCATGGGGTATTGCACACGGACCGTCAATTCGACCTCGGTTTCGCTGCTGAAAAACCGCAGGCCGAATTGGGGATGAGTGTGATGGAGAAATTGGATGATATCATGACCGTCCTGGAAAAAGCGGACACATCGGTTGAATTGATTGTCCATCCCGGCTATGTCGACGCAAGCCTGGAACGCGTGAGTAGTCTGCAGAAGGACCGGGCCTACATGGCTGAATTCTTGATGCATTCCGATTTTGCGGATCGGATTCGCGAAGACGAGGCAATCCAGCTGATTTCTTATGCGGAATTGAAAGAATAATGATGTTTGTGATAAAGACAGCCCCATTCAGGGGTTGTCTTTTTGTATTTACTACTAAATTATAATGATTATCTTTAGCAGGAATACGGAAAGTAGTGATAGAATAGAGAAATGAAGCATAAACGACCTGTACAGCGATTTTGGGGTTTCGCAACTGTTTCGTCTGCAATTTGAATGATAAAGGAGCA
This sequence comes from Trichococcus sp., assembly GCF_049589555.1. Lineage (GTDB taxonomy): Bacteria > Bacillota > Bacilli > Lactobacillales > Aerococcaceae > Trichococcus. The sequence goes on from NZ_JBAWAZ010000176.1 coordinate 15,384, forward strand.
ATTTAAAAATGGCATTATTGGAAATGGAACATCTGAGCTTTGTGTCAGATGGCAAAGTCATACTGGATGACATCACCTATTCGCTTGAGGAGGGGGACTTTCTCTCGATAACCGGCCCGTCCGGAAGCGGCAAAAGCACCCTGTTGAAGATCATCGCGACAATCCTTTCGCGTACCGAAGGGGAAATACGCTACAATGGGAAGTCTCTGGATGCGTACGAACCTACCGAATACCGCAAGGAGGTTTCCTACACGTTCCAGACACCCGTTTTGTTTGGAAAAACCGTCCGCGATAATTTGGCTTTCCCATACGAAATCCGCAAAAAGGAATTCGATGAAAAGAAAGCAGTCGCATATCTGGAGTCGCTTGGGCTGCCGAAGGAATATTTGGATAAAGAAATCAATACCTTGTCAGGCGGAGAAAAACAGCGTGTCGCTTTGATCCGCAACGTCCTGTTTCAACCGAAAATCCTCCTGCTCGATGAAGTGACGAGCGCCTTGGATGAAGCGAATCGCCAGATCATCTGGAAATGGCTCCACGAAATGCGGGAGCATGCCGATATGACGATCATCATGGTCAGCCATAATGAGGAAGAATCCAGCTTGGCTGATAAGAACATCCATATCGTTGCAGGAAAAATCGTAAAAGGGGAGTAGAACTAAGATGGATCTACAAGTCAGTCCAATCACGCTCATGTTGAGCTTTTCGTTGGTGATGGTGGGAGTCTACATCTCCTACAAAGAAAAATTAGGCACGGCCAAAGACATTTTGTACAGCATTGCCAGAGCCGTTGTTCAGCTGATTGCGGTCGGGTACGTGTTGACGTATCTGTTCAATGTGAACAACACAATCGTCACTTTGGTGATGGTTGCCGTAATCGTCTTCAATGCGTCATGGAATGCCCACAAACGCAGCAGCAGTATCCCGAATTCCTTGAAGATTTCGCTCATCGCCATCTCGGCTTCCGCGATTTTGACGTTATCCATTTTGGTCCTGTCCGGGTCCGTCAAATTTATCCCCTCACAGATTGTTCCGATCACAGGCATGATAGCCGGGAATGCGATGACGACCATCGGCTTGTGTTATCGCAACCTGAATTCCTTGTTCCGCGATCAGCGCCAGCAGATCCTGGAAAAACTGTCGTTGGGAGCGACTCCGAATCAAGCTTCGCGCACCATCTTGAGGGAAACAATCAAATCAGGCATGCAGCCATCCTTGGATTCCGCCAAAACGGTGGGAATCGTCTCCTTGCCGGGCATGATGTCGGGTCTGATGTTTGCCGGTACCGTACCGATGACGGCCATCATGTATCAGATCATGGTGACTTTCATGCTGGTGGCGGCGACAAGCATCTCCTCCTATATCGCCTCTTTCTTGGCATACCGCGAATTCTATAATGACAGACAGCAATTACGCGTCTGAAATTGCGCATGCTTTTGGTTGGTTCACCCTGAGAAGTATGGTATCCTTTCTATTATAATATTGATTTTGGAGGAAAAACGTTGAGCGGATTAATCTATCGCAGAACCCATCGCATCAAAGGCTATGAATGCGACATCACCGGTGAGGTCACTTTGCCATCGCTCGTCAACCTGATGATGGATTTGTCGGGACAACAAAGCGATTCACTCGGGAACACGAATGACCAGATGACCGAAAGAGAACTTAGTTGGATCATCGTGCAGTACGACATGCAGATCAATCGCATGCCGCATCAAGGCGAGGAAATCATTCTTGAAACGGAAGCCATGAGCTATAATCGCTTTTTCACTTATCGCCGTTTCCGGGCGTATGATGAAAGCGAACAATTGTGTGTGGAAGTGATGACGAACTTCGTCATGATGGACATCGAGACCCGTAAAATGGTCCAGATCCAAAAAGACCTGCTGACCGTCTATCAGGCTGATGAAATCCGGACGATGGTGCGCATGCAGAAGCCGATCCAACTGGAGCCGGAAAACCGCAAGGAACAAGATTTCCGCGTCAGATACCTGGATATCGACTACAATCGCCATGTCAACAACGCCAAATATTTCGACTGGATCATCAACACGATCGACCCGAAATTCATCATGGATCACCAGATGACTGCAGTTACCATCAAGTACGAAAAAGAAGTCGAATACGGCAACAGCATCACCAGCGTCATGTCGACGAAAGAAGCGGAGAACGGCGAAATCATCACCGCGCACCGCATCATGAACGGCGAAGACTTGGCATGCGAAGCCCATATGATCTGGAAAAAAGTATAGAAAAGCGGAGCGGGTTCGTTCAGCCCTGAAAGAAATTTAGGAAACCGTGCCGACTGAGCATCGTAGAGCGCAATAGGCACGGTTTATCTAATTTCCGAAGGGCTTACCCGTGAAGCTAGCCAACGTTCTGGGATGCTTTGAATATTTTGCAACCCTGTGAAACACCGGAGGTGATGCACTTTTGGAATGGAAATATTCTATTAAACAGAAAGAGGAGCCAACCGAATGCTCGGGTGCTCCTCTTTCTGTTTGTTGTTTAGTGCTGGTTTTATGCTTGTTCTTTATAAAGTGCGTTGATTCTTGCTTGAACGTCTTTATCTGCCAAGAAGTCTTCGTAAGTTGTTTCCATTCTGTCCACAACGCCGTTTGGAGTCACTTCGATGATGCGGTTCGCAGTAGTGTTGATGAACTCGTAATCGTGTGAAGTGAACAATAACGCGCCTTTGAAGGCGATCATACCGTCATTCAATGCAGTGATGGATTCAAGATCCAAATGGTTCGTCGGATCATCCAATACCAAGACGTTTGCTTTGGAAAGCATCATTTTCGATAGGATGATACGTACTTTTTCTCCCCCGGATAGGACAGAAACTTTCTTCATAACGTCTTCACCTGAGAACAACATGCGGCCCAAGAAGCTGCGCAAGAAGGTATTGTCGTCCTCTTCTTTGCCTGCGAATTGGCGCAACCATTCCAAAATGGTGATGTCGGCAACCGGGAATTCATTCGTGTGGTCCTTCGGCAAGTAGCTTTGTGAAGTTGTAACGCCCCATTTGAAGGTACCGCCGTCAGCTTCCATTTCACCCATCAAAATTTTGAAGAGGGTGGAAGTAGCGATATCTTTGCGGCTGGCGAAAGCGACTTTATCGTTTTTGTTCAACGCAAAGCTGATGTTGTCCAAAATTTTGACGCCATCGATTGTTTTGGAAAGGTTCGAAACAATCAATAAGTCATTACCGATTTCGCGTTCTGGAGTGAAGCCGACGAAAGGATATTTACGGGAGGATGGTTGAATATCATCCAATGTGATTTTATCCAAAGTCTTTTTACGTGAAGTCGCTTGTTTGGATTTCGATGCATTTGCACTGAATCGCGCGATGAAGTCCTGCAATTCCTTGATCTGCTCTTCTTTTTTCGAATTGGAATCAGCGGCCAATTTAGCGGCCAATTGACTGGATTGCATCCAGAAGTCATAGTTTCCGACATAAAGTTTGATTTTTCCAAAGTCAACGTCACACATGTGCGTACAAACCGTGTTCAGGAAGTGACGGTCATGGGAAACTACGATGACGGTATTAGGGAAGTTGATCAGGAACTCAGATAACCATTCGATTGATTCTTTGTCCAAACCGTTTGTCGGCTCGTCTAATAGTAATACATCCGGTTTGCCGAATAATGCTTGCGCCAGCAAAACTTTTACTTTTTGTGGCTCCAATAGGTCACTCATCTGCTTGAAGTGCAAGTCTTCACCAATGCCTAAACCTTGCAAGAGACTTGCAGCATCGGATTCGGCTTCCCAGCCATCCAATTCAGCAAATTCGCCTTCAAGTTCGCCGGCTCTGATGCCGTCTTCTTCTGTGAAATCAGTTTTTGCATAAATGGCATTTTTTTCATCCATGATGGCATAAAGACGTTTGTGACCCATGATGACAGTGTCCAATACTTGATGGTCTTCGAAACCATAGTGATTCTGGTTCAGTACAGCTAAACGTTCATTTGGATCTAAAATGATGTCGCCGGTTGTGGGCTGGATGACACCTGATAAAATCTTTAAGAAAGTAGATTTTCCAGCTCCGTTTGCACCGATGACGCCATAGCAGTTACCAGGGGTGAACTTTAGGTTAACATTGTCAAACAACTTGCGATCGGAAAATTGTAGGCTGACATTTGATACGGTAATCATTTTTTTACATTCCTCAATTCTTGTTTATAGTCAATTAATTCTAGCATATTCCTGAAAAAATAAAAGGATTTTAACAGAGTGTTTACAAAAAACGAGTAAGATTGTGTCTCTGGTGGCAATAGATTGTTCCTGATTGTTTCAATATTGCCATTATTTTCGGATGACAGCCAGTGCTTGTGGTATGGCTGCGAAAATGAGAAAATGGTAAGTTTTTTTGGTTAACGCTCACAATTCTAGTATCGTGGGGAATGCCGTGATAGAATGGACAAAATCGAAACAGAAAGTTGGCTGAGACTTAATGGATAAGAAATTATCGAATAAAGAATATATATACATAGGCTCCATGCTCTTCGGCTTATTTTTCGGTGCCGGCAACCTGATTTTTCCGGTCCATATGGGACAATTAGCTGGACAAAACTTGATTCCGGCGATACTGGGGTTTGTCGTGACGGCAGTGGGGTTGCCGTTTCTGGGTATTGTTGCGATGGGGCTGTCCGGTAAAGAAAGCCTGCTGGAAATGGCGAGCAAAATCCATCCGAAATACGGCGTTTTCTTCACAGCCGCACTCTACCTTACAATCGGGCCATTTTTTGCGACGCCGCGTACCGCGACCGTGTCGTTCGAGGCAGCTTTTGCTCCTTACTTGGATCCCTCAATGACAAAGATGGCGCTGTTCCTTTTCTCGTTGCTTTTCTTCGCAGCTGTTCTCTGGTTCTCCCTGAAGCCATCGGAAATATTGAAATGGGTAGGCAAGGTACTGAATCCGATTTTCCTGGTTTTTCTTTCGATTCTGATCCTCTTCGGCTTTTTCGCGCCGATGGGTACAGCGAGTGAAATACCAGTGGATGCGAGCTATCAGACAGGCGCATTCTTCAAAGGCTTTTTGGAAGGGTACAACACGATGGATGCGTTGGCTTCCTTAGCTTTCGGCATCATCGTCGTAACGACGATCCAAGGTTTAGGCGTCACAAAGCCAGCAACGATTGCGAAGGACACGATAAAATCCGGAACGATCAGCATGCTGTTGATGGCTGTCATTTATGGTTCGCTGGTTTACTTGGGCGCAACGAGCCGTGGTGTTTTTGAAATCAGCGACAACGGCGGTATCGCTTTGGCGCAGATCTCAAACGAGTACTTCGGCATCTTCGGCGCTGTCCTGTTTGCGGTCATCATCACAGTTGCCTGTCTGAAAACAGCAATCGGGCTGGTCACAGCCATCAGTGAAACGTTCGTGCTTATGTTTCCAAACTCATTGGACTACAAAAAATACGTCTATCTTTTTACAGCCATTTCCTTCGGTTTGGCGAATCTGGGCTTGAGCCAGATCATCGCCTTCTCGATTCCGGTGTTGATGTTCCTTTATCCACTTGCGATCACTTTGATTTTGCTGTCAATCACGAGCAGCCTGTTCAATGACCGGACGATCGTCTACCAGATGACGACCTTGTTCACTTTGCCTTTCGCAACCATTGATTTCCTGAAAGCTTTGCCGCAAGGAATCAAGGACGTTATCGGTCTGAACGGTGTCATTGCCTGGACTGATTCGGCAATTCCTTTATCCGATATCGGAATGGGTTGGCTGATCCCATCCATGATCGGTTTTGCAATCGGCTTGGCGATTTCGAAAACCAATAAATTAGTCTAATAACAGCAGAAAAAGAAGGTCAGGAGCGCGCAGCTCTTGGCCTTCTTCTTTTCTGCCGTTATATAGGAATTTATAAAATGTTTCATGCGTTCCAAATCGTTGGCTAGCTTCACGGGTTAGCCCTTCGGAAATTAGATAAATTGGGCCTATTGCGCTCTACGATGCTCAGTCGGTCCAATTTCCTAAATTTCATTCAGGGCTGAACGAACCCGTTCCGCTTTTCTTATTTTTTGAATCTTCGTTGGATTTTTTTTAACCAGGAATCCTTTTCAGAGAGTATTGGGATTTCGTTTTCCTTGTTCGCCAGTTCCATGAAATACTTTTGCGCATCCACGGCTGGCTTATCGTTACGGACGTGTCGATAGGTCCCATCAGGATGCAGTTCGCGCGCTTTCGTGTTGTCGGCAAGGTAGACATCCATCAAGGAAAGGATTTCCTTCTTGATGGCTTTGTCCAAAATCGGAAACTCTATCTCGACGCGTTTGATCATGTTGCGGGTCATCATGTCAGCGGAAGACAGGAAAAGATTTTCATCGCCGTTATGATGGAAATAGTAGATCCGGCTGTGCTCCAGGAAGCGGCCAACGATGCTGCGGACATGGATGTTCTCACTCACGCCGGGCACTTGGGGTTTCAGGCAGCAGATGCCGCGGATGATCAGATCCACACGGACACCGGCTTGGCTGGCTTCGTACAGTTTCATGATGACGCGTTTGTCGGTCAAGGAATTCATTTTCGCGATGATTAGTCCATTCCCGAATTGTTTGTGCGAGCCGATTTCGTCGTCGATGTATTCAATGAAGGAATCACGGATTTCAAAAGGCGACACATGCAGATGATTGTACTCCGGTTGGTCCGAATAGCCGCTCAAGTAGTTGAAGAAGTTTGTGGCATCCTCGCCGATTTCCTTATTGGCGGTGAAGATGGCCATATCGGTATAAAGTCTGGCGGTTTTATCGTTATAGTTTCCGGTTGCCAGATGGACATAGCGGACGATTCGGTCATTATGTTTCTTTACGACCATCGTGATCTTGCTGTGGGTCTTCAAGTGGGTCATCCCGTAAAGGACATGCGCTCCGGCCTCTTCCAATTCTTTGGCCCATTGCACATTGTTCTCTTCATCGAAACGGGCTTTCAGCTCGACAAGCACAGTGACCTGTTTGCCGGATTCGGCTGCGGTCTTCAAGCCTTCGATGATCGGAGAATCTTTGCTGACACGGTAAAGGGTCTGCTTGATGGCGATCGTATCTTCATCTTCAGCGGCGCTCTTGATGAAATCGACGACCGGGTCGAACGAATCATAAGGATGGTGCAAGAAGACATCCTGCTTTTCGACTACATCAAAGATGTCTTTTCCGGACAAATCACTCGGTGTGACCGGTGAGAAGGTAGGGTAAACATCATCTGGTGAAGCAATCGCCAGATGACGGGTCAATTTGCTGAGGAAGGTAAGATCCAGCGGCCCCTCGATCATATAGACATCGCGATCGTCAAGATCCAGTTCTGTCTGCAAAAAGCGCACGTCTCCCTGGAGAGTCTCAATCGTATCGCGTGTATCGACTTCCAAGCGGACTGCCATCCCGTTTTTGCGCTTCTTCAGGTAATCCTGGATGACCAAAAGCAGATCATCCGCGCCATCTTCATGCAATTCCAAATCCGCATTGCGGGTGATCCGGCAGCTGAAACTATTCGTGACGGTGAAGCCTTTGAACAAGGTATGGATGAAATGGCGTACAACGTCTTCCAAAAGTACGATGCCGATGTCGTTTTTGTCCTCATCCAACAAAATGAACCGTTGCAGCGGAGCGGGAACAGGCACGATCGCAACCCGGGTCGTATCCTCCTTCTCCAAATTGACGAAGATGTGGATCAGTTTGTTGTTCAAGTTAGGGAAGGGGCGGTAGGCATCGATCCCTAGCGGCGTCAATGCAGGGAAAATTTGCTCATGGAATGTTTCTTCTATAATCGCGAATTCACTTTTGGAAAGATCACTGATTTTTTTGATTCGGACATTCTTTTCAGCCAATTTATGCAAAAGTTCATAATAGAACTCATATTGTAAGGCGATGTTTCTATTGTTTTTATCAGAAATGGCAGACAACTGTTCAAGGGGGCTCATATCTGTTTTGCGGTCAGTCATATGGTAGCCAAGTTTGAACTGATCCTGTAATCCGGCAACCCGAACCATGTAGAATTCATCAAGATTGGAACTTGCTATGGATAAAAAGTTCAGCTGTTCAAGCAAAGGGTTCTGAGGATCTTTCGCTTCCTCAATGACACGTTTGTTGAAGTCCAGCCAACTCAACTCTCGATTGAAATAATAATCTGCATGAGCAAGATTGAGTTTACTATCTGATTCCATCATATTACACATCCGTTCGTTCGATTTGTAAGCTTTATTTATAGCATAATTTTGTTAAATTTTTGTAAATATAATGTTAAGTTTACCGCTCAAAAGGCGCTCGATGTGTTTGCGTTGACGCTCTGCGCGATACTCTTCAGCAAGGATGTCACCTTTGTAATAGAGCACCAGATCGTGCCCGTTCTTTGTCTTATTGATTTTGATGTCTTGGATGACCTCCATATGAGAGTCATTGATGGCGTCAGCGAATTTGATGATGCCGCCGAATGATTGCAGCTGATCAATCTGAGTCACTGTGTACCAATCCGTATAGCCCAGCAGGTACTGGTTGACGAGCGATCGGTTTTTGAAGCTGGCCAATAGAGCGATGCTTACCCGTTCCTTGTGGCTGATGCCGTTCAAGTCGCTATTGGAAATGATGTAGAAAGTATGCTGCGAGCTGGCGCCGGTCTCGACGAATTGACCTAGATAATAAAGGTAGCTTCCGAAATGCAACAGTTTTTCCATATCCGGATTTTTGTCAAAAACACCCAGTCGGCACAATTCCTCGTACAGCATATCGACCAATTTCACCCTTTGTTGCGCGACATGCGCTAAGGTGTGGTAGCTGGCGGCCAGCCTGTTGACCGTTTGAGCCGCAATGTTGAAAACGCTGAAGGCTTTGTTTTCGTACTTGTTGTTGAGAAATTCCATCACGATGCCTTCGCGCAAGCCTTTATTGCTGAACAGGAATACTGGGGCCTTCACTTCATCGAAGAGGGTATTGAATACCACGTTCGCGGGTATGATCAAATCGGTGCGGTCCCGGCTCAGCCCATCCAGATTCTGCAGCTGCGGAATGCTCAATGATTGGAACAAATCCACTGTCTGTTGGAGGTCATTTCGGTACATGCGGTAACCGTGCACGCCTGCTAATCGATAATTGATTTGGCGTTGGTGGACATTCGCGATGCTGCGGGCAGAGCCGCCCATAGCTACGATCGGCACTTGTTTCTTGCTGAGCCATTTGATCGATTTGAACTGTTCTTTCACAAATTCCTGCATCTTCTTAATCGCTTTCGGGTCATTGTGAGCCTTGCCGTCGAAGAACATCTGCTTCAGGGTCACGACCCCAAACGGGAAACTATGATACTGCTGCAGTTCCTTATTCTCATAGTAAGTGACTTCTGTGCTGCCGCCGCCGATGTCGATCGTGATACCGCTAGGGAATTGGGTCGTATGCAGAACGGCATAATTCCCATAATAGGCTTCTTTTTCTTCTGGCAACAACAGCATTTCGATTCCGGTCTTCTTGCGTACTTGGGCAATGATGTCGTTGCGATTGGTGGATTGACGGATGGCAGCTGTTGCTACCGGCATCAGGGTGCTGACTTGATACTGATCAGCGACTGATTTGAAACTTTTCAGGACTTTGATGAGTACATCAATCCCTGCTTGGGACATCTTTTTCTTTTTATCCAAATACTGAAACAGGCGTGCGGGGGTCTTGATATTTTGGACTTGAAACATCGTAAAGTGTTCATCGATTTCAAAGATGACCAACCGGATGGTATTGGATCCGATATCGATTAAACCTATTCTCTCTAATAACATGGACGTCTCCTTCTGAATCCCGGATCTTCCAAGATTCCTCACTTTCCATTTTACTGGAATTCGGCAAGTTTGTCATAAAATTATCTTTTCCTGATGCCGATTTAGGCAAGTAAAGTGGACTTTTTGTTACAGCGGGGAATCTTATGTTACGGGAAGGTTACAAAACCGCTCATTAAAAGGCAAAATAAGCATTGAGTGAATCATTTGATATGAAATGGTAAAAGGAATGCAACCCTCCGTAAAGAGAAATTAGATATAATAAAGGAGCATTTTCCAACGAGAAAAGAGAGGCGTGAGATTTTGAATCATAAAAAGCGTATAGGGAAATTGATGTTGGCCGGCTTGGCAGCAAGTCTGACCCTTTCCATTACACAAGTTCAAGGTTCCACCTTAGATACCTTAACCCAAGAAGAACAAAAGACGGAAGCTCAAATTGCTTCTGTGGAAGTGACGATCGGTGAAACACTAGCGTCAATCAACCTGAAGCAGATGGGGATCGATGATCTAGAAGCGCAGATTGCTGCGACTGAAGAGAGCCAAATCGAAACAAAAGCAGCTATCGAAGCGCAAAAAGAAGTGATCGCATCGCGGAAGGAACAACTGAAAACGCGGCTTGTTGCTTTACAGATTTCTGATGCAACGAAGAACCAAGTATTGATGTTACTGGATTCCGAAAATTTTGCCGATTTCATCAATAAAGCGTATGTAATCAGCCAATTGCAGGCTGCCGATAATGAACAGATCGAGTCTGCCATCTCCGAAGAAGAGAAACTGGTGGCATTGGAAGAACAGTTGGCTGAGGGAATCCAAACAGTCAAGGCTGCAGAGAACCGCCTGAAATCCGAATCGACTGCGTTGGCTGAAGAATTGACTTCGTTGAAAGGCATCCTATCGGACAACCAAACTGTGTTGTCGCAAGTGAAAACGGAGTATGCGGATGAAGCTGCCCGTTTGGCTGCCGAAGAAGCGCAAGTAAAAGCTGATTCCGAGGCGGTTGCAGTTGCAGCCAAAGCGGCGGAAGAGCAGCAAATTGCGGAATCGAGCAGCACAGTCGCTATTGCCGAATCTGCATCGTCTGCAGCTTCATCATCCGTACAAGCACCGGTTAGCCAAATCACTGACAGTTCCGTTGCTGCTGTTGTAACGACGCCTGTTGTGACTGTTGCGGCTCCGACTGTGACGGAAACACCAGCTGCGCAGGGCAAAACATTGGTCGTATCGGCAACAGCCTATTCGCGCCACGAAGCGGGGCTATCCAACTTTACCGCTACTGGCATCGACTTGTCGGTCAATCCGATGGTCGTTGCTGTAGATCCTTCCGTGATTCCGTTGGGAAGTCTGGTCAACGTACCGGGCTACGGTATCGCGATTGCAGGAGATACCGGTGGAGCAATCGTAGGGAACAAAATAGACTTGCACATGGAAGACCTGAATGCCGCACTTGCTTTCGGCAGACAGACTTTGACGATCACCATATTACAATAAAAATAAAGAATCGGGCTATCTCAATTTTTTTTGAGAAAGCCCGATTCTTTTTGATCGGTTAGCGAGTTTCCTACTCCCAACTCCGATGAAGCGGAGATTGGCCGGAGGTGAGGGGATGGAACCAGGCGCTCCTCCTGCGAGCCTCCCTTCATCGGAGGTCGCATCCTCATCGTCTTTTCAGCTCCGGCCAAGCAAAGGCTCCCCGGAGCTACGGGCCGTTCATGCACGCTCCTCCGGCCGAAAGATTCTCGTTTGCCGCATTTCAAAAAAACAAAGGTTGCCCTTTTTTTGGGCAACCTTTGTTTTTTGTACTATTACAAAACTTTGTTCAGGAAATCTTGCGTACGAGAGTGCTGTGGGTTGCCGAATACTTCAGCAGGCGTGCCTTCCTCGACGATGTACCCGCCATCCATGAAGATGACGCGATGGCCGACTTCTCTGGCGAAGCCCATTTCATGCGTAACCACAACCATGGTCATCCCTTGTTTTGCCAGTTTCTTCATGACTTCAAGAACGTCGCCAACCATTTCGGGATCAAGTGCGGATGTTGGTTCATCGAAAAGCATGATTTCCGGATTCATTGCCAACGCACGCGCGATAGCGACACGTTGTTTTTGGCCGCCGGATAGCGAGCTTGGAAAAGCGTCAGCTTTTTCGGACAGGCCGACTGTTTCCAACAATTCCACTGCTTTTACTCTTGCGGCTTCTTTATTTTCGCGTTTCAGTTCAACCGGAGCCAATGTGATATTGTCCATTACCGAAAGGTGCGGGAAAAGATTGAAGTGTTGGAAAACCATACCGATTTCTTCACGAACTTTATTGATGTCAGTGGTTTTTTCGGTGATGTCTTTTCCATCGATCAGCACATGGCCGTCGGTGACTTCTTCCAGCTTGTTCAGACAGCGCAGAAGGGTACTTTTTCCTGAACCGGAAGGGCCGATGATGCAGACCACTTCGCCTTCAGCGACTTCGAGGTCGATTCCTTTCAAAACCTCGTTGCTTCCGAAGCTTTTCTTCAGGTTCATGACATTTATTTTTGCGTTAGCCATTCTTTAATCTCCCTTCAAGTTTTTTGGAAATCTTCGTAAGAATCGTGATGACGATGATGTACATCAAGCCGATGATCAACCACATATTACCGGAAGCATAAGTTCTGGCGATGATGATCTTACCGGTCTGTGTCAACTCGACAAGTCCAATGATGGACAAAATGGAAGTGTCCTTCAAAGTAATGACGAACTGGTTGATGAATGAAGGGATCATGATGCGGATTGCTTGCGGCAAAATGATTTTGTTCATTGTTGTTTGATAAGTCAGACCTAAGCTGCGTCCTGCTTCCATCTGTCCGACATCAACAGCTTTGATACCGCCGCGGAAGATTTCGGCCAGATAAGCTGCTGCATTCAGACTCAGTGTGATGATCCCTGCAACTGTCGAACTCATCCGGATGCCCATCAATTGCGGAATCGAGAAGTATACGAAGAATGCCAAGACGATCAACGGCACACCGCGCATGATGTCGACATAGATGGTTGCGATCCAGTTCAATGCTTTGTTAGGGGAAACGCTGAACAAGCCGATTACGATACCCAGCGCCAAAGCGATAACGATGGATGCAAAAGTGATCAGGATCGTTCTGCCCAAACCTTGCAACAATGTTTTCCAGTTTTCCTGGATCAGTCCGAAGAAGGAAGTGTTGCTTTCTTCTGTGTCGGACCCTAGATAGTCGTTGACGATTTCTTCATAAGTACCGTTGGACTGCAAGTTTGCCAATCCTGTGTTGATCATGTTCAACAGTTCCGGGTTCGTGTCTTTCGCGACTGCGATTCCGTAAGATCCGCCGGCTTCTTTTTCGGTAGCCAGTTTCAATCCGATGCCTTGACCTTCGATGGCATAGGCCATAACCGGGTAATCTTCAAATGCCGCGACGGAATTGCCGGCGATAACGTCTTGATACATGTTGGCTGAGTCATCGAAAGTCGATAAAGTGAAGCCATATTCATCCTTGATGGATTCGGCAAATGTTGCGCCTTCCGTTCCGGTTTTGACGGCCACGGTCAGGCCTTCCAAGTCTTCATAGCTGTCGATATCGCTATCGGCAGCAACAGCCATGACCACACCGCTTTCGAAATACGGTTCTGAAAAATCGAAGGTCTGTTTGCGTTCGTCGGTGATGCTCATACCAGCGATGACAGCATCCACTTGTTTAGCTTCCAACGCTTGAAGGGCCGCATTGAATCCTAGCGGACGGATTTCGATTCCGAAACCTTGGTCTTTAGCGATTGCGCGAATCAAATCCATGTCGATACCCACATAGTTGCCGTTAGCGTCCTGGAATTCGAATGGGGCGAAAGTTGTGTCGGTTGCGATGATATAAGTTTTTCCGTTCTGTGCCGGGACATCCAAGCTTGTATCAACGGAAGCACCGAGGTATTTCTCTTGGATGGCTTGGTAAGTGCCGTCCGCTTTCAGATTGGCCAAACCTGCATTGAACATTGCCAACAATTCAGGATTTGTATCTTTAGCGACTGCAAAACCGTATGAACTGCCGGCTTCTTTGTCTGTAGCCAATTTCAGAGCCAAACCTTGGTCCTCGATGGCGTAGGCCATTACTGGGTAATCTTCGAATGC
>NZ_JBAWAZ010000177.1:0-6824 GCF_049589555.1 Trichococcus sp.
ACTTCGGACAATAATAGGGCAAGGACATGGATTTTGAACATCCAAGTCCTTGCCCTATTGTCTATGATGCTGGATTTTCCGAGGGGATACCCATCAATATTTTACCTTTCTGAACTGTTCTGGAGAATACCCGACATGCTTTTTGAAAACTTTACAGAAATAACTCGAGTCCCGGAACCCGCAAGAGTCTGCAATCTGGTGGATTTTCTTTTCTGGGAATTGCAACAATTCCACTCTGGCGTGGATAATTCTTACATTCGTCAGAAAGTGATTGATTGTTTGGTTCATATTTTTTTTGAAGACCCCACAAATATGTTCCTTTGTCATTCCGCAGGATGAAGCGATATCATCAAGGTTGATAGGCTGGTGATAATTCTCTTCGATAAACGAAATGATACTGTTAACGGTTCTGTTTGTTCCAAATTGATTTTCTCCAATAATCAACCTTACTGCATTGGCCAAATTTAATAGAAGTTTATAACAATAGGTCGAAAGTTCAATTTTAAAATTCGCACTAGTCTTATAAGTGTTTATCATTTCAAGAACAGAGGTTGAAAAAATCTGCGTATCAGATAAGTGGTAAGCGCCTGATTGTGTCATGTCCAGACTTGTTAAGAGTTCAAGACAAATATCGCCATTAAACCCTACAAAATCAAGCAGCCATTCATCGGATAGTGCATGGTACTCGTGGGCAGTGTTTGGATAAATCAGGAATCCTTGACCCTCATTGATGATCATTTTTTTCTCATCAATGATTACTTCTCCTTGGCCTTTTTCACAAAAAAACCATTGGAAATGGGAGACGCCTTCTATCCGGTTAATGGTTTCTTGATTATGTTTGAATCCTAGGGTCAATACCATCATCGGAATGTTCGTGGAACGATAATCCAGATTATTTATTGTGATTATCATGTGTTATCCCTCCTCATCTTAATATTTTACTATGATTATAAATATATTAAGATGGACGCTGATTGTCAATAGGCACTATACTAAGCGTAGATAGAAAAGGAGGAATATCAATGACAAAAATACCTGAAATCAGAAACGAAAAGGGATTTCCAACACTTTACGTAAAGGGAGAACCATTTTTTTCATTAGCCGGTGAACTTCATAATTCGAGTACCAGCGATCTAAAATACATGGAGGAAAACGTGTGGCCGAATTTGAAACCGCTTAATATGAATTCTGTAATTGCGCCAATCTATTGGGAGTTGATAGAACCTGTAGAAGGAGAATTTGATTTTACTTTGTTGGATGGACTGATCAGCCAAGCTAGGGAGCAAAAGATGCATCTCATCTTGATCTGGTTTGGGCTTTGGAAAAATGCGGAGAGCATGTATACGCCCAAGTGGATGAAGCAGGACTCCAGCAAATACAGCAGAGTGCAAACAGCTAAAGGAGAAAAGCTGCATTCCATTTCGCCTTTATGCGAACTGGCTGTCGAGAAAGATGCCTATGCTTTTTCCAAAGTGATGAAGCATATTAAGGAAATAGACCAAGAACATTCAACTGTTATCATGGTTCAGGTCGAAAATGAAATCGGTTTATTAGGGACAGACAGAGACTATAGTCCCCTAGCAAATGACCTCATCAGCAAAGAGATCCCCCAAGATTTGGCGGATAAGCTAAACTTAGTCGGCACATGGGACGAGGCTTTCGGAAAAGATGCTAATGAGAGCTTTATGGCCTATCACTACGCAAGAGCGGTTGAAAAAATTACCTCAGCTGGAAAATACGAATATCCAATTCCATATTTCACAAACGCTTGGCTAAAACAGTATCCATGGTATCCTGGTTCGTATCCTAGCGGCGGCCCTGTAAAAGAAGTTCATAAAATTTGGAAAGCCATTGCACCCTCTTTATTTACTTTGGCCCCAGACATCTACGTTCCTTACGTGCCACAAGTATTGGATGAGTATGCGTATGAAGGAAATCCGCTGTTGGTTCCGGAAGTCAGAAAAGATGCAGTTACTTCTTCCTACTGTTTGTATGCGTTTACGAAGCATAATGCGATTGGTTATTCTCCATTTGGGATTGAAGAATTGGTGCTCCCTCCAGAAAGTATCAATAAGCCTCCAATGGATGTGATGCTGGCTCTAAATATAGATCCATCCGCTTTTGATATCGAAGGCAGTAAGAACTATTTGGCCAAAACATATTCAATAATCGAAAACATAAAACCACTCTTGATGGAGTATCGAGGAACGGGTAGAGTGCATAGTTATGTTAAAAAGCACGAAACCGATTTTGGGGCTTTCATTAACCTGACTAATTATGATCTAGTTGTTTCTTATGCACCAAGAATGGACAAGAAGCCTGTTGCTTCAGGGGCGATTTTTGAACTTGAAGAAAATAAATTCTTACTTGTAGGAATGATGAGCAAGCTTAGCTTCCGGGCTAAGCCAGGTGAAAATTATAAAGTAGAAGTCATCAAATTTGAAGAAGGCGATTTAAAAGATGGGAAATTTATAGCCGGTAGAGTTCTGAACGGTGATGAAAAAATGTCGGTTAGTTTTGATGCAATGCCAAGTTGCTACCTCATTGAATTGTTTAAATATTAAGGTAGCATTCGAATTGAACTAGAATTGATTATGCGTCAGTCCTTTTTAGTGGTCTTGGATGAGTATTCTGACAAACCACTATAAAGGACTTTTTGATATTGTCCTAAAATCCAGTTTGATATTTTAAGTGCAGCACTGTTTTTATGCTGTATTCTCTTGTGAGGAGCTGCCTGAATAGCATATAGTAATACCTGAAAGAGGTGATCATTTGAAACTCATCAATCCATGGGAAAACATCAAGATTGAAAAAATCGGAAACAAGGAAGTCATCCAAAATTTTGATGATGATATCCATCTGCTGTATGTGTTGGTCGGGGAACTGTCGGTAGAATCCGAAGGCAGTTATTTGACTTTGCAAAAGGACGATTTTTTCATTCTGCATAAATCCAAATCGTATACATGCCATACAGGCGATTCAAAAGTTTTTCAGTTGTCGTTGCAGTATTTTTATTCCGAAGAGGATGAGTCCGACCCGTACAGTTACTATTTCACCGGTGATTCAGTCAAAAATACGCACAGCTCGGATATGCAAGTAACCTATTTGTTGAACCAATTGGTGGAACTGTACATTTTTAAGGAACAGAAACGGATATCGGAAATCTTTGAGGTGTACTTCAACCTCATCAATACGTTGGAAAAGAAGTATTTTGTGAAAGTGCAGCTTGAGTCGGACAGGAGTATCAAGCAAAAAGTCGAGGAAGTCAAATTTTACATCGATAATAACTTTGATAAAGAGATCCGCTTATCTGATTTGGCGGGAAAATTGTTCGTATCGGAACAGTACCTTTCCAAATTGTTCTCGAACGAAATCGGCTTATCCTTGAGCGAGTATCTGATCAGAAAACGTCTGGAAAAAGTGCGGAAAGATTTGTTCGAAACAGAAAAATCCGTTACCAACATTGCATTTTCAGCCGGATTTTCCAACATAAATTCCTTCAACCGGCTGTTCAAAAAATATCAAGGATTGACTCCCAGCGAGTACCGCAGAGAATCGAAAAAGGGCATCGAAATCCAATCGTCACCTTTTGCGATACCGAATGAAGAATTGACGGATCTGCAGAAGTACTTTGTGGAAGAGGAGGAAGGCAATAGTGCCGACAAGCTGAAAATCGATGTTTCAGAGTCGGAAGATTTCGATTACGACAAATATCTGATCAATCTCGGTTACGCCGGTGACCTGCTCCACACGTCGTTCGCCCAACAAATCCGATATACGCAAGAGCAGAATGCTTTTCGCTACGGCCGGATTTGGGGCTTGTTCAACAATGTTTTGTTTGAACAAGTTGGCGATGAATTCGACTTCACAAAAGTTGATGAAATTTTGCAGACGGTTCTCGATGCCGGGATGATTCCGTTTTTGGAACTCGGATTCAAAGGCAAACTGATACATGAAACCCACACAAAAATCATTAAGAAAGAACCGTTTGAGCTGAAGACCAACAGAATGGACGGGATTTTGCTCAGGTTCACAACCTTTCTCAACCATTGCATCGATAAGTACGGCGATGAGGAAGTCTCAAAATGGATCATCGAAATATGGAAACCGAACGCATTGGTCCTTAAGAACACGGATCAGGAACAGCTATCCCTGATCGAGATGGGCGACGGACAGGTGGATATTTCGCAGTATCCGCACTATATCCGTTACTTCAGTAAAATCAGCGAATCGATCAAGCGTATCGTACCGGGAATGCAAGTAGGCGGCTGCGGATTGAGTTTGGACATCGAGCGGGGAGACATGCGGAATTTTCTGCGCAAATGGAAACAGGAAAAAGTCAAACCGGACTTCATCAGCATCGGCATCTATCCGATCGATGAAATCAAACATGGCTATGTTGTAGAGAAGCGTGCGAATCCGATTTCCCATGATGAAGATTATATGCTGAATAAAATCAAGGACATCCGCACCTTACTGGATGAATTGGATTTGGGTACGAAGTTGTACGTGACGGAGTTCAACGTGACCATCCTGAACAGGGAAATCGTCAATGATACGGCCTTCAAAGGCGCCTATATCCTGAAGAATATCCTTTCGATCCTTTCCTATTGCGATCTGATCGGGTATTGGCAATTGTCGGATTTGACGGTGACCAGTTTCGATACAGCCAAAAAAGAAATCTTTGGCGGAGCCGGTATCCTATCCAAAAACGGAGTCCCCAAAATCGGTTACTATGCTTTCAAATTTCTGAAGAAATTGGGTCCGAAAAGAATCTTCGCTTCCGAAAATCTGATCGTGACCAGAAAAGAAAAGCAATATCAGTTGCTGTGCTACCACTACAGCCATTTGAATGCGACCTATTACTACGACACCATCGGAGGATTCCACAAAAACAATGCCTACGCCATTTTTGACAATGAACAGCCGATCGATTGGACAATTGAACTGAATGGCTTTGAAGCAGCCGGTAAATACCGGATCACCAAGTACAGCATCGGGAAGAACAACGGCAATTTTTTGGAAGAAGTCAATGCGATCAGCCAAATCGATCATTTTGATAAAGAAATGATCCAATACCTGAAGCAAAAATGCGTTCCGAAGATCGAAATACTGACACAAATCATCAGCGATGATAAATTAGTACTGGAAATCCATCTGTCCCCGTATGATATTTGCTTGTTTGACATCCAAAAAGTATCAGATTAGTTAAGAATGTGCCACACAAATTTACACAACAATAAAAGGTAGCGTTTTCTCGTCATGGAAGTACCATGAATTTAAACGCTATCAAAGTAGAGGAAACTTCCGTCCCGGTATAAACTATGTATGTAATCGATTACAAGCGGTCTTATAATTTACGATCAGGAGGAAGACAAATGGAAAAACAGGTGGATATGAATTTTGAGGTAGCTAGTCAAAAAGTGAAAATTCAAGAAAAAACAAGTAAAAAGATAGCTGTTTTTTACAGCTTCGGTGAAGTTGGAAGTCAATTGAGTTGGTATATGATCAATACCTATCTGATGATTTTTTACACTGATATTATTGGGCTTTCTGCTGCTGCGATTTCAATGATCATGCTTGTTGCGCGTATCTGGGATGCTGCGAACGATCCGATGATGGGCATCATAGCTGATAGAACACATACTAGATGGGGTAAATTCAGGCCATATCTCATTTTTGCTCCACCATTCCTAGCTATATTTAATATTCTTACGTTTACTGTATTCCCTGTAGAAGGTGTAACGAAAGTAATTCTTTGCTTAGTTTTATATATTGGAGCAGGAATGTCTTATACTGCACTTTCGGTTGGGTATGCCAGTTTAGTAAACCGAATTGCAAAAGACTCACAAGTTCGAATGAATTATACGTCAGCAAGAGCAGTTGGTGGCAGTATCATTCAAATGATTTTATCCATGGCAGTAATGCCAGCCATCTTATTTTTCAGTAACAGTGATGTTGCTAATTCTCGAGGCTACTTTTGGGTCACTGTTATTTGTTCCCTGATTATGATTCCAGCTTTTTGGCTAACAGCATATCATTGTAAGGAAACAGCAAGAACGGATTCAAGGAAGAGAGAGAAACAAAAAATTTCTGTTACGACATCTTTGAAAGCGCTATTTAAAAACAAAATGCTGTTGATCACAGTTTGGAGTGTTTTCTTGGGGGCAATGTCCGTTATTGGAAGAATGACCTTACTTGCATACTATGTAATTTATGTAGTCGGATCTTTTACAATGATTGCACCAATTTTTACAAGTATGACTGTTTTTCAATTGATAGGTAGTATGTTGTTGCCAGTGGCTACAAAGAAATTTGGTAAGAGAAATTGGTTGCTGATACTAAGTCTGATCAGTATTATATCTATATTCGTTCTTTTTCTTTTCCCATCCGGTAACACCGCCTTCTTGCTGACGACTGCTGCATTTATTGGACTTGCGAACTCAGCTGGCAGTGTTTCCACAGGAATGTTATCTGATTGTGTGGAATATGGAGATTGGAAATATAGAGTGCGAGATGAAGGATTGACATTCTCGTTCTTAGGATTTGGTGTAAAACTTGCATCAGCGATAGCCGGAGCCGGGGGAGTGCTGATGCTTTCAGCAACCGGTTATGTACCAGGAGCAGTACAGTCACAAGCCTCTATCACAGGAATAAATGTGGTAGTAAACTTAGTCCCTGCGATTTTAATGGTACTCAGCATTCTTCCCTTGTATTGGTACAAACTTGATAAAAAACAAATGGATCAAATCGCAGTCGAATTGGAAATCCGAGAACTAGAAGAAGATTAATGAATTGAGGCAAGGCATTTTGTAAGGAAATCT
>NZ_JBAWAZ010000178.1:0-4224 GCF_049589555.1 Trichococcus sp.
ATTGCGAAAGCAATGGTCAACAGCAAACATACAGCGCCTCACGTAACCTTATTTGATGAAGTTGAAGTGTCCAAATTATGGGATCACCGCAAGAAATTCAAAGATGTTGCTGCAGCGCAAGGAACAAAACTTACTTTCTTGCCGTATGTCGTTAAGGCTTTGGCAGCGACTGTACGTGACTTCCCTATCCTGAATGCATCCATCGACGATGCCGCTCAAGAAATCGTATTGAAAAACTACATCAACATCGGTATCGCTACAGATACAGACAATGGTTTATACGTACCAAACGTCAAAGATGCAAATACAAAAGGCATGTTCAAAATTGCCGATGAAATCAACAACATGGCTGCACAAGCCCATGACGGCAAACTGGCAGCTGCGGATATGAGAAATGGTTCTGTTACAATCAGCAACATCGGTTCTGTTGGCGGCGGATTCTTCACACCAGTCATCAACTACCCTGAAGTGGCCATCCTAGGTGTTGGAACGATTGCGCAACAAGCTATCGTCAATGCAGAAGGCGAATTGGCAGTCGGTCGCGTAATGAAACTTTCATTGAGTTTCGACCACCGTATCGTTGACGGCGCAACTGCTCAAAAAGCAATGAACAACATTAAGAGATTATTGGCTGATCCAGAATTATTATTGATGGAAGGGTGAGAATAGACAATGGTAGTAGGCGATTTCGCAGTTGAGTTAGATACAGTTGTTGTTGGAGCAGGACCTGGTGGCTATGTAGCTGCCATCCGCGCTGCACAATTAGGACAAAAAGTAGCAATCATCGAAAGAGAATGGATCGGAGGCGTTTGTTTGAACGTCGGTTGTATCCCTTCAAAAGCATTGATTTCTGCTGGACATCATTATCAAGAAGCTTTGGATTCCTCGGTTTTCGGTATCACAACTGAAAATGTGAAACTGGACTTCTCGAAAACACAAGAATGGAAAGACAACAAAGTCGTCAAAACATTGACGTCCGGTGTTGAGTACTTGTTGAAGAAAAACAAAGTTGAAATTATCCGTGGGAATGCATTCTTCAATGACGGAGAAACCTTGCGTGTCTTCACTGAAGATGCAGCACAAACGTATACTTTCAAAAATGCGATCATCGCTACTGGTAGCCGTCCGATCGAAATCAAAGGCTTCAAATTTGGCGGACGCGTCATCGATTCCACTGGCGGATTGAATTTGACTGAAGTTCCTAAGAAATTGGTCATCGTTGGTGGCGGTGTCATCGGTACTGAACTAGGCGGAGCATACGCTAACCTAGGCGCTGAAGTGACCATTCTTGAAGGATCTCCACAAATTTTGCCGACATTCGAAAAAGATATGGTCAAGTTCGTTGAAAAATCATTCCAAGAAAAAGGCGTTACAGTCGTCACGAAAGCAATGGCTAAAGAAGCCATCGACAACGGAGACAGCGTAACCGTCAAATATGAAGCAAACGGTAAAGAAGAAGTTATCGAAGCTGACTACGTAATGGTTACTGTCGGTCGCCGTCCAAATACGGATGACTTGGGTCTTGAAGTAGTCGGAGTTGAAATGACTGACCGTGGTTTGGTTAAGGTCGATAATCAAGGCCGCACAAATGTAAAACACATTTTTGCGATCGGCGATATCGTTCCTGGTGCTGCCTTGGCTCATAAAGCCAGCTATGAAGCTAAAATTGCTGCTGAAGCGATTGCAGGACACCCTTCTGCAGTTGATTACCGCGCTATGCCAGGGGTTGCCTTTACGGATCCTGAATTAGCTACCATCGGCTTCACTGCTGCCGAAGCAAAAGACAAAGGCTTGGATGTAAAAGCATCCAAATTCCCGTTGTCAGGCAACGGACGCGCATTGTCATTGAACCAGACAGAAGGTTTTGTCCGTTTGGTTACGACAAAAGAAGATAACGTTCTGGTCGGCGCACAAGTTGCAGGTGTGAACGCCAGCGAAATCATCGCTGAGCTTGGTTTGGCGATTGAAGCGGGAATGAACGCTGAAGATATCGCGTTGACGATCCACGGTCATCCATCATTATCCGAAACAATCATGGACGCTGCCGAATTAGCTTTGGGCATGCCGATCCACATCTAATTCCAAAATAGTAACAGGTAAAGAGAATCCGGATCCGGATTCTCTTTACCTGTTACTATTTTGGAATTAGATGTGGATCGGCATGCCCAAAGCTAATTCGGCAGCGTCCATGATTGTTTCGGATAATGATGGATGACCGTGGATCGTCAACGCGATATCTTCAGCGTTCATTCCCGCTTCAATCGCCAAACCAAGCTCAGCGATGATTTCGCTGGCGTTCACACCTGCAACTTGTGCGCCGACCAGAACGTTATCTTCTTTTGTCGTAACCAAACGGACAAAACCTTCTGTCTGGTTCAATGACAATGCGCGTCCGTTGCCTGACAACGGGAATTTGGATGCTTTTACATCCAAGCCTTTGTCTTTTGCTTCGGCAGCAGTGAAGCCGATGGTAGCTAATTCAGGATCCGTAAAGGCAACCCCTGGCATAGCGCGGTAATCAACTGCAGAAGGGTGTCCTGCAATCGCTTCAGCAGCAATTTTAGCTTCATAGCTGGCTTTATGAGCCAAGGCAGCACCAGGAACGATATCGCCGATCGCAAAAATGTGTTTTACATTTGTGCGGCCTTGATTATCGACCTTAACCAAACCACGGTCAGTCATTTCAACTCCGACTACTTCAAGACCCAAGTCATCCGTATTTGGACGGCGACCGACAGTAACCATTACGTAGTCAGCTTCGATAACTTCTTCTTTACCGTTTGCTTCATATTTGACGGTTACGCTGTCTCCGTTGTCGATGGCTTCTTTAGCCATTGCTTTCGTGACGACTGTAACGCCTTTTTCTTGGAATGATTTTTCAACGAACTTGACCATATCTTTTTCGAATGTCGGCAAAATTTGTGGAGATCCTTCAAGAATGGTCACTTCAGCGCCTAGGTTAGCGTATGCTCCGCCTAGTTCAGTACCGATGACACCGCCACCAACGATGACCAATTTCTTAGGAACTTCAGTCAAATTCAATCCGCCAGTGGAATCGATGACGCGTCCGCCAAATTTGAAGCCTTTGATTTCGATCGGACGGCTACCAGTAGCGATGATCGCATTTTTGAAAGTATACGTTTGTGCTGCATCTTCAGTGAAGACACGCAAGGTTTCTCCGTCATTGAAGAATGCATTCCCACGGATAATTTCAACTTTGTTTTTCTTCAACAAGTACTCAACACCGGACGTCAATGTTTTGACGACTTTGTTGTCTTTCCATTCTTGTGTTTTCGAGAAGTCCAGTTTCACATTTTCAGTTGTGATACCGAAAACCGAGGAATCCAAAGCTTCTTGATAATGATGTCCAGCAGAAATCAATGCTTTTGAAGGGATACAACCGACGTTCAAACAAACGCCTCCGATCCATTCTCTTTCGATGATTGCTACTTTTTGTCCTAATTGTGCAGCGCGGATGGCAGCTACATAGCCACCAGGTCCTGCTCCAACAACAACTGTATCTAACTCAACTGCGAAATCGCCTACTACCATTGTCTATTCTCACCCTTCCATCAATAATAATTCTGGATCAGCCAATAATCTCTTAATGTTGTTCATTGCTTTTTGAGCAGTTGCGCCGTCAACGATACGGTGGTCGAAACTCAATGAAAGTTTCATTACGCGACCGACTGCCAATTCGCCTTCTGCATTGACGATAGCTTGTTGCGCAATCGTTCCAACACCTAGGATGGCCACTTCAGGGTAGTTGATGACTGGTGTGAAGAATCCGCCGCCAACAGAACCGATGTTGCTGATTGTAACAGAACCATTTCTCATATCCGCAGCTGCCAGTTTGCCGTCATGGGCTTGTGCAGCCATGTTGTTGATTTCATCGGCAATTTTGAACATGCCTTTTGTATTTGCATCTTTGACGTTTGGTACGTATAAACCATTGTCTGTATCTGTAGCGATACCGATGTTGATGTAGTTTTTCAATACGATTTCTTGAGCGGCATCGTCGATGGATGCATTCAGGATAGGGAAGTCACGTACAGTCGCTGCCAAAGCCTTAACGACATACGGCAAGAAAGTAAGTTTTGTTCCTTGCGCTGCAGCAACATCTTTGAATTTCTTGCGGTGATCCCATAATTTGGACACTTCAACTTCATCAAATAAGGTTACGTGAGGCGCTGTATGTTTGCTGTTGACCATTGCTTTCGCAAT
>NZ_JBAWAZ010000179.1:0-1665 GCF_049589555.1 Trichococcus sp.
CTGCACCATCTTATTGTTGGTTGTTTCATTTTCTTCGTTAATTTTTTTATCTGTTGACATTTGCAACCTGCTTTCTTCCCGATGAATGAAAGATAATAATACCATCACTCAAGTATTTTACCAAAAATCCGGTTTTTTTCAATCTATAGCAGTCTTATTTTGCAAAATCCTAACAATTTCAGAATAATCCCTGACATTTCCAGGCTAAACACCCTATTCCTTTGCGTGCGTTTTCATACCATCGCCCAAACGTTTATGGTAAAATGTAAGTGTGGAAAAGAACTGAGTCAGTCCATTTTTTTGCCAAAATCACAATTCATCGGCACTTGGCTTTCAACGCTTTCACGTCAACCGTGTCGCTCAGACTGCAATAGAAAAGAGGAATAAAAATGAACACCTCAAGAAAGGGGTTCAGACATTTATTCGGAGTCATCCTTTCGCTCCTGCTTTTCTTCACCCTTTCGGCCACACCTGCTTTGGCTGCTACCTCGCAGATTATTTACCAAGGTTCTACATCCAATAAGGTTGTTGCCTTAACGTTTGATGATGGATCGGACGGATATTATATCCAATCAATTCTGAACACATTATCAGCCAATAATGTAAAAGCCACTTTCTTCCTCACTGGTCAAGGTGCTGAAAATCATCCACAGGCAATCAAGAACATTGTCGCAGCTGGCCATGATATCGGAAACCACTCCTATAATCATCCGGATTTCACAACCGTATCGACGACCGAGATGACAAACCAACTCAACCGAACCGAAACAATCATCGCAAACCTCACCGGCAAGAGCACAAAACCATTCTTCCGCGCTCCTTTCGGATCCTATAACAGTACCGTCCTGCAAACTGTCGGAAATGCTGGATATACTTACACATTCCAGTGGACAATCGACTCGCTCGACTGGACAGGCAATTCCGCCAATGACATCTACAACCGCGTCATCAACAACGTCGTTCCGGGAGCCATCGTATTGCTGCATGCCGGCTACGGCGCCAACGGAACGACTGCCGCATTGCCGAACATGATCAATCAGTTGCGTGCGATGGGCTACTCGTTTGTGACCCTTTCACAACTATTGAACACCACAAGCACGCCGGGAACAGGTTCAGGAACCAACTACACCGTCCAAGCGGGTGACACCCTTTATGCCATCGCCTTGCGGTATGGTTTGACGGTCCAAGCAATCGTTAATGCAAATGGCTTGACCAATGCCAACCTTATCCGCGTCGGACAAGTCTTGACGATTCCGGGAACAGGCACGCCGACAACACCTACGACCCCTACAACGCCGACAACCGGCACATCCTACACAGTCAAAGCCGGAGATACACTGTATGCCATCGCCTTGCGGTATGGTTTGACGGTCCAAGCAATCGTTAACGCAAACGGCATTGCCAACGCCAACCTGATTCGCGTCGGACAAGTCTTGACGATACCTGGAACAAGTACGCCGACAACTCCTACAACTCCTACTACCGGAACGGCCTATACAGTCAAAGCCGGGGATACGCTCTATGCCATCGCCTTGCGGTATGGCGTGACGATCCAACAGATCGTTACCGCCAATAACATAGCCAACGCCAATCTGATCAGCGTCGGACAAGTGTTGACGATCCCAGGTACCGGAACGCCGACGACTCCAACTACGCCGACAACCG
>NZ_JBAWAZ010000180.1:0-3695 GCF_049589555.1 Trichococcus sp.
TTGCAAGGTTTTGCTTGCGCAAACATTACAGCCGTTTAGAACGGTTCTGAATCCTTGAGTTTGAGCTTAGGATTCAGAACGCACTTTTATAGTTGAACTCTGAATTGCTGAGGGTTCCGCCTAAGCTGAAATCCCCACCTCGACCAAAACCGGGTCGTGGTGGGGATTTCCTCTTAGTGCTCGATTTCTAGAGTGGGATTCATCGTATCCTGATTACATCATGCCCATGCCTGGGTCCATTGATGGGGCTGTTGCTGGGGCTGGATGGTCGGCTACGATAGCTTCTGTCGACAGGATCAAAGCAGCTACGCTGGCTGCATTTTGTAAAGCGGAACGTGTCACTTTTGTAGGATCGACGATTCCTGCTTCGATCATGTTTACCCATTCGTCGGTTGCGGCGTTATAGCCCATGCCAACTTCAAGGCCTTTGATCTTATCGGCTACAACGGAGCCTTCTTTTCCTGCATTTTCAGCGATTTGTCTCACTGGCTCTTCTAACGAACGTGCCACGATGCGTGCACCTGTCGCTTCGTCGCCGGTCAGTTCCAACGCTTCAACGCATTTTTGAACGTTGATCAAGGCTGTACCCCCACCGGATACGATACCTTCTTCAACAGCGGCACGCGTTGCATTCAAAGCATCTTCGATACGCAGTTTGCGTTCTCTCAATTCAGTTTCTGTAGCCGCTCCGACTTTGATGACGCCGACGCCACCGGATAATTTCGCAAGGCGTTCCTGCAATTTCTCACGGTCAAACTCTGAAGTTGTTTCTGCTGATTGCGCACGGATGACCGCCACACGTTGTTCGATGGCTGCTTTTTCGCCAGCTCCTTCAACGATTGTTGTGGAATCTTTGGTTACGACAACTTTGCCTGCACGACCCAAATGTTCTACGGAAGCATCCTTCAATTCCAAGCCTAAGTCTTCAGCGATGACTGTACCGCCTGTCAAGATTGCGATGTCCTGCAGCATTTCTTTACGACGGTCACCAAAACCAGGTGCTTTGACTGCCGCTACATTGAATGTTCCGCGCAATTTGTTCAATACTAATGTAGGAAGTGCTTCTCCGTCAACATCATCAGCAACGATCAATAATGGGCGTCCTTGTTGCAGAATTTGTTCCAATAAAGGCAAGATGTCTTGGATATTGGATAATTTGCGATCCGTGATCAGGATATATGGTGCTTCCAATTCAGCTTCCATCTTGTCGTTGTTGGTAACCATGTATTGCGATAGGTAACCGCGGTCGAATTGCATCCCTTCAACAACATCCAATTCGGTTTCGATCCCTTTAGATTCTTCGATAGTGATGACCCCGTCGTTGCCGACTTTTTCCATCGCTTCAGCAATCAATTCGCCGATTTCTTTCGATCCGGATGATACGGCAGCAACTTGCGCGATCGATTCTCTTGAATTTACTGTTTGGGAAATTTCCGCCAAACCTTTTACAGCTGCTTGTGTAGCCAACTCGATACCGCGACGGATGCCCACTGGATTTGCGCCTGCAGTAACGTTTTTCAGCCCTTCGCGAACGATGGCTTGTGTCAAAACAGTAGCAGTTGTAGTACCGTCACCGGCAATATCGTTTGTTTTGGAAGCAACTTCGGCAACCAGTTTCGCTCCCATATTTTCGAAGCGATCTTCCAATTCGATTTCTTTGGCGATCGTCACACCATCATTCGTGATCAACGGAGAGCCGTACGCTTTTTCTAAAACGACGTTGCGTCCTTTGGGTCCTAAAGTCACTTTTACGGTATTTGCTAAGATATCCACACCACGAAGCATTGCTGCTCTTGCGTCTTCTGAAAATTTAATGTCTTTTGCCATTTATCGATTCACCTCATGAATTATATTTTTAGTCCAGGATTGCTACGATGTCGCTTTCTTTGATCACTAAGTATTCTGTTCCCGCATATTTAACTTCTGTGCCTGCATATTTTTCGAAAAGGACAGTGTCTCCTGCCTTAACGGTCATTTCGATTGTTACACCGTTATCTGTCACGCGGCCTGCGCCAACAGCAATTACGGTACCTGTTTGGGATTTTTCTTTAGCGGATGACGGTAAAACGATGCCGCCTATAGATTTTTCTTCTTCTTTGGCAACTTCTACAATAACACGGTTTCCTAATGGTTTTAACAAGATGATCCCTCCAAAATAATATCATTTTAGCACTCATCAACTTAGAGTGCTAAGCTACATTTCTATATTAATCAATCTCCAATTAATTTGCAAGAGGGAAGCCGATTTTTTCCGATTCTATTTTTTTGCGCTATTATGCTATACTGTTTATCAAGCGTAAAACGTCAGTTCTCTCAGAAAGGTACTATATATATGAATAAAAAAATACGTTCCAGGTTAACGTTAGCCATACAGATCATCCTCATCTATCTCGCTTCTCAACTTCTGCCGGTCTTGATGCTTTTTTTCATTCCGGAAGCAGATCGCATCGCAGCCGCCATGAATCTCTCGTTATTCTTTGCTTTCCTAGGAACTGTCCTTATGGTAGCATGGAATAGCAGAAAAAAATGGACACCACAAAACAGTCTTACGGATCAACCAACTGCCCCAATCGGAAAAACGCTCACCACCGGACTCTTCGGTTTCATGGGCGCTATCCTGATTCAGATCGTCGCGATGAATGTGGAGTATCTTTTGTTCAAGATGCCAGTCGTTTCCGAAAATACGGAAGTGTTGCTGGACTTGACAAACCGCTACCCGTTCTTTATTTTCAACATTATCATCTTTGCACCTGTGATGGAGGAATTTGTATTCCGTAAAGCGATTGTCACGCATCTGGTCGATGCAATCGGGATAGTCGGCGCAGCCACTATCAGCGCTTTGATTTTTGCGATTGCGCATAATGATGGGCACTATTTGGTTTACGGCTCTCTGGGGCTATGGTTTTCTTTCCTTTATTACAGGACAAGAAACATAGCGACTCCGATGATTGCACATGCGTTGATGAATGCCGTGTCCGCCTTGCCGATTCTGTCCCAACTCATTTCGTAAGACACGTGAAGCCCGCTATTTAGGAAAAAGAAAGGAATATCATGACTTTAAAAAATCTATTAGTTCAAGTAATCATCCGCTTCGTTTTCGCCATCCTCTTCATCTCGCTGGCAGTCGATGCCGTGAATACCGCAGGCTGGGGATTCATGGCCATCATAAGCGTGCTGTTCGCAACAAGTGATGTTGTGAAAGGCGTACGCATGTTCAATGCCTACGTGAAAATCAAAGACAGCATCGATAAAAACTAGGAAAAAAAGAAGGATGAGGCAGCCTCATCCTTCTTTTTGCGTTTTCTTATCATCAGCTGCCGACTTTGCTCAGCCGATATCATTGTCCAAGAAATAGATCAAAGTCTGCAATTCATTCGTCAAGTCCACATTTTGAACGCGGACATTATCCGGAACGGAAAGACGAATCGGGGTAAAGTTCATGATGCCGCGAACGCCCGCTTCTGTCAATCGGTTGGTGGCATCCTGCGCCACTTCCTGTGGAACAGTCAAAATGGCTACATCAATCTGCTGGATGCGCAACTGCTCAACCATGTCCGTCATCGGATAAACCGGCACACCGCTAAGGATTTTGCCGAAGATGCCTTCATTGACATCAAATGCGGCACTGATGCGCACATTATTGCTGACATGGAAGTTGTAGTTCAACAAGGCATGTCCCAAATTACCCACACCTA
>NZ_JBAWAZ010000181.1:0-4684 GCF_049589555.1 Trichococcus sp.
GGCTGCCTCAAATCGGGGCAGCCTTTCGTTTGTCGTTGTTTACTCGCCGCCAAATCAGAAAAAAAGCCCAGCATCTGTTCGGATACTGGGCTTTTTGGGCTTGTTTGTCTTTCGGATGGACCGATTACTTTTTAGGTAATGTTGTCCCTCTGTTGACGATTTTATAAGGAAGGATGATGGATTTTTCATCAATCTCTTCTTTGTTCATGATTTTAGTCAACAAACGCATCGCAACAGCGCCTATATCATACAGCGGCAACATGATGGACGTCAATTTCGGACGCGCCATTTCAGTTATGCGGGAATTGTTGCTGGCAGTGACTTCAAACGCCTCAGGAACGCTGACACCTGCATTGATGATAGCATTCAACAGGCCGATGGCAAGTTCATCACCAGCTACGTATGCTGCATCAACTCCGGCTTCAAGTAATTGTTCAGCCAATAGTTCACCATTTTGAAGAGTCGGTTCGCATTCGAAGACAAGAGCCTCATCAAAAGCAATATTTGCATTGACCAAAGCGTTCTTGTAGCCCTTCAGGCGATGCTGTCCATTGATTGGATTGGAAAGCGATGCAGATACGAAAGCAATATTCTTCTTGCCATTCGCAATCATGTTCGCTACAACTTCTTCGGTTGCGCCGATGTAATCGATATTGACGCTTCCAACTTGTTGCTCAGGATCAATTGTTCCTGCCAGCACGACCGGCGTTTTGGAACGGGAAAATTCTGCGCGCAACTCATCTGTGATCTTATTGCCCATGTAGATGATGCCATCCACTTGTTTGGCAAGTAAGGTGTTCAATACTTGAATTTCTTTCTGGTCATTCTGATCGGAGTTCGCTAAAATGATATTATATTTGTACATTGTAGCGATATCATCGATTCCGCGTGCCAAAGATGCGAAGAACAAGTTAGTGACATCAGGAACAATAACCCCTACAGTCGTTGTTTTCTTGCTTGCCAAACCACGGGCGACCGCGTTCGGTCTGTAATCCAAACGTTCAATGACTTCCAATACCTTTTTCCTTGTGGATGGTTTCACGTTGGGATTACCGTTCACTACGCGGGAAACAGTTGCCATGGAGACGTTTGCTTCGCGAGCCACATCGTAAATTGTAATCGTTTGTTTTTCCATTTATGTTGCTCCTTATCTCAATTGTTTTCAATTTTTTATTTTCCATTATTCAACATAATGTTGTAAATATTGATTGTTTTACAAGCTTATAAAGAATTTACCATTGTTTCATGAGATATGCAAGCGTTTTATAAAAGTTTTCATGAAAATTTCACATTGCATTATTCAGAAATCGAACCCTCATTATATGCTATAATACTAAAGAAAGGAAGGTGTCATATTAAAAATGCCTTTAAACTCAATTATCAATTTGATGAAAACACAAGATGTCGATATCGTATTTCTCAATGACCCTAAAAATGTCTTTTACGTTTCCTCATACAGGAGCGACCCGCATGAAAGGATCTTGGCAGCGGTCCTGTTCAAGGATTCAAAACCCTTGCTATTCGTCCCTGCGCTGGAAGAAAATGACGCACGGAATACCGCTGCGGAATTTGATGTGGTCAGCTACATGGATACGCAAGATCCTTGGACAATACTGGCAACCAGCATAAAAGAGCGTCATTCCAGCTTGGCGGACTGGTCCATCGAAAAAGATTTCTTGACTGTCGAACGCATGGAAGCGTTACGGACTCATTTCCCGACGGCAACTTTCGGGCATAACATCAGCAAAACGCTTCAGGAAATGCGCCTGATCAAGAATGAGCAAGAACTGACCTTCATGAAGGAAGCAGGCCATTGGGCGGATGAAGCACTCAAAATTGGCGCCAAAACGTTGCGCGAGGGCATCACTGAACTGGAAGTCGTTGCCGAAATTGAATACCAGCTGAAAAAAAGAGGCGTAGCCGAAATGAGCTTCACCACCATGGTGCTGTTCGGCGAAAATGCAGCCAGTCCCCATGGCGTCCCCGGCGACACCAAACTCAAGCAAAACCAGTTTGTGCTATTCGATTTGGGAACCATGCACGAAGGCTATGCCAGTGATGTGACACGCACCCTTTTCTTTGGTGACAAGCCATCTGCGCACCAACAAAAGATCTACGATTTGGTGTTGACAGCCCATGATGCAGCGATGGCTGCGGTTCGCCCCGGCATCACAGCCGGCGAATTGGATGCCGCAGCGCGGACGATCATTGCGGATGCTGGCTACGGCAGCTACTTCAACCATCGTCTGGGTCATGGCTTGGGTCAAGGTGTGCATGAATTTCCATCCATCATGGAAGGAAATGGAATGGCACTCATTGAAGGCATGTGTTTTTCCATCGAGCCCGGCATCTATATCGAAGGGGACATCGGTGTCAGGGTCGAGGATTGCGGTTTTGTGACCGCTGAAGGCTTTGAATCCTTCACGCACACACCTACTGGCATAGACGCCTATTCAAAATTGATCGATTAGTCTGTTGTGCTTGTGAAACATACTAGCCTATAATAAATACAATACGCAAGAAAAAAAACAGGCAGATTGCCTGTTTTTTTTCTTGCATTTAGATGTCTTCCACGCTGTCTTTGATTTCTTCGACTTTTTCTTCCATTGCAGCTTTTTTCTCTTCCGTTACGGCTGCAGCTTCTTCTTTGCCTTCCTCAGCGATGACGGAGGCAAATTCTTTCACATCAGTGGCTTTCTCTTTGATTTCTTCCTTTACTTTCTTCAAGTCGTCACCGACATGTTTGGTCGTTTCCGTGAATTGCGTCTTGATGGATGAAGTCGTGTCCTTCAAGTTGATTTTGATGTCTTCCGAAGTTTCTTTGGCGACATCCATGAACTCATTGCCCTTCTCTACAGCGATGTCTGCGTAATCGCGTGCTGTATCGAGCAGATTATTGACTTCCTCCGTGATGTCATCGCGCAATTCTTTACCTGGTTTTGGCGCAAACAATAACGCTGTAATAGCTGCTGCTGCCCCACCGATGATTGCCCCTAATACAAATCCGCCTTTACTTTTTGTCATAATATTCAATCTCCTTTTCGTTTATGGTTTGGTTGACGCTTCAGTAAGTTTTGAACTTTGTGTCCTTCGATTCTTTCTTCGCTTGCCGTTGACGGGCAATTGCCATTGCTGTCCGTCCAAGCTTTCCGACAGTGGAGGAACCGGATGCGCTTTTAACGCCTTTTCCTCCGCCTTTAAGTGATACTGCCAAATTTCTGGTTGATTGGTTCACATCGGAGACAGTCACGCCCAAATCACCGATTGCGGTGAATAGAGGATCTGTCTTGCTGATTTTCCCGTTCAGGTCGTCCACCAACGTGTTGGCTTTATTCAGTAAGCCTTCGACTTCAATCGACAAGTGATCGACATCTTTAGTGATGACGGCCAGGCTTTTATTCGCTTCCTGGGTCACTTTTTCAACTTCGCCTAAGATGTCTGTGACTTTCCTCAATGCCAAGATGATGAAAACCACCAATACCGCAAAAGCTAGCGCAGCAATCAAAGCTGCAATTTCACCATATCCCATTATTTGTACTCACTCCTTCTTAATTCATACTCACATCTGTCAAAGCATTGTACGAATTTTTATAAGATATATTTCATTTATAATAAAATGATACCATAGACATTTCCGATATGCTATTGAAACCCCTTTAGTTGTCACCAATTCCCCGGAAACGGATTCTTCTGCTTCAGACATGCTTTCTTCAATAAAACGTAATCATATCTTCATTTTCATAAGCCCGCTAATTTGATACAATGGAAACAGTTGTTTTAGAAATGAGGGGTTTTTATGAATGATGCAATCACACAAGACAGTGCTCTTGCACAAGATTTGATAGAGGAAGTGGTGACGAATCCGAACATTTTCGTCAAATGGTGGAACAGCATCGCTTGGGAAGAGATTGTGGGCTTGTTCATTTCAAAAGGTATAACCTTGCTTTTTTTGCTGATCGTCTTTTTTGCTTTTAAACGTATACTAAATTACGTACTGCACCGGACTTTCGAAAAACAGATATTGACTAAACACATTACGCAAAATCGCGCTACCACTATCTATAAAATAGCCGAGAATGGTTTGCGTTATCTTTTGTTCTTCTTTTTGATCTACGGAGTCCTCTCCATTATGGGCGTCCCGATTGCTACATTGATAGCCGGAGCGGGTCTTGCGGGTTTGGCGATCGGTCTTGGTGCGCAGCAATTCATCAATGATATCGTCAATGGTTTCTTCATTATCCTGGAGTCCCAATTTGATGTAGGCGATCACGTAATCATCGGCGGCATCGACGGCACTGTCGTGAACGTTGGGCTGCGGACGACACAGATCAAGAGTTTTGATGGAACTTTGCATTTCTTGCCGAACCATACCATCACGACCATCAGCAACCTGTCCCGGAATGATATGCGGGCAATGATCGATATCCTGTTGTATCCGGATACCGATTTTGAAACGGTCGATCAGGTCATCCATACCGTCAATGAACGGATTGTGCCTGAGCATCCGGAAATCGTCAAAGGGCCGAATGTTGTCGGCATCACCGATAAAGGGAATGGCCAACTTGCCTATCGGGTGGTTTTTTATACATTGAACGGTCAGCAGTTCACCGTCCAAAACCTGTTCCTGGGAAGCTACCGCTCTGCGCTGTTGGAAGCCGGCATCCAGATTCCGGCCATGCCGTAC
>NZ_JBAWAZ010000182.1:0-4449 GCF_049589555.1 Trichococcus sp.
TGATCCCCAACCAGGTGCCGTGAGCGCTCAAGTCTTTCCCGGCAAGTATATTGGGATGATCCAGCCAGAAATGTGCAGGCAGCGACGGACGATCATATTGCTCGTCCCGATTGGCCACGAGCATCAACTTGTACGACGCGTGTTGGCTGAGTTGCATTGAAATCAGGCACATATGTATTCCCCCAGAAAAATGATCTTATTTTCAACAGTATAACACGCTCCTGCTGTGAGGCTGAAGTGAAGAAACCTCGTGGGGGCAAGGCCTGCTGAATGCTGGTCGACCGTCTATTCCAAATTTCAAAACGCGCTGGATATGAGCTATAATAAGGATGGGAGTAACGCCGCCGCGCCAATCGGAAATGCAGCGACAGGATAGACACTATTCGAAGGAGTTGTTTAGGATGCTAAAGGATAGAAAAACATATTGGACAGTACTGCTGGTCAGTCTTTTTCTGGCAAGTTGCAGCCAAACGCAGGAAACAGCTGAAGAAGAAAGTTCCTCTCAAGCGACCGCACAGAGCAGTTCAGCAACTAGCACAGCAAGCAGCGACACGGAGACGGCATCGGCGGAATCCAATGAAGTCGGCGATCGTCTCGGCAAACTATCAAAAAGCTACATCGACATCATGGAAAGCGGCACATACTATATGGCTTTCCGTTCCACGACAACATATGAAGGCAAAATGATGGAATCCGAGACGATGATGACCATTTCAGGCGACAGAACCGCGATGCATTCTAAGACTGCAGAGACCGACACCGTGATGCTCCTGATGGATGGCAATACCTACATGATCGACCATGTCAGCAAAACGGTGATCGTGATGCCCCAGACAATGACTGAAGGGGATGAGACTCTCCCGGAAATCCCGGAATCAAGCGAACCGGTAGAAGTGGATGACATCGAATACATCGGCAGCGGCGAGGAAGACGGCTTGGTGTACGAGGAATATCGTACCGAGAGCGGTATGCAAATATTCTACTATTTTGATGGCTCCGACCTGAAAAAAATCAAGACGATCGATGAAGCGTTCGAATCGGTCCTGG
Organism: Trichococcus sp.; assembly: GCF_049589555.1. Classification (GTDB taxonomy): domain Bacteria; phylum Bacillota; class Bacilli; order Lactobacillales; family Aerococcaceae; genus Trichococcus. The sequence goes on from NZ_JBAWAZ010000182.1 coordinate 1,048, forward strand.
AAATCATTGAATTGTCCGATAACGTGTCGGAGGTTGCTTTTGAAATCCCGGCAGACTATCAGCAAGTGACCTATTGAATTGATTGAAAGCAAATTATTGTTATGGTTGAACGACTCTTTACGAAAAAAGGTTCGTGATCCCCGCAAGGGTCACGAACCTTTTTTGATGCTATTCTTCTGGTTGGTTATCATTATCCGGAACATCCCTTGCCACATCCACGGTCGCGAAATCCTTAACGGGTGTGGATCTGTCCACTAAGTCAGGCTCATCCTCCACCAATTCAAATGTACCGGCTACTTCACCAAAGTAACGATTGTAACGCTGTTTGAATTTCTCGAGGACATGTTCGAGCAGGATCTTCAGCATCGCGAATAGCGGCACGCCCAAAATCATCCCGATAAAGCCAAGCAGATTGCCCATGATCAGCAAAACGATGATGATCATCAACGGATGCATCTTCAAGTTCCGCCCCATGATGCTCGGTTCGATGATGTTGCCTTGGATGAATTGCGCCAAAGCCCAGACGACGGCCATTTTCAGGAGCATGGTCGGAGACGTGAAGGCAGCCACGAATAAAGCTGGGATGACACCGATGGTAGCACCGATGAATGGGATGACCGCTGTCAAGGTAGCGATCAACGCAAGGACGAATGCGTAATCCAAACCGATGATCAAATAACCGACTATCAACAAGGCACCCAGACTCAAGGCAACGAGCAGCTGGCCTTGTACATAGGAACCGACCTGAAGTGACATCTGTCTGGATATCTTTTCGATATCAGCGCGGAAAACAGGCGGGATGTTCTTCATGACAAAAGGTTGGAACTTTCCTTGGTCCTTCAGCATGAAGAAAAGGATGACAGGGAAAGTGACTGTCACGACCACTACGCTGGAAATGGTGGAAAAGATGTTCATGATTTTTTCGCTCGAGTTGCCGATCCAGGCCAGAATCAGGTCAGGGATACTGCCCACTGTGCTGTCCAGCCAAGTTTGCGCTTGTTCATAATAATCCTTGAAGGTAGTGTTCGCGAGCAGTCTGTCGAAATAGGCGTTCATCTGTTCGATGTAGGTAGGAAATTCATTGACCAAATTGGTTAGTTGGCTGGACAAAATCGGAACCAAAAGGCCAACCCCATAGACCAACATCAAAATGAAGAGGACAAAGACGAGCGAGGTCGCCATTCCCCGGTTGATCCTTCTTCTTTCAAGGAAAGTCACCATCGGATTGAAGATATAATAGAAGACGATTGCTAAAATAACAGGTGCCACGATGGTCGAAAAAATGACCTGAAGCGGTTTGAAGATGAAAGAGATGGTATCCATTGTGAAGATGAGCACGCTGATCAGGATCAGGATGGACAGTATAAAGATGATTGTTTTGCCGCCTAAAAAGGAGATGAGGCGGGTATCTTCGGGAATTGTTATTTTCGTTTCTTTTTTTTGCATAGGCTGTCCTTTCTTACGCCGTCGTCGGCATAACGTATTTCTGGTTTAAGTTTACCAGAGTTACGCTTGAATGCCATACTGCAAAGGTCCTATTTCTGAAAATTCTGTCGTTCGATTGTTCTGTTGAGGTTGCAACGAGGGACTGTGTTAAAATGACAGAACAAGAAACAACACCAAAGGAGACAACTATATGAAACACAGCATCTATACACGCACCGGCGATAAAGGCAACACCCGCATCGGAGGAGGAAAAGCCCTTCCGAAAAATGCCGAAAGAATCGAAGCTTTCGGCGCGCTGGACGGGCTGAACTCTTGGTTCGGGCTGGTCCGCACGAAAAACGATTGCGGAGAGGATATCCAGGAGGACATGGCGCTCATCCAACAGTTGCTGTTCGATTGCTCATCGGATCTGTCGAGTCCGAAAGGGCACCGGGAGTACAAGCTCGTGCAGGATCACATCGACTGGTTGGAGAAGAAAATCGATAAATACAGCGAAGAACCGGAGGAGACGCAATATTTCATCATACCGGGCGGAACGGAACTGGCAAGCTGGTTCCACATTTTGCGGACTACGACCCGCGACGCGGAACGCCGAATCGTCACTTTCATGGAGGCGGAGCCGAAAGAAGTGAATCCGTTCGTCCTGAAGTTCATCAACCGGCTTTCTGACTATCTGTTTGTCGTGGCCCGGGTCGCCAATGCCCGCAAAGGCGTTCCTGACGTGCCGTACGAGCGCAGCGAAAAAGTGTTCCACATTTCTGGAGATACGGAGTGTTCCAAGGCGAAACCGGAATAATAGGGTAGGCCAGGAATCGGGTTCTCCTCCGGTGAGGAGAACTTCCGCCGGAGAAGAGAATCCCACCAAAATGTCACCTCCGGTCCACGCGGCTTCGCCGGAGTTCGGCATTCTGGAAATAAGTCTCCTCCGGCCAACAGATCGCTCGCCGGAGCTGAGCTGCTTGGGGGGAATCATCTTCTCAGGCCGCCGCACCTGGAAGCACCCACACATTGCTCCAAACAACAACGCCCAAGGATTCCAGCAGCAGACTGCCGGGATCCTTGGGCGTTTCGTTTATTTCGCATTAAATAATCAGCGCAATACCGCTGGCAAAGCTTCGATAAGATCAGAAGCCATCAAGCTGTATTCGGATTTTTCCTGGGCGGTGATATCGCCCGCCAAACCGTGGATGTAGACGCCCAGTTTGGCCGCCTCGGAAGGGGTCGAGCCTTGAGCCAACAAGCCGGCGATGATGCCGGTGAGGACATCGCCTGAACCGCCAGTCGCCATGCCGTTGTTGCCGGTAGCGTTGATGAAACGCTCATCCTGATGGGCCACGACAGTCCGGGCATCCTTCATGACAAAAGTCAGATCCGTATCAGCCGTACAAAAGTCCGCAGTCCCCAAGAGATCCGCTTTTATTTCCGCCAAATCCTTATCCAAAAGACGCGCCAGTTCCTTCAAGTGAGGGGTAAGGATGCTTCCCTCAGGAACGGTCTGCGCCATTTTGCTGATGCGGGCACCGGAATCGTTCCCCGCCAAAGAGGCTTCGTTGAAACGATCGGAAAGGATGTTCAAGGCATCCGCATCGATGATCAGAGGGATCTGGCTGTTTTCGAGGACCAGATCGACTACCTTGCGGGCTGCATCGGATTTCCCGATTCCGGGTCCGAGGACGATCGCATCGGCGCAGGACAACGCTGCGATGATTTTCAGGCGCTCGCTCTCCTGATCCAATCCGTCCGGCTGGTAAGTCGTCAGGATGGCTTCAGGCAGCTGCATCTGAAGGATGGCGCGGTTTTCATCCGGTGTGATGATCTGGACCAGCCCGGCGCCGGTACGGTAGGCGGCTTTTGCCGAAAGGAAGGCAGCCCCGCTCATGTTTGCGGATCCGGCGATGATCACGACCCGGCCGTAAGTGCCTTTGTTCGAATAGGCCGCGCGTCTCGGAAGCGAAA
>NZ_JBAWAZ010000183.1:0-3333 GCF_049589555.1 Trichococcus sp.
CACAATCCGTTTATTCCCTGATTTGGCGCCAAAAACAGTCGAAAACTTCTTGGGTTTAGCTGAAAGCGGCTATTATGACGGCATCATTTTCCACCGTGTCATCAATGACTTCATGATCCAAGGCGGCGACCCTACAGGAACTGGTATGGGCGGCTCAAGTGTATGGGGCGATTCTTTTAAAGATGAATTCTCGACGAGTCTTTTCAACCTGAATGGCGCGTTGTCGATGGCAAATGCTGGCCCGAACACAAACGGCAGCCAATTTTTCATCGTTACCGCTAAAGAAGTGCCTATGACAATGTTAGCTCAATTGGAAGCTGGCGGATGGCCTAAAGAAATCATCGATGCATACGCTGCAAAAGGCGGAACACCTTGGTTGGATCAAAAACATACCGTATTCGGACAAGTGGAAGCCGGCATGGACACAGTCTACGCTATCGAAGGCGTGAAAAAAGGCGCTCAAGACAAACCTGTCGAAGACGTTGTCATCGAGAGCATCACGATTTTATAATAGTATGAGGGGCACGAAAAATGCCCCTTTTTCTTTATGGATAAGATTATCTTGTTTCTGCCACTCCTAACACTACTGGAGTGTTTTCAAGGTAGTAATCGCTTTGACGCCGCCTAAGAGTTGCTTCTGATCAAAGTTGCATCAGAAATTCTATCCTTTCATCTAGGCACGTGGTATAATTATCTGGTACTGTGAGGGGAATTATGAATGAAAATGGAATATAAAATCGGAGACATAATTGAAGGCAGTGTAACAGGTATCCAATCCTATGGCGTGTTCATTTCATTGGACAAGAATACGCAAGGCCTGATCCATATATCCGAATGCAGGCATGGGTATGTGACCAACCTTGACGAATTCATACAAATCGACGATGAAGTGGAAGCCAAAATCATAGATATCGATGAGTATACAGGAAAAATAAGCCTGTCTCTTAGAGCTATGGAAAAGTTGGCGACACCGAGTTACCCGGCAAAAAGAAAGAAAAGAAAAAGAAGATATTTACCGCAGATTGGTTTTGAGACCTTGAAAGAAATGATGCCTACCTGGATCGAAGAGGCCAAAGAAGACGAGAAAGTCAGGAAATCGACAGGGAATAATCCTGTCTATACGACTTCCGGTGAAAGGGGACATTCATGATGATAAAAGAAAACATAGTGGCAGGGACTATTATGGTCACTAATGAGGCGGGAGCGACTTACTTTCTGGTAAACACAGAAAACGAATCCTACAGCCTACCTAGTGTAAACTTATCCGAAAGCGGAAAATCCCCTTTAGGATCTATAATGGAAGTCTTGCTGGCCCATGTTGACATTGAATCTGAGTCATTGCGATTGCTTGACTTGACGAATATGAGAGGGAATGGCAAAAACATGCCTCTGTTTGTTTTCGATTCATTAGAAAAACCTTCCGATTTGGACAGCTTACTGAACGAACCAGGCAAGTTCGCATGGAAAAAATCTTCGGAAATCTCGGAAATACTTACTGACTTGGAATTGGACAGCGTACCTATCTACCATTAAGGTGCCTTATTTCATGTCAGTAATCATTTTATAAAAACAAATTAGGAGGATATTAAATGTCACACATTCAATTTGATTACTCTAAAGCTTTGGAATTTTTTGCGCAACACGAATTGGACTACATCCAGTACCAAGTAACAGCCGCTGACAAAGCGCTTCGTGAAGGTACAGGCCCAGGGAGCGACTTCACTGGCTGGATCGATCTGCCTAAAGATTATGATAAAGAAGAATTCGCGCGCATCAAAGCAGCAGCGAAAAAAATCCAATCCGATTCAGAAGTTTTGGTTGTTATCGGTATCGGAGGTTCTTATTTAGGAGCTCGTGCTGCAATTGATTTCCTGAACAACACTTTCTATAACGTTCAGACAACTGCAGACCGCAAAACACCACAAATTTTCTTTGCAGGAAACAGCATCAGCTCAACTTATTTAGCTGACTTGATCGAAGTGATCGGTGATCGTGATTTCTCAGTGAACATGATTTCAAAATCAGGTACAACAACTGAACCGGCGATTGCTTTCCGCGTCTTCAAAGAATTGTTGATCAAAAAGTATGGTAAAGAAGAAGCAGTAAAACGCATTTACTCTACCACAGACAAAGCAAGAGGCGCAGCGAAGCATGAAGCGGACATGGAAGGGTACGAAACTTTCGTAATTCCTGATGATGTTGGTGGACGTTTCACTGTATTGACACCAGTTGGCCTTCTTCCGATCGCTGTCAGCGGAGCTGATATCGATGCGTTGATGCAAGGTGCTGCTGATGCCCGTGAAGCATACATGAATCCTGATTTGACAACTAACGTAGCCTACCAATACGCAGCTATCCGCAACATCCTTTACCGTAAAGGCAAAGTGACTGAAATTTTGGCTAACTATGAACCAGGCATGCAATATCTGTCAGAATGGTGGAAACAACTGTTCGGCGAATCTGAAGGTAAAGACCAAAAAGGTATTTATCCAACCAGCGCGAACTTCTCTACAGATTTGCACTCAATCGGCCAATCCATCCAAGATGGACAAAGAAATATCTTTGAAACAGTCGTTAAAGTTGCGAAACCACGCAAAACGATCCAAATTCCTTTGAGCGCAGAAGACTTGGACGGCTTAGGCTACCTTGAAGGCAAAGATGTAGATTTCGTAAATACAAAAGCTTACCAAGGCACATTGTTGGCACATACAGACGGCGGCGTACCAAACTTGTTGGTTACTATGCCTGAAATGGATGCTTATTCATTAGGTTATCTTGTATACTTCTTCGAAATCGCAGTAGGTATCTCTGGTTACCTGAATGGCGTGAACCCATTCGACCAACCAGGTGTTGAAGCTTACAAGAAAAACATGTTTGCTCTTCTTGGCAAACCTGGATTCGAAGAATTGGCTAAAGAATTAAACGACAGACTTTAAGCTACAAATTGCTTGAAGCGGACGATTCGTTGTCCGCTTTTTTTTGTGCCGAAAAAGCTTAAAGAGTACTCGGTGGGGAGGCTTATCGGAGGAATTCGAGTTGATTGGACCGAAAATACCGCCGAGGATGGCTTCGCTGGAGTTGCGTAACCAACTGAATTTAGTTTTTTAAATAACACATCAAATAAAATGACGGATCCATAACGATGCTGATGCACTGCTGTTGACAAGGCTTACATTTTTGTGGTAAAGTTTAGTTCCTCGGTAATCCGATGCGTTTTGTTCTGAAATCTGTTTGACACAGGTTTGAAATGATGATAGTATTATGAAGTTGTCTTTTGTAAGGCAACGGCAAGATGAAAATCATTGTTGACAGCAAGATGAAACGATGTTATCA
>NZ_JBAWAZ010000184.1:0-2676 GCF_049589555.1 Trichococcus sp.
AGCCATCTGCGAATCAGCACAATAAAAAGGAAACCAGGCTGTCACCCATAATTCAAATCCGAAGAGTGAACATTCGTTTTTCCGAATGTTCACTCTTCGGGTTATTTTTATTCGAAAGGAAAGAAAGACAAAAAATGGCATGCTATAATGATGATTATTGCGGGGGGAGTTGGAGTGTACATGGACATACAAGATCTGAAATATTTCATAGAGATAAGTAAAACGGGAAGCATCACCAAGGCTTCGAAGAATACTTACATTTCACCCCAAGGACTAAGCAGTGTCCTGCAAAAGATGGAAAAGGAACTAGGCATCGTATTGATGGAAAGAAGTCCGAACGGTGCGAGGCCGAATGAGTACGGCCAGATTCTTTTAAAAAAAGCCGAGGCGATACTCGAAATCTATGCAGAGCTTCAGAATGAAATCGGGGATCTGTACCGGCGAACTCAAGGATTCATCCGCTTGGTTTCGGCATATGGCGCGCTGAGGTTGCTCACGCCCGATTTCATCTTTGGCTTTGCGGATGCATTTCCTGATGTTCACCTTGATTATATGGAGTTTCCTGACCGATATGTCGAAGAGATGATCGATGAAGAAAAAGCGGATATCGGATTTGCCGTCGGGCCAGTGGATACGGAAAAGTATGAAGCAACGCTCTTATATTCTGAAGACTTATATTTGCTTGTCAGGGACGAGGACAAGCTGGCTGATTGCAAAAGTGTGTCCTTTATGGATATCAAAGATAAAGATTTCATCATAGAAAGCGATATGTTCAAAATGCACGATCTGTTCATCGAAAAGTGCAGAGAATATGATTTTGAGCCAAGGATAGTATTCAACACCAGTGGATACAGTTTGTGCCATAAGTTATGCTCCCAAGGAAGGGGGGCATCGATCACTTTGAGAAGCAATTTCAGCGACATGAAATCGGAAGGGTTAAGTGCCATCCCATTTGAAGGCGATTTTCAATGGAAGTTGTATGTCATCACCAAAAAAGGGAAGGTGATCAGCGACACCCTGAAGAATTTCATGGAATACGCAGTTAAATGGAAAATAGGCTGATGGGCCGTAAATAAAACGACTATCAAGTATTGATTTACGGTTGTCAGATTCTTGATTATTCCCCTCGTGCGCTACCTTTGTTAGAATGCAAGGGCACGCAAAGGGGGAAGAGTCGTGGCAGCATATAGAAAGATGGAAAGAAATGAATTGGAGATGCTGAGGGAGCAGCTCAGTCGGACTTATCGCTTGCATCAGCAAAATGGTGCGGTATTGAATATGGCTAGAGGGAATCCCAGCAAAAAGCAATTGGATTTGTCCATGGGCATGCTCACTATTCTGGACGAAATGACCGATTTCGTAAGCGAAGGAGCTGTGGACTGCCGGAACTACGGAGCGGTTGATGGGATCCTGGAGGCAAAAAGGCTGATGGCTGGCCTGATGCAGACAGGTCCGGAACAGGTACTGATCCACGGCAACTCCAGCCTAGCAATCATGTACGATTCGATAGCGCGCTCCGTGACGCACGGGGTTATGGGGAATACGCCATGGAACCATTTGGAGCGGGTCAAATTTTTATGCCCGGTTCCGGGTTATGATCGACATTTCGCGATAACGGCGCATTTCGGGATCGAAATGATCCCTGTTCCGATGCAAGAGACGGGACCTGACATGGACCTGATTGAACGGTTGGTATCGGAAGATGAAGCGATCAAAGGGATCTGGTGTGTACCGCAATATTCCAATCCGACCGGAACCGTCTATTCGAACGAAACCATCCAGCGTTTCGCAGGGCTTAAGCCGAAAGCGGACGATTTCAGAATCTATTGGGATAATGCATATGGGGTGCATCATTTGTATGCTGGACCGGAAAATGTTCTTGAAATATTGGATGCATGCGCGAAAGTGAATAACCCGGATATGGTCTATAAATTCGCCTCCACCTCAAAAATCAGTTTTCCGGGTGCGGGCATCGCCGCCATCGCTGCCTCCGCAGCAAACCTTGCGCAAATCAAAAAACAACTCCAAATTCAGACGATCGGATATGATAAACTGAACCAGCTCAGGCATGTAAAGTTTTTTGGTAATGCCGATGGGATAAGGGCACATATGAAATTGCATGCCAAAATCTTGAGGCCAAAATTTGAAAAGGTATTGGCAATTTTGGAATCGGAACTGGGTGGACTCGACATCGGAGAATGGACGAATCCCAAAGGCGGATACTTTATTTCCTTCAATTCCGAGGCGGGATGTGCAAAAAAGATCCTGCAAAAGGCGAAAAAGGCAGGACTCATCATGACCGAAGCCGGTGCGACTTTCCCTTATGGCATGGACCCTGAGGATAAGAACATCAGGATTGCACCGACATACTTGGAATTGGAGGAACTGACTCGAGCGACGGAATTATTTTGCTTGTGCGTAAAAATCGTGTCGATTGAAAAATTATTAGGAATCAGCACAATAGAGTGCAGGAAACTAACGGAATCATAGCCAGAAAGGGAGTACATAATAGATGAATTATTGCATGGAATGTGGAACAGAATTGGAAGCGAAACATCTGGAAAACGAAGGGAACATCCCTTATTGCAGCAGTTGTGAAGGGTATCGATTCCCTGTTTTCAGTACGGCTGTGAGCATGGTCATCTTGAACAAAGAACAAGATAAAATGTTGTTGAT
>NZ_JBAWAZ010000185.1:0-4301 GCF_049589555.1 Trichococcus sp.
GATGTCCAGTTGAAACGCAGGAACGATCTGATCCCGAACATCGTTGAGACAGTCAAAGGCTATGCGAAACATGAGCAGGAAACCTTGACAAAAGTCATCAATTTGCGGAACATGATTTCGGATATGGGAACCGAAGATCCGGCCAAGAAGATGGAACTGTCCAATCAACTCTCCAGTCAATTGCGGACCGTTTTTGCTTTGGCAGAGGCGTATCCCGATCTGAAGGCGAACCAAAATTTCTTGGCATTACAGGAAGAATTGTCCGCGACGGAAAACAAGATCGCTTATGCGCGCCAATTGTATAATTCCAGCGTTACGCAATACAACATCAAATTAGGGACATTCCCGAGCAATGTTGTGGCAGGTGTCCATGGTTTCCGTCCGGAAGTCGTTTTGGCTACCCCGGAAGAAGAAAAAAATGTACCGAAAGTATCGTTCTGAGAAAATATGATTTAGATGGAAAGTTGGTGAGTACCTTTGCTCCATCAACAAATTGAGCAGAATAAACGGCGCACTGTGCTGATCGTATTCTTATTCTTTCTCCTGTTTGCGGCTTTGGGGGCGGCCATCGGTTACCTGAATTGGGATAATGCTTTGTCCGGCATCGCGCTGGCGCTGATCATCGGAGTGGCCTACGTCGCCATCATGGTGGCGCAATCCACCCAAGTGGTCATGAGCCTGAACAATGCCAAGGAAATAACGGATAAGGCGCAATACCCGATGCTTTGGAATATCGTCGAGGAAATGACGATCGTGACACGGTTGCCTTTTCCGAGAATCTTCATCATCGAGGATGAAAGCCCGAATGCGTTTGCGGCCGGAAATTCGCCGGAAAAGGCATCTGTCGCCGTGACCACGGGCTTGTTGAAGAAACTGAACCGGGAAGAACTGACGGGTGTGCTGGCGCATGAATTTGCGCATATCCGCAACTATGACATCCGCTTATCCACTGTCGCTTTGGCGATTGCGGGGCTGATCGCATTTTTGGCCCAATTCAGTACCCGGATGATGTTCTGGGGTGGCGGCGGCCGGCGACGCAAAAGCGATAACAGCGGAGGGTTGGGCATCATTTTGCTGATCCTTTCCTTGCTGATCCTGGTTCTTTCGCCTTTTGTGGCCACAATCATCCGTCTGGCGCTGTCCCGCAACCGGGAATATCTGGCTGATGCGAGTGCGATTGAGTTCACACGCAATCCGGAAGGGCTGAAATCCGCTTTAATCAAAATAGCGACAAGCGACCCGATGGAGGCAGCGAATGCAGCCAGTGCCTCGCTCTATATTGTGAATCCTTTCAAACGGATGAAGGAGGGCGAAGCAGAAAATGATGGCTTGTTTTCGACCCACCCTTCAACGGCAAACCGAATCAAACGATTAGAAGCTATGTAAATAGCTTCTTTTTTTCGGACATTTTATGCAAATTGTACAAATAAAGTTCGGTTTCTGATGTGAAAACCCTTTCAATTTGTTGCTATGAAAAAAAATAGGGGAAAAAGGCAAATTATCTTTGTAAAAGATACGGATTTGTAATAATATTAACATGGTACTGATACCTTAATCGGTTTTGCACGTAGTAGAATGATAATAAGGGATATTTCGGAAAGGGGGGGATCATTCATGAGCGAAGATATGTTATATGTTCATTATGAAACAGTCAGCAATTATGTTTTGAGCAAAGGGATAGCGGTGAAGGATTATACAAAGTTAGCCCGGAAGCTTCCGGAAAACTTGTTGTTGGTGGACGGAAGAAAAAGTATTGGAACATATGATAATCATACCGGTTTTCAGGTGATTAAAGGCCAAGAAAACGTAAAAGCGTTCTTCCAAAAAGGGACGGACAATCAAGCCGCTATGGGAAAATGGATTGATTTTGTGAATGTGGATATGTTGCATCTCCTCACCCCGATCGAAATATCCGAGATCCTGTATATCGCCCATGCGCATACGCACCTGCACTCACCGTTCTATTATAAATTACAAAACAACTACATCTACCTCACGTTGCCGAATGGCTTCATAAAAATGTACTATCGCTACCTGGAGCAATTCCATGAGCTGTTCGCCGAAGCCATCACCGTCAAGTTGAAGGAAAAAGTGAATGAGAAGAAGCGCTTTTATCAGAAAGACAAAGAAATTGCGCCATTCCCGATCGAACGCGTGAAGGAATTCATTCCGATCTTCAAAGAAGGAGCCGTAATCTCCTTCAGGCAGATGAGCGTCGAAGAAAATACATACTGCATCCCATTGTTCATCGCGGAAGACCGTTACGCCAGTATCGGCGGCCGTTTCAACGAAAAGGATTCGGTGGGCACCATCTGTTATGACATGGAACGCAATGAGTGGAAAATAGACATAGACTTTGATTGAAAGCCTAAGCCGGAACTTAGGCTTTTTCTGTATCCATTGAGCCGGAATCAGCTATCTTGGCCCCGGCAAGAGGGCGGCCAAGCCACTTTTCACAAAAATCGTTTTAGGTAAAAAATAAATATGGTACAATGTTTCTTGATTAAGGTAGTTATCAAAAAATTCGGAGGATTTCTCGATGAAAATTTATTTGATTTACGGCGGAAAGAGCGCTGAGCACGATATCTCGATCCTGACAGCACATTCAATCATAAAGGCGATCTATTTCAACTATTATGAAGTTGTGCCCGTCTATATCACCAAGGCAGGCGCATGGATTCAAGGGCAATCCCTTTCTGAACCGGTGGCATTCTCTGAGAACCTTTATTTAGAGCCGGGTTCCGAGAAGCGTTTTGCTGATTCGCAAGATGGCAAATCCTACGGCGAACTTATTTCCCCTGCAGACATCCAGTCTGAGGATGCTGTCATTTTCCCCGTATTGCATGGCCCCAACGGAGAAGATGGAACGGTGCAAGGGCTTTTTGAAGTCCTGAATATGCCGTATGTCGGCTGTGGTGTCCTTGCCAGCGCCAGCGGAATGGACAAAATCGTCAGCAAGCATCTTTTCCAACAAGCAGGGTTGCCGCAAGTGCCTTACGTGGCCGTTACTCGTAACGACTGGAAAAATGACCGCGAGAAGATCTTCATCCAATGCGAAGGCAGCCTGATTTATCCGATGTACATAAAGCCAGCCAATATGGGCTCAAGCGTCGGCATTTCTAAAGCTACGAATCTTGAAGAGTTGACCGCAGCGATCGAAACGGCTTTCCGCTATGACCGTCGCGTGGTCGTTGAACAAGGCATCGAAGCCCGTGAAATCGAAATCGCGGTATTGGGAAATGACGATGTTCATACCTCCGTACCCGGTGAAATCGTTAAAACCAAAGATTTCTATGACTACGAAGAGAAGTACGGCAATGAAGAAGTATTGCTGCAGATTCCGGCTGAATTACCGGAAGAAATCACTGCCAAATTGCAGAATTATGCAACGATCGCTTTCCGAGCGCTTGACGGCAGCGGTTTGAGCCGTTGTGATTTCTTTGTGACCAAAAATAATGAAATCTACATCAATGAAGTCAATACTTTACCTGGTTTCACTTCCCGCAGCATGTATCCGTTGCTTTGGGAACACACAGGATTGAAGTACAGTGATCTGGTGGAAGAGTTGATCCAGTTGGCTTTGAAACGCCATGAAGAAAAACTATCCTATCAATTTGTAGAATAAAGAATGAAAGGCCGTGATTTCCCTGATCGTCAGCAGCACCAAAAGCATGGAATGCTTGCTGCGAACCCAGGGAAGGACGGCCTTTTTTAGATCGGGCTTCTGAGAAATAATTGGAAATGAGGAACCAAATATGAAACCATTACGCATCATCGATGTTGTGAAAGCTGTCGAAGCGATCGACTATACGTCGGCTAATCGCTTTGCTGAAATAAATACTGTTGTTTTCGACTCCCGTAAAGCAACGCCCGACAGTTTGTTTGTGCCTTTGCAGGGGGAAACGGATGGTCATGATTATGTCCAATCGGCAATCAAGAACGGAGCGGCAGCAACTTTATGGAGCCGTGAAGCAGGGGAAGCGCCTGAAGATATTGCCGTCATTCTCGTGGATGACACGCTGGAGGCTTTGCAAAAATTGGCGGAAGCCTATCTGAATATGATCCAACCAAAAGTGGTCGCAATCACGGGCAGCAACGGGAAAACGACCACCAAGGACATGACTGCTGCCGTCCTGTCCGCCCGGTTCCGTGTCCACAAAACGGAGGGCAATTACAATAATGAAATCGGCATGCCGATGACCATTCTGGAGATGCCGGAAGACACTGAAGTGTTGGTGCTTGAAATGGGCATGAGCAACTTCGGCGAAATCAGCTTGTTGAGCCGATTGGCCAAACCGGAT
>NZ_JBAWAZ010000186.1:0-15216 GCF_049589555.1 Trichococcus sp.
GAATATGATGACTGGAAAGAAGCCTGAAAATGGCTTCTTTTTTTAATAGTCTTATCCTATCAGCGCCGAGCCTTCGGAATTGAATTTTCTGTCGAATACTGGTACATTTATCTAGTAACCAAAAGCATTACATCTAGTATCGAAAACTAGATTAAATTTTCTTTAGTTCAGAAAGCAGGTTTTCCCGTGAAGCTTAAACCAGAATTGGAAGAATATCAGCAACAGCTGCTCGACTTGACGTTCATCCGATTTGACGAGCTGCCTGATTTTGGCCTCTACAGCGACCAAGTGATCGCCATCATCGAAAAGCAATTGAGTTTCCTGAACGCCACCCAGGAAGAGCGCATCATCACACCGGCTATGATCAATAATTACGTAAAACTGCAGCTGATCGATAAACCAGAGAAAAAGAAATATTTCAAAACCCACATCGCCCAATTGATCGTCATCACTTTGCTCAAGCAGGTATTGCCGTTGTCAGAGGTGAAAAAAGGCCTGGAACTGCAAGTCTCCATCCGCGGATTCCAGATCGCCTACGACACCTTCTGCCAGGAATTGGAGTATGCCTTCCGGATGCTCTTCCGCGATCTCGACAAGAAAGAGCATTTCACCTATACCTTGGAGGATATCCACAGCGAAAACATCGCTTTGAATATGATCACGCTGTCGCTTGCTTCGAAATTATTGACACAAAAAATCATATTGGTCGATGGCGTCAGTCACGCATCCAATAAAGGGGAGAATACTAATGATGAAAGCTAATTCCATTGCCGTCTTGGCCGATTCCTGCAACGATATTCCGCAGGAGCTGCTCGACAAATACCATATCTACACCTTGCCGCTGATGATCAATTATAAAGATGCGAGCTATCGCGATCGGGTCGACATCACACCGGAGCAGGTCTACGAAAGATTCCAGGAAGAGATTCCGAAGACAAGCCTGCCTTTGCCGGAAACGATTGCCGAAACTTTCGCCAAGATCAAGGCGGACGGCTTCGATCAAGTGATCGTATCCGCCATTTCCAGCGGCTTGAGCGGCACCTGCCAAGCCATCAAATTGTTGGCGGACGATATCCAGGATATGCAGATCGTCGTCATCGACACGCTGAATATCGCCATCGCCTCAGGATTTGTGGCGCTTTACGCTGCCGAGCAGATCGAAGCGGGACTTCCGTTCGATGAAGTCGTTTCGAAAACACAAGCAGCCGTGAAAAAGTCCACCATCCTGTTCGGAGTCGGCACCTTGGAGTACCTGATGAAAGGCGGCCGCATCGGTAAAGTCTCCGGGATCCTGGGAAGCGCCTTGAACATCAAACCGATCATCTCCTGCAACGAAGAAGGCATCTACGATACGGTCGCAAAAGTGCGCGGCCGCAAACAAAGCATCCAGAAACTGATCGATATGACCCGCGAAAAACTGGGTCAGCACAAAAATTACTACTTGTCGATTTGCCATGGGGATGCCTACGAAGAGATGCTCGTTATGAAAGAACAGCTGAAGGATCTGGTCGCCGGCGCCAAAATCTACGCCGAAGGTCAAATTTCCCCGGTATTGGGTGTCCACACCGGACCCGGTCTGCTCGGAGTCGGCATCATGGTGTTGGAGGACTAAAAGAGAGTGATGATCCGCCTAGCCGGAGAACAGCGGCGGAATTCGGCCGTAGCTCCGGCCAGGCCACCTTCGCCGGAGGACATCGGTGATGATCCGCCTCAACTACGGCGAAGGTTCCCTCATCGGAGAACACAACCAAAATGTCGGGCGAACTCCGGGGAAGCCTCCGTTCTCCGGAGTTTAACAACAAAAAAGAGTGGCTGCCCGAAATGGCAGCCACTCTTTTTATGCTATCTGTTTTTTAGTTTGATTTCATCAATTCATCGACGTAAGCAACTGTTTCCGGTTGGTTTGCTTCGATTTCAGCGATTTTCTCTGCGAATTGTGGCAAGTGCTCTTTGTGTGCATACAATAATTCATCCAACAAAGTCTTAGCCGTTGTACCGCCCGGCACAAGCGGGTTGATTGTGAATGCTTGCAATGCCGCACCATAGCTGCCTGTGATGGCTGCACGGATGACTGTTTCTTCCATCGCTTTCATGCCTTGCAATAAGCCACGGGCCGCTGAAGGCATTTCGCCCCAGTTGTATGGTTCTGCTCCATGGGCTGTGATCAAGGCGGAAACTTCTACGACGCAATCATAAGGCATATCTTGGATCGTACCGTTGTTCGCTGTTGATACGACCATGTCCGTGCGTTTGTCGTTTTGGATCGACGCGATCACTTCGCAGGCTGCATCGCTGTAGTGCGTACCGCCGCGTTGCGATAATTCTTCCGGCTTGTAGTTCAAAGCTGGATCTTTGTAAAGCTCGAACAAGCGCGTTTCAGTTGCCTTGACGACTTGCGCACGCGTTTCGCCTTTTTCGAACTCTTCGATGGAATGTTTCAACATTTCATCTTCGATATAGTAATAACGGTGGTATCCGCAAGGAAGCATTCCCAGATCCTTCAATTGCTCATAGTGGAATTGCGCACTGTGGATGTTCTTCAGATGGTTTTCATCTTCGGTTTTTTGCGGTCCGTAAACCATATCGATCACTTCATCTGTGCGTTCAGCGCCCTTGTCATCCCAGACACGGTGCCAGTGGAAGTGGTTGATTCCGGCAAATTTGAATAATAATTCATCTTCAGGAATCGCTAATTTTTCTGCTGCGACTTTGCGGTGTCCGATCGGAACATTGCATAGGCCGATTGTTTTCTTCCAACCGAAATGTTTGATGGCTGCTTCAGTCACCATACCTGCAGGGTTCGTAAAGTTGATCAACCATGCATCCGGACATTGCACTCTCATATCCGCAATGATCTGGCCGATGATCGGAATCGTACGGAAAGCTTTGAACATACCGCCTGCACCATTGGTTTCTTGACCCAAAACACCATGGGACAATGGGATGCGCTCATCTTTGATACGAGCATTCAGTAAACCTACACGGAATTGCGTCGTTACGAAATCTGCATCTTTCAAAGCATTGAAACGATCCAATGTTAAGTGGACTTCCCAGTCCAAACCAGCCGCCTCGACTTGGCGTTTCGCCATTGCGCCGACGATCTCCAGTTTTTCCTTACCTGCTTCGATATCCACCAACCAAATTTCTTTGATAGGCAATTCATCTTTTCTTAAGATGTATCCTTCAATCAATTCCGGTGTATAACTGGAACCTCCACCAATCGTTACAATCTTCAAAGCTTCTTTCGACATGCATGCTTCCTCCTATTTTTGGTTACTTTTTTGCTTTCCGGCTCAGCCGGCTCAAAAATTCTGTCGTGACAATGCATTCCCTGGCAAAAACGGCTAATGTCCTCAACACCCGGTCAGGAAAGGCTTTCATTCCAAGCGTCCGTGAAAGGGCTTTTCGCTTCCTGAGTTTATGATAGCACAACCCCGGCGCATCCGGAGAATCCCCTTACATTTTGATTGCAGGTTCCCTATTATGATTTTCGTTTCAGAAATGAAACAGTTTGTTTCATCCTCAAAGGATATCCAGCGCCGTTTTGCGAGCGGGTGCCGGGAACCTTTTGTCCAGCAGTTTCAGATCTTCGTCATCCAGACGGATTTTGGAAGCTTGGGCATTGAGATACGTGTGCTCAGGGTTGGAAGATCGCGGTATCGCTGCAACGTCCGGCTGGATGATACACCACGCCAGAATGATCTGGATCGCTTCGACACCGTGTTTTTTGGCGATGCGCTGCACTTCTTCGCTCTCCAACAATTGCCCGCGCAAGCGGCCTCCTTGAGCTAAAGGCGAGTAGGCCATGATCGGAATGTTATGCTCCCGTTGCCATTTCAGCAAATCGTACTCTATTCCGCGGGAGCCCAAATGATACAAGACCTGATTGACTTGGCATTGGTTCCCGTGCTCCATCGACAAGAGATTCTGCATATCATGGATATCGAAATTGGAAACGCCCCATCTGCCGATTTTCCCTTCCGCCTTCAGCTGTTCCATTCCGGCTATCGTTTGCGACAAAGGCACACTTCCGCGCCAATGCAGCAGATAGAGATCCAAATGGTCCGTATCCAATCTGCGCAAACTCTCGGCACAGGCAGCCAAAATTTCATTCCGGCTGGCCCGATGGGGATACACTTTGGAAACAAGGTAAACCTGGTCGCGGATGCCTTTGATCGCTTCACCCACCAAGTGCTCCGACTTCCCGTCCCCATACATTTCAGCTGTATCGATAAGGGTCATGCCCAGTTGCACACCTAAACGCAAAGCCTCGATTTCCTCTTGCCTTTTTTCAGGATCTTCCCCCAAATACCATGTTCCTTGCCCCACTTGCGGCATCATGCTGCCATCCGGCAACGCCACCATCCGATTGGCATTTTCCCTCTGCAGAGACGCCATTGTATGTTCGTCTATGTTCGTCATTTACAGACACCATCCTTTCTGTTTTCGACAATATTCCTTACATCAAGTATACCTTTTTTTGTAGTTAATACAAAAATAATCACAGCGCTTCCATTTCTTTCGATTCGGTGGCCTTTTCCTTTGGCGATTTCATTTTTGTGGCTTATGATAAGGATATAAAACTATTCTGCAAATCGTCAAAGTCGGATTAAATGAATCAAGGAGGACGAATGGATGAAATACAGGAATCTAGGAAAAAGTGGTTTGCGCGTCAGCGAAATCGCACTGGGCAGTTGGTTGACGTACGGAAAATCGGTAGCGGATCAAACAGCGGAGGAGTGCATCCGAACGGCATATGAAGCAGGCATCAACTTTTTCGACACAGCCAACGTTTATGAAAAGGGCGCTGCTGAGACTGTGCTCGGAAAAGTGCTGAAGGACTATCGGCGCTCCAGTTTGGTCGTCGCCAGCAAAGTCTATTTCCCGATGGGTGACGGCCCGAACGACAGGGGCTTGTCGCGCAAACACATCATCGAATCCTGCGACGCCAGCCTGAAACGCTTGGATATGGATTATCTGGACCTTTACCAATGTCACCGTTACGATCCGAGCGTCCCGATGGAGGAAACGCTCTGGGCGCTCGATGATCTGCAGCGTCAAGGAAAGATCCTTTATGCCGGCGTCAGCGAATGGCCAGCCGACAAAATCCAGGAAGCCCACCAGATCGCAAAACAGCATAATTTCCGGCCACTCGTTTCCAACCAACCGATTTACAATATGATCGAGCGCTATATCGAGGTCGATGTGCTCCCCGTCTCCGTCGCCAACGGCATGGGCCAAGTCGTCTTTTCCCCATTGGGACAAGGCATCCTGACCGGCAAGTACAAATCCGGCCAACAAGTTCCGGAAGGCAGCCGTGCCGCCAACAGCAAGCTGAACAGCACGATGCAAAAGTATCTGGAAAACGAGTCCCTGTTGGAAGCAGTCGGGGAAATCGAAGCCATCGCGCATGAATTGGAAATAACCATGCCTCAACTGGCTCTGGCCTGGATTCTGCGCCAACCCGGCGTCAGCTCCGCCATCATCGGCGCCAGCCGTCCGGAACAGATCGAGGATAACATCAAGTCGGTTGATATCGAATTGACGGACGAACTGCTGCTTGGCATCAACCAAATTTTATTGAAAGTGAGCAGCTTCAAACCTAGAAGTTGAGCGTATATTGAATCGTTCTGGATACCAGGACACAGAAAGAGGCCACCTTTGATGGTGGCCTTTTTGCTGTTCTTCTCCATTTGTTCTCCAATCGAAAAAAAAATGTGAACTCCGGCGAACGGAGTCTTCGTAGGAGTACGGCCCACATTTTTGCTTGCCTTCTCCGATGAGGAAGCTCTCGCCGTAGTTGCGGCAGATGACGACCGGCGTGCTCCGGCAAGCAAAGCTTCACCGGAGCTGAGCGGAAATCCGAAAGTTCCGAACCGCTCTGCTCCGTCCGCTGGCTCTCAATCCAACGCTAAAATTTCCAGGATGGAACGGACATCGCGGACAGACACCTGGCCGGGTGCGGAAATCTCTTTTGCCGCCGCAAAAGTCAGGCACGAACCGAACAGTTCTCCTGCCAACCGCGAAATGACGCCGTATTTGCCCATCGACATCGTGATGCACGGGCGGTCAGCTTTCGCTTTTTTCATTTCCAACGTCGCCGCCAGCAGCGTCAGGACATCTTCCTCGCTTTGCGGCATGACCGCAATCTTCGTGATATCCGCCCCGAGTTCCTGCATCTTCACCAATCTTGCGACGATTTCCTCTTTAGGGGGCGTACGGAAAAAATCGTGGCTCGACAGAACGACTTTCACATTTTTATCATTCGCTTCGGCAATCAATCTGTTCACTTCTTCTTCAGAACTGAACAGTTCGAGATCGACCATGTCCACCAATCCGCTCCGGATCGCGAAACGGTTCAATGCAAAATAGCTTTTCAGACTCAGCTCGCGCTCTCCGCCCTCTTTTTTTGTTCGGAACGTGAACAACAACGGCTTTTTGTAGATGCTGTTGATTTCAGACAATAATGCCCCGACCTGTTCGGGATGCTCTACATCTTCGAAAAAATCGATGCGCAACTCCGCCAGATCGAAAGCAACGTTTTCTAGCCTTTTGACTTCCTTAATGATTTCCTGTTTTGTTTTCCCTACCAACGGCACGCAGATTTTCGGCCTGCCTTCGTTGAAGACGACATCTTTCACTTGAACGGTTTTCACTGGTGTATCCCCTCCATGGCGCATTCCGGTCTCCTCTTCCTTAAACTTTCCGGTCAAAGGAAGCTGAACTTACGAGTATATGATACTTCCCATTTTATCGTTAATCATGTCAAAATCATAGAGCACTTTACGGAACTTTTAGATCTGTCCATTGTTTAAATCTATTTCTATTTTGAAACATACCGGGCACATCAGGACACAAAAAGCTGCCACCCGCTCCCAAACGGAACAGATGACAGCTTTTTTTGACATTGACTAGTCTAAAAGAAGTTTATTTTGCGAACTTCGCTTGATAGGCTGCAACCACTTTTTCAGTAGTGAAGCCATATTCCGCCATTACCACGTTGCCGTTGCCGCTTGCGCCGTAAGTATCGATGCCGTAAGCCAATCCATCCAAGCCGACATAACGTTCCCAGCCGAAGGTCGCGCCCATTTCGATGGACATGCGGTTGCGGACTGCGCCAGGCAAGACTGTTTCTTTGTAGGCAGCATCCTGCGCTTCGAACAGATCGAAACTCGGCATGGAGACAACAGAGACGTCCACTCCAGCTTCACGCAATTGTTGCTGCGCTTCCACAGCCATGCTCACTTCCGAACCGGTTGCGATCAGGATGCCGGCAGGCGTTTCGCCTTGTTGTGGAGAAAGCACGTAAGCACCCTTCTTCACGCCTTCACGGGCCATTTCTTTTGTGCCTTCCAAAACAGGCAAGTTTTGGCGCGTCAGCACCAACATCGTTGGTTTGTCCGCTGAAGACACTGCGATTTCCCATGCAGCACTGACTTCATTGCCGTCGGCCGGACGCAGAACCGTCAAGTTCGGCATGCCGCGGTAGCTGGACAAGTGTTCCACTGGCTCATGCGTCGGGCCGTCTTCGCCGACCGCGATTGAGTCATGCGTCATCACGTAAGTGCCAGGCAAGTGCGAGATGGCAGCCAAACGCATTGCTGGGCGCAAGTAGTCAGTGAAGACGAAGAATGTTCCTACATACGTTCTGGTTCCGCCATGCAGAACGATGCCGTTCATGATAGCGGCCATCGCGAATTCGCGCACACCGTACCAGATATTGCGGCCGGCATAGTTGCCCGGCTCAAAATCGCTTGCCGATTTGATCATTGTGTTGTTTGAAGAAGATAAGTCCGCAGAACCGCCCCAGAAATAAGGTACAGCTTCACCCAATGCTTGGATTGCTTCAGCACTGGTCACACGGCTAGCTTTGGCTGCGCTACCCACTTCATAAGTCGGCAGTTTGTCTTGCCAGCCTTCAGGTAATTTACCTTCGATGGCAGCTTCGAATTGTTGCGCTAATTCTGGATAAGCTGCTTTGTAGTCGTTGAACATCGCTGTCCATGCCGCTTCCGCTTTTTGGCCTTCTGCAACCATTGTTTCGTCGAAACGGGTTGTCACTTCAGCCGGTACGCAGAAAGCTTCGTCCGCACAGCCGTAAGCCGCTTTAGCGAAGGAAACGCCTTCCGCTCCAAGGGGAGCGCCATGCACTTTATGCGTTCCAGCGTCAGGAGCACCAAAGCCGATGATGGTTTTGATTTCGATCAAAGTTGGTTTTTCGGTTTCAGCTTTCGCTTCTTCGATGGCTTTGGAGATGGCTTCCAGATCATTGCCGTCCTTCACCAGGATATGTTGCCAACCGTAGGCTTCAAAACGGGCAGCTACATCTTCAGTGAATGATTTCGAAGTCGGTCCATCCAAGGAGATATCGTTGGAGTCATACAAACCGATCAGTTTGCCCAATTTCAGGTGGCCAGCCAAGCTGGCTGCTTCATGGGAGATGCCTTCCATCAGATCGCCGTCGCCGTTCAGGAAATAAGTGTAGTGATCCACAACAGGGAAGTTTTCTTTGTTGTAGGTAGCAGCCAAGTGCGCTTCCGCCATCGCGAAACCGACCGCATTGGCGATCCCTTGGCCCAAAGGACCAGTTGTTGCTTCCACGCCGTCCGTGTCATGCACTTCCGGGTGTCCAGGTGTCTTGCTGCCGAATTGGCGGAAGTTCTTCACGTCGTCCAGGCTCACATTGAATCCGGATAAGTGCAACAAGCTGTACAACATGGATGACCCATGTCCAGCCGATAATACGAAACGGTCACGGTCTGCCCACAAACTGTTCTTAGGGTTGACTTTCAAATGTTTTGTCCAAAGCGCGTAGGCCATCGGAGCGGCTCCCATCGGCAAACCAGGATGCCCTGAATTGGCCTTCTGTACGGCGTCTATGCTAAGTGTACGTACTGCATTAACTGCTAACTCATCAATTTGATCAAACATTTTTTTCCTCCTCAAGATAGTGAATCTAGTATTGAACTCCTCAACCAACTTTTACAATCATGATTTAATCTTATTATAACATATTCCGAATCGGTTTATATCGGTTTATTAACTTAGATATGCAGCAATAATGGATTATCAATCCGACAATTCAACCAATCGCTCACCGTCGGCTTCCTTGCATCTGTTCTCTTCCAATAAAGTCAATTTTCTTTTCAACTGACGATAAGCGTACATCATAGGAACGGCAGCCCCCGCCCAAGCAATGGGATTGGCAAAGGCGACAGCCTGGTAGCCTAGCAGACCGGAAAATCCCAACGGAACGAGGATGCGTGCGACCATCTCCATCACACCCCCAAAGGTAGGCGCAGCGTTGTCCCCAACCCCTTGCAGCGTATACCGCAAGATGATCAACGTCGTCAATACAAGATAGAAGCTGGCCGTGGCAACAAAATACGTATGCGCATACGCCAATACGGCCGGATCATTCTGATTGAACAACAGCCGGATGAGATCCGTCCCGAAGAACAAAAGCGCTCCTCCCAACAGGATGCTGTAGACAAAAGACAGCAGCAAACTGATGCGGGCGCCTGCCCAAATACGCGAGTACAACCCCGCTCCATAGTTTTGGGCTGCGAAAGTCGCCATCGCGATACCAATGGAGGCTATCGGCAGCGTCGCCATGATGTCCAATTTTTGGGCGATGGCATATCCACCGACCGCTTCCGGGCCAAATCCATTCAGACTTTTCTGCAATACAATCAACCCGATCGAAATGATGGAGGCTTGCAGACCGATAGGGAGCGAAATTTTCAACGGCAACGAGAAGTCCGTAGGCTGCATGTGCCAATCTTCTCTGGAGAAACGCAGAATCGCCATTTTCTTCCTTATGTATACGAAACAGAGAAAACTGGCGAACAATTGCGACGCAACAGTCGCCAGCGCCGCTCCTGCGACCCCCATAGAAAACCCGACAATGAACACATAATCCAATGCCACATTCAATATGGAAGAAATCACCAGGATGATCAGTGGCAGTTTGCTGTCACCCAGCGAACGCAGGATGTTGCTCAGCAAATTGAATACCATGATCGCCACCGAACCCCACATCAAAACCAAAAAGTAGGCTTCGGCTTCCTGGCTTATTTCTGCCGGCGTATCCATGTACAACAGGATATCTTCAGCGAAAAAAACACTCAGGAGGGTTATGAGGACAGTCATGATGAGTGTTATCGAGACGCTTACTGTGATGCTCTTCCGTATCCGCTCCTCATTTTTCGTGCCAAAACGCTGCGCTATGACGATCCCTAAACCCGAAGTGACCCCGACTCCGAATCCATGGATAAAGAAGAGCACCCCACCTACCGAACCGATGGCCGCCAGTCCGTCCACCCCCAATGTCCTGCCGATGATGATTGTGTCCGCTAAGCTATATACTTGTTGGAATATGTTCCCTATCAGCATCGGAACCGAGAACAGCACGAGCAGCTTCAGAGGACTGCCGGCAGTCATATCTTTTGTCATCCTTCACCTCCATTTGATGATCCTATGCCTTGCTGATTTACATTATACCAGATGTGTACGAACAAATTAACAAAAACACGTAATTTGTACCTACAATAACCCCATTCTATTCGTTTGGCTTGTTTCCGAAGTCGTTGTCGGCGAGTATTTTCTCGCACAGCGAGTGGCTCAGATAGCTTGATTCTGTGGAGACTGGATTTTCATGATTTTTTACTCCCTCAACAAACGCAGCGATCAACGGTGCGAATCCTCTTTTGCGGAGCGTCCCTTCCCAATCGCCGAAAGCAATTTGC
Organism: Trichococcus sp.; assembly: GCF_049589555.1. GTDB lineage: Bacteria > Bacillota > Bacilli > Lactobacillales > Aerococcaceae > Trichococcus. The sequence goes on from NZ_JBAWAZ010000186.1 coordinate 10,749, forward strand.
TGCTTGCCATTTTTTTGTTCGATGGTCATATCGGTCAAATTCAGGACGCGCGCGATCCCCTCAGGACTTTGGACTTCCATGACTTCCTGATTGGCTCCCGCTTCATAGTTCATCGAAACGAAACAAGTGGTGCTCTTCGTTTCGAGCATCAGCCATAGCCGTTTCAATTCCCCTTCGTTTTCGACCAGATGCGATTGCACCGACACCACCTCATCATCCAACAAGTACAAAGCGGTATCCGCGATATGGATGAACAAATCGTAGACGGCGAAGCGGACCGGCTCAACATTCTTCACGCGATCCTTCTGAATCAGGATCATCTTTTTGTCAGGAATCCCTTTCAACCGTTCCACCATCGGAGCAAAACGGCGATTGAAGCCAGCAGTAAGGAGCAAGCCCTTAGCGTCCGCCAACTCGATCAGTTCCTTTGTCTCTTTCGGATCATCACTGATGGGCTTGTCCACATAAACCGAAATGCCGCTCTCCAGCAACTTGCGGATGATTTCCGCATGGGCAGCGGTAGCTACATGCACAAAAGCAGCTTCGATGCCGCTGTCCAACCATTCCTCAATCGAAGTATACAAATGCTGGAAGCCAAATTTTTCCCCAACAGCTTCCAGCTTCTCTCTGTTCCGCGAGCACAGATGCCATTCCACCTCATCCTGCATCTCGACCATAACCGGGAGATACGCCTTTTGCGCAATGTTGCCTAAACCGATGACTCCAATTTTCATCATCTATCTCCTCCAAACCTGTTTGTTCTTTTTATACCATAATCTCGTTGCGAATTCTCGCTAAAAGGCGGAAATAATTGAGAAATAATAAAAATATATATTTTTCTTTGAAATCGATTGCATTTTCTTTTTTTGTTTTGTATAATTCTGTTTGAAGTTATGTATAGACATAGAAAAGGAGTTGTTTAGATGAAATACGAATTTCCTGCAGGTTTTTGGTGGGGATCGGCAGCAAGCGGACCGCAGACAGAGGGCACGGTTGCCGGAGACGGCAAGGGAGACAGCATCTGGGATCATTGGTACAAACAGAACCCAGAGCTGTTCTTCAATCAAGTCGGTCCTGAAGACACATCCTACGTATACAATCGCTACAAAGAAGATATAGCACTCATGAAAAAAACGGGACACACGACGTACCGAACCTCCATTCAATGGAGCCGTCTGATTCCGGATGGGATCGGCGCAGTGAATCCTGAGGCGGTGGCGTTTTACAATAGTTACATCGACGAGCTGTTGGCCAACGGCATCGAACCTTTCATGAATCTTTATCACTTTGATATGCCGTTGTCATTACAACAGAAAGGAGGCTGGGAAAGCAAAGAAGTCGTGGATGCCTATGCGGATTACGCGCGCATCTGCTTCGAACTGTTCGGCGACCGCGTAAAAAAATGGTTCACCCACAATGAACCGATTGTTCCGGTCGAAGGCGGCTATCTCTACCAATTCCACTACCCTAGTGTCGTGGATATGAAAAAAGCCGCTCAAGTCGCTTATCACGAAACGTTGTCAAGCGCAAAAGCCATCAAAATTTATCATGAAATGAACCTTGACGGGCAAATCGGCATCATCCTCAATCTGACGCCTAGTTATCCGCGCAATGAGAATGATCCTGAAGACGTCAAGGCAGCCCGTCTCGCTGATGCCTTCTTCAACCGTTCCTTCTTGGACCCTGCCATCAAAGGCACCTTCCCCGAAGATTTGGTTTCGCTGTTGAAGGAATTGGATTACCTACCGGAATATACGCAATCGGAATTAGAACTCATCAAACAAAATACCATCGACATTCTGGGGATCAATTACTATCAGCCAAGACGCATCATGAAAAAAGAAAGCACGGAACGCTTGTCCGACAAGCCGATGCCGGATGATTACTTCGACAATTACATCTGGCCGGAACGCAAAATGAATCCATACCGCGGCTGGGAAATCTACGAAAAAGGCATTTACGATTGCCTGATCAACGTCCGTGACAACTACGGAAACCTGCCCTGCTACATTTCCGAAAACGGGATGGGTGTGGAAGGCGAAGAGCGCTTCATCAACGCGGATGGCATGATCGAAGATGATTACCGTATCGAATTTGTCCAAGATCATCTGAAATATGTCCATCAAGCGTTGCAGGAGGGTTGCAACGTGAAAGGTTACCATATGTGGACGTGCATGGATAACTGGTCCTGGACAAACGCCTACAAAAACCGCTACGGGTTCATTGCGGTCGATCTGGCGGAAGAAGGAAAACGCACAATCAAGAAAAGTGGTTACTGGTTTAAACAAGTTTCAGACAACAATGGTTTTGACGCATAAGTTTTCTAAGAGAGGAAAATGACCAATGAATAATTTTATTGATAATTTAGCCGAAAAATTGACTCCCCTTGCCGGCAAGCTCGGCTCAAACAGATACTTAGCAGTATTGCGTGACGCTTTTATGCTTTCTTTCCCACTGACGATGTTCGGTTCGATCGTCGTTGTATTGAACAACCTGCCGTTCTGGAGCGATGATCTGAAAGGGACTTTGGGCGGCCTGTTCGGAAACGGGCAAAATGCGACCATGTCCATCATGACGATTTTCATCACGTTCGGTATCGGGTATTACCTGACCCGTTCTTATGATGAAGATGGCATCTTCGGAGGAGCTGTTTCATTATCTTCTTACTTGATTTTGACACCCTTCAACTTTACAACAGCAGACGGTGCTGAAGTCAGCGGCGCCCTTTCTTTGGATCGCTTAGGCGCTAAAGGGATGTTCATCGGCATGTTGGCTGCCTTCATCGCAGCTGAGATTTATGTGCGAATCACCAAAAAAGGGATCGTCATCAAAATGCCTGAAGGTGTTCCTGATGCCGTTGCCCGCTCATTCGGTGCCCTGATTCCGGCAATTTCTACACTCACCGTTTTCCTGATGCTTAATGCATTGGTTTCTGGCGTCTTTACAACAAACTTGCATGATGTCATCTACACAGTCATCCAAAAACCGCTTGTCGGATTGGGAAGCAGCTTGCCTGCTACTTTGGTTTCTCTGTTCTTCGTGCAAATCCTTTGGTTCTTCGGCTTACATGGCCAAATCATCGTCAACTCCGTCATGGATCCGATCTGGAACACCTTGGCTTTGGAAAACTTGGATGCTTTTAAAGCTGGCGAAGCACTGCCGCACATCATCACAAAGCCATTCATGGAAACATTCACAGTCGGTCTGGGTGGTTCCGGTATGACGTTGATGGTAGTCATCTTGATGGCATTCGTCATGAAGAGCCGTCAAATGAAGGACATCGGTCGTTTGGCGATCGGACCTGGCTTGTTCAACGTTAACGAACCCGTCATCTTCGGATTACCGATTGTATTGAACGCATCCATCGCTATCCCTTGGATTTTGACACCTTTAATCGTAACGACCGTAAACTACTTATCAATGGCATCCGGTTTGTTCCCTACTCCAACTGGCGTAACGGTTCCGTGGACTGTTCCGTTATTCTTCAGCGGTATGATGGCCACCAACTCCGTTATGGGGGGCGTGCTGCAACTGATCGACTTCGTAATCGTCGGAGTGATGTGGTATCCATTCCTGAAGGTTGTCGACAAAGCGAATTTGGCACTAACTTTCGAGGAAGACACGCAGGCATCTGACCGCACTCCCTTGCAAGGCGCGCAATCAAAAAACTAAACTGATTCATTCCGGAAACTACATTCTCTGATCTTTCCGAGCAAATGGCCCGAGGCAAACTGCTTCGGGCCATTTGCCTTTCCTTAATCAGCCAAATGTAAAGGTTAACTTGTTTCAAGTCTAGCCATTACGGTATAATGGGGAATGAAATCGTGTAATTTCCGGGAGGATCGACAGTAATGAAAAAATATGAAGAAATAGCGGATGAATTGCGGCGCCGCATCGCTGATGGCGAATACGCGGAAGATGAAATGCTCCCGGACCAGATCGCTCTGGCGGAAGAATTCGGCGTCAGCCGGATGACCTTAAAGAAAGCCATCGACATGATCGCAATGGAGGGACTTATTTTCCGCAAACGGGGTGTCGGAACCTTCGTCATCAAGAGCGCCCTCTGGAACAGCGGAGATTCCAAAGCAGATGAATATGCTGGCTTATCCAAACAGTTCCCGAATAAGGCTGTAAAGAGCAAAATCATCCTTTTTGATATCATGTTTCCTCCCAAGACCATCCAAGCCTTGTTAATGCTCGAAGATAATCAGCCTGTCTACCATCTGCAGCGGCTACGGATCATCGACGACAAACCGTATATACTTGAAAACACCTACTATGTGGCTGGATTGGTGAAGGACCTGACGGAGGACATCATCCACCGTTCCATCTACGACCACATCCGCGATACGTTGAAACTGAAAATCGGCGGCGCCTACCGAAAAATCCACGCCGACCGATCCAATGAACTGGATTGGCAGGAACTTGAGTGCGATCAATATACGCCGATCCTTGAAGTGGAGCAAGT
>NZ_JBAWAZ010000187.1:0-1804 GCF_049589555.1 Trichococcus sp.
CTTCTCACGTGATTCCTGGAAGCGTTGCTGGTTCTCTGATGCCTATCCTTTCTTTGGGTGTATACCTTTTGATGATTATAGCATTGATCTGAATCGGTTGTTCTTCGGTCAGATAGTTCATTGGTACCTGTCGGCCAATGATCTCATTACCGAGTCATACTTGTCGGAGTAATCGTCCAACCTTGCATCAAGCTCTTCAGTTTCAAGGTGCTTTGGCGTTTCAGCAAGAGAATAACGGTAAGTGCGTTTGGCCATTCCTCCGGCCGATATTCGGTCGCGATCAGTTTTGTGTGGGTGGGAGATTTGCAGCACCTGATCTATAACAGTACCCATTCAACTCACTTTATAAGTATTTATAGGTTATTTTTAACGGAAAAATATTGTATTTACCGGAATAAGGCATATAATATGGGTAGAAGACACAAGAAGGGATGGATCGGAATGAAGAAGTTATTGAATCCCTATACGCCTGGTGCGGGTGTACCGCCCAAATATTTGGCTGGTCGCGAGGATACGATTCGTGAAGCGGAAGAAGCTTTGTTCTATATTAAAAACGGCGATTTTTATCGCTCTGTCGTCTATTACGGTCTCCGCGGCGTCGGCAAAACGGTTTTGCTGAACAAAATAGAAGATATGGCCGATGAGGAAGACATACGGTATGAACATCTTGAAATTTCAGAGCGTGGTTCCTTTAAGAACAGTATTTCGCTTCATATTTTTAAGTTGATTCAGCAAATGAGCGTAAAAGCGAAACTGAAGAAGCACCTTTCCAGATCGTTATCGATTCTGAAGGCTTTTTCCCTCAAATATTCGCAGGATGGCGAAGTCAGTCTCAGCATGGATTCAGAAATCGATTCGGCGGTTGGCATATCCGATACCGGGAATTTTGAAAACGACCTGACTGAATTGTTTGTATCTCTGGGGACACTGGCGCAAAAACAGGAATCCGGAGTCGCTTTATTCATCGATGAAATCCAATACATGAAGGATGATGAATTCGAAGCCCTGATCGCCGCGATACATAGAGTGAACCAAAAAGCATTGCCGCTGATCGTGTTTGCGGCCGGCTTGCCGAAAATCGCCAAGATTGCCGGGGATGTGAAATCCTACGCTGAAAGGCTGTTTAAATTCGTTTCCATTGGATCTCTGGAAAAAAATGCGGCCAGAATGGCACTGGAGGAACCCGCAAAGAAATGGGGGGTGTCCTACAGTGATGAAGCGATCGAAAAAATACTTCGAATAACCGAATGCTCCCCCTATTTCCTGCAGGAATACGGCAATCAAGTTTGGGCAAAAGTATCGGTGGATAAACGCGTCATAGATGCCACTATGGTTGACGATGTCTATGCGAACTTCGAGAAAAGTTTGGACGAAAGCTTCTTTAAAGTGCGCCACGACAGGGCGACGCCGCGGGAACTGGATTTCATGATCGCGATGGTAAAATGCGGCGTTTTGCCTTGTTCGACAAAAGCAAAAGCTGAACAGATGCAGTGCCCCGTCTCTGCCATCTCACCGTTGCGAGCGCAATTGATCCATAAAGGCTTTATCTATTCGGCCAATCGCGGCGAAGTTGACTTCACGGTGCCGCAGTTTGATAAATACCTAAAAAGGATCCATAATTTATAAAAGGACGTCCGCCTGAAAGGAATTTACAATCTTTCGCGGTAGGCGGTTTTGGGCATGAGCGAAAAAAGAATCAGGAGGTCAGGTTGAAAAACCGCCAGCTTCCTTGATTCTTTTGTTTTGGTTGAAACGTTTCAGTCCAGATAGAAATACAACGACTGCAGCAGATACTCCGATTCGT
>NZ_JBAWAZ010000188.1:0-3143 GCF_049589555.1 Trichococcus sp.
TTTTCATTTGCTTTTCTTAAAAATGTTGGATTCGCCCCTGTAGATTATGCTCCGACAATCCCACATCAGTTATTCATGATGTTCCAATTGGCTTTTGCAATCATTACACCTGCAATCATTTCCGGAAGCGTTGCGGAAAGAATGAAATTCCCGGCGTACCTTGCATTCGTATTGCTCTGGTCAACTTTGGTCTATGACCCGATTGCGCATTGGGTATGGGGCAACGGCGGTTGGATCCGTGAAATGGGCGCTCTCGATTTCGCAGGCGGAACGGTCATTCACGTCAGCGCCGGCATTTCAGCGCTTGTGGCTGCAATATTTGTCGGTAAAAGAACCAACAAAGACTCTGTCCGACCGCATAACATTCCGATGACGATGATCGGCGCCGGCTTGTTGCTATTCGGCTGGTTTGGCTTCAATGCCGGCAGCGCGCTCAGCATCAACGGCATTGCAATGAATGCCTTCATTACAACGACTGTATCAGGAGCTGCGGCTGGATTCAGCTGGCTGATGTGCGAATGGGTCCTGCACAAAAGACCGACTGCTTTAGGTTTGGTCAGCGGAATCATCGCCGGACTTGGCTCGATTACGCAAAGTGCCGGTTACGTCAGCCCATTCTCAGCGCTGCTCATCGGTTTCGTCGGTGGGATCCTTTGTTTCTTCGCTGTCACTGAATTAAAAAAGAGAATCGGGTATGATGATGCACTTGATGCTTTCGGCTGTCATGGTGTCGGCGGAATTTGGGGCGGAATCTCAGCCGGGATTTTCGCAACATCCTCAATCAATCCGGATATTACAGGTGGATTGGTGGACGGAAATGCTGCCCTGCTGATCGCTGAAATCATCAGCATCCTTGCGGTCACTGCTTATTCAGCCATCGTTTCCTTTGTCATCCTGAAACTGATCAGCCTGGTTATGCCGGTAAGAGCCTCTGAGGAGGAAGAGGAAGACGGTTTGGACTATTCCTTGCATGGAGAAACGGCTTACGGTTCAGTCAGCGCTGCAGGCCTTGCTGTTGGTGCGCATGAACCTGTTGCCATTCCAGCCATCTCCCCGAAAAAGCAGTTTGATGCAGAAGTAGTCGCTATGGATGAAGCCGTTCTTGTGGAAAACCACACGACAGCGATGCCGAGCAACAAGGCACATAAGACGAAAAAAATGACCAAAGTTGAAATCTTGATCAATGAAAGCAAATTCGATCATCTGAAAAAAGCCTTGAACGGCATCGGCATCACCGGCATGACGGTTGTGAACGTGTTCGGCTACGGCGTGCAAAAAGGGCATACGACTTATTACCGGGGGGTAGAAACCGATGCGGATCTGTTGCCTAAAGTCCGGGTGGAAGTCGTGATCAGCAACGTGCCTCTCCAACAAGTGATCGAAACTGCCAGAAAAGCGTTATATACAGGTAATATCGGCGACGGAAAAATCTTTGTCTATGATGTTGAAAATGTCATCCGCGTAAGCACCGGCGAAGAAGGCGCGCAAGCATTGGCGTACAACGGCGATGCAGAGTTATTGCGTGCGACTTCCTGATTGAAATAACGTCATCAGGGCCGAGAAATCGGAAGTTTTGTCTCAGGTCCATCCAAATATAAATGAAGCACTTGTCAGAGTCGAATTCTGACAAGTGCTTCTTTTTTTATTTCGGTTAATAAGTTGGCCCATACTGGATAGCGAATGATACCGCTCGCTTGATCTTTGGGGGTATAATAAAGGTACATATTAAAGAAGAAATACCGACTTCTTGCCTAGGAAAAAGCTGCGGGGAAGAGGACAGAATACGGGAGGTGGATTTTATGGCAAAGAAGACAAGCAATGAGGCAAACGGAATGCTGTTATTGAAAAAATGGTGGTTTTGGTTGATTTTTATTGTTGCGGTCGGGACGATGGTTGCATTCGGTAGGGGAACGGATACGGCGGAAACAAACGCATCCGGTACAGCAGTGCAAACTGCAATAGATAACTTCGAAGAGATGGCGACTGCAGCAAGCATAGAACAAGCCGAGGCGGATAAACAGGCAGCGGCGGTCATCCAAGCGGCTGAAGAGAAAGCTAATGCTGAAGCTCAAGCCAAAGCTCAGGCTGAAGCAGAGGCAAAACTCAAGGATCCCGCAAATTACCGGACGGATATCACCTATGATCAATTAGCACAGGCACCCGATGCTTATAATTCTGAGATGATTGCGATGTCGGGTCGGGTCATTCAAATGATGCAGGGTGAGGGATCTTCACAAATGCTGGTTGCGGTTGATGATAAGGAGGGGGCCGTCATTTTTCTGGGATACGAATCGAATATCAATGAATCCGGGATTTCGGAAAATGACCTCATCAAATTTTATGGCACGGCGGCTGGAACGATCAGCTACGAGTCCAGCCTTGGAGAAACCATTACGGTTCCGGCTGCCTTCGTAAATATGATGGAGCTGCAATAATTTGCGACCGAAAAAATGATGATAACTAAGCTTTGGCAGAATCAGCCGATTCAGCGAGTACGCTACTGGTTATGCAAATTTCGACGCATGGGAGATGAAATATGTTCACGTTGTACGAACCATCTGAACAGAAAGTGCCGATCAAAATTTGGCTTGAGCATACAGGCCAACTGGATCGGATTTGTCTGGAACAAGCCAAAAACCTGGCTAATCTGCCATTTGCTTACCGACACATCGCGCTCATGCCGGATGCCCACGCCGGTTACGGCATGCCCATCGGAGGCATCTTGGCTGCTGAAGGGATGATTGTCCCGAATGCAGTCGGGGCCGATATCGGTTGTGGCATGGCTTTTGTGCAAACCAATATTCCCGCGGAAATCCTTATTACGCAAGAAACGCCAGATGGGAAATTAGCACAGACCATCGTCAACACTATTCTGCGGAGCATTCCGAACGGCTATGAGAAGCACAAACGCAAACAAGCAAGCGAAGCTGTCCGGCAGTTTTCCTGGTATCTGGAAGAACAGGAAAAGGTTGGGCCAAACAAGGAGCTTGCCTATGTATTGGATGAGGCCTATTTTCAAGCAGGGACGCTCGGCGGCGGGAATCACTTTATTGAACTGCAAACCGATGAAGAGGGCTTCTTGGGCGTGATGGTCCATACCGGTTCGCGGAATGTCGGGGATGCTGTCTGCCGTTATTTTGATG
>NZ_JBAWAZ010000189.1:0-5558 GCF_049589555.1 Trichococcus sp.
GTCCGCGGCCATGCCTGAAAAACAGATCAGTGTCGCTTTCCATGCTATCGTGGCGGACACGCGCGACGAAGCGCTCTTCGAAGAGTTGCCGTATGCGATTTTTAAGATGCAGCTCTACCGCGGGATGATGCGCAACCATCTGATGACCCCCGAACAAGCCGCCGCTTACCCGCTGACGGAAATCGAGAAGCAGCTCATCAACGACATCCGCAAGACGCATATTCTCGGGACCGCAACAGAGGCAGCCGAAACATTGCTGAATCTGCAGGAACAATACGGTTTCGACGAAGCGATGATCATCAGCATGCCGCATTCCCAACAGGCGCGGCTCAAAACCTATTCCTTATTGGCGCAGGAATTGCTTTAAATGACATGCGCATCAAGCTCAGTCATCCGCTTCACGGGGATGGCTTTTTTTGGCTTTTGCCCATTCCAATGTTTCGGCGATCCTTTTTTGGCGGGTATCCGCACGTTTAGCTTGGGCGATCCAGAAAAGATAGTGGGCCTTTTCGCCGGTCGGCCAAGCTTCGAAATGTTCGCGTGCAGCCGGATCATCCCTGAATGCCTGCTCCAATTCCTCGGGCAGATCCGGTACTTCCTTCGAGGAATAGGCAGCTTGCCATTTCCCGCTGGCCTTCGCCGCCTGGATCGCCGCCAAACCGGCTTCAGTCATCCTGCCAGCCTCAATCAAAGCCTCAGCACGCTTGCGGTTGACCAACGACCACACGCTTCCGGATCTGCGAGGCGTGACGCGAATGATGAAACTTTCCTTATCTAGACTGTACATCTTGCCGTCGATCCAACCGAAACAAAGCGCCTCTTCGACCGCTTCCGCGAGCAGGATGCCCTCGCCTTTAGTGTGGGCTTTTTTGATTTCCAGCCAGATTTGATCCTTTTGATCATGGTTATGCGCTAGCCAGTCATGCCATTCCTGCGGATTTCGGCAGCTGAGCCAGGTTTCGGGCATTTTCGGTTCAGACATCGACAACCCTCCCTACACTTTGGCCTGTTGCATCCTTTTGTTGATCCGGTACACCAAGAAAGTCAGCCATACAGACGGCTGCTTCTTCTGACCGAAATCCCACCCTTTCCATGCCATCCACTCCGATTCCGGCGTGAACAGCCCTTCCTGATCGGCTTTAGCATCGATGAAGGCCACCATCTGCAGGAGACGCTCATCCGACCTCGCAAATTGATATTGCGACAACACCTCCGCAACATGCATAATGTCATACCAGATGAAGGGCGCCTTCAATTTCCTGAAATCGGTCCCCATGAAAAACATATAGGGATGTCGCTCTTCGCTATGCTCCCACAGCTCAAGCAGCGTTTCCACTCCGATGCGCGCATCCTCTCCATCCCCGTATTCCGGAAACAGAGCCAGCAGCTTCAGCATCAATAGGTTGGCATAGGGACAAGGATCATCCTTTCTTCCCGGGCCGCGGAATTTACCGAGTTCTTTGGAGACTGCACAAGGCCATCCGTTTTCCCTCCGCAAAGCCAACAGATGCGCCACTGCTTTCATAATCTCGGGCTCCTCGGCTTTCCGCATCTTCTTGACGGAATAAAGCAACAAAGGGGCATCGCAAAGAGCCCAAGCCCACTGCACCTCTCCGCTTCCGCCATGTGAGGGGGCTATGTTCATCGGCAGCTGAAAGAGACCTTCTTCGGAGTGATGCGCCATAACGCTGTTTATGATTTGCGGAATGCCGTCATCTGCATCCGTCAAGCCTAGGTCTGCAAGGAACGCCAGCTTGTGGTACAACTGCCCGGCACTCTTGTGGCTGCTCAGAACCAAGCCCGGCCATTCCTGCAGCTCCTTGATCAGCCCCTGCACGAGCGGATGGCCCAGCATCTGTTTCTTCACCGCGATGACGCTTTCGTCATCTTCGTGCATCCCCAGCAGGTCCAGCATGCTCCTGTAAACAACCCAAGGCTCTGAAGACTGTGCCAAATAATCAAGGTTATCCAAATGATCACGCTCCTTCCGTATGCTTTTTCAGGAAAGCTACAGCCTTTTTGGCTACTTGCTTCCGGGGATTGTGCATTTGAGCAGACGCAAAGGCCAAGATTCCATTTTTGTCATGGGCCACCTCGAAGTATTTGTCGAAACAATCGATCGCGTGCCCGCAAAGGATGTTCCTGCATTCCGGGGACGGTTCCCCTTTGTGCAGATAGGTGTTTTCAGGAATACGCATCAGCCGCCCTGTAATATCCTGTTCGTATTCCGGCTTGCTCAGGATGGTTTTCCAGGCATTTCCGACGACGTTCGCCGCCGTCACCATTGCATCCGCATCTATCAAATCGAAATACTTTTCATAGACGGAGGCAAATTTGTTTTCTGTATCCACAGCCGCCAGATTCGACAGCGTGATGATCGCTCCCCATTTGCTGAAGCTGTTCGGGCTCTCAATCAGCGCCACCACTTCCTCGAAATACGGATAGACGCATTCTGGCTTCCGCTCGCTCACGATGCGGATGACCTTCTCGCAATAGAATTTTGCGCTACCCGGATCGTTCCTGATGATCGCAAACAGCACGGGTATGTATTCCGGTTGCTGCAGCACCTCCCTGACGAATGCCTCCAGACCAGGCTTGCCTTGAATCTTTTCGAGCAGCTTGTCCTTTTCTTTTTGCTCCATCCAAATCATCCCCGAATTCCATTTGCTGTTTCAGCCTGATGATAGAAATCCAATACCCGCAGACATCTGAGTGTATTCCATCGGCTCGGTTTTCCGGCCTCTTCCATCATGAAATGCACTTCGCCCGGATGATGGGCCTGCGTTTTCCAGCGTCCGTCCGGCAGCCGCTTTTCCTTCAGAACGTCCAATGCATCCTGCAACCTTTCATCGTATGGGTAACGGACACTTTGGAAGTAATCGAGCGCGCGCAGAATGTCGTAGCGCCAACGAGGCGGATAGACCAATTTCAAAAAACTAGGATGGATGGTTGCGCCGGTGTGGTCGGATTTGTACAAACGGTGCCGCAAAAGGAATTCCTGTGCTTCGCTTTCGATCCGCTTCAATTCATCCAAACGATAAACATAGCCGGCTGCAGCGTACTCCCGAATACCTTCAAGCACACTGAGCGTGGAATGCACCGAACTGTGCCGGGCACCGGAACGGTTCAGCCGGCAATTGAAGCCGCCATCGTCCAGCTGTTGGCTGATGACGAAATCCACCACCGTCCTGAGCTTGTCTTCTTCCGTCCCGAAATAGCAGGCATAGTTCAGGAACATGCCATTGACGCAGACATCGCTCTGCTCGATGCCTTTTGCCGGATTGACGCCGCCATCAGTGGCGATGACGGTAGCAAGGATGAGATCCAGCGCCTTTTTTATTTCCCGGGTCGCCGGGATGCAGAGGTTCCGCAGATCCAGCAAGGTGTAATGGCTGCTTGTCCATTTCGGCTGATAAAACCAACGTCCCCAGTGCCCCTCAGGCTGTTGCCGTTCCAGAAAAGCGCAGCCCCATCCTTCCTTTGCTATCCTGTTCCTCAGGTCAGCCAACGCAGCCGGGTCTTCATGCAACAGATCGCGTCTTGTCTGATATTGGATGGCTGGATCGCCTTCCAGAAGCCACGCGATGATTTCCTCCCTCTTCATTTCCATCTGCCCTTCCTTTTTCGGCTCAATCGTAATAAATGCTGCCGCCGATGAATTCCCTCAAAATGGAATTGAACGGCACTTTGGAGACGTCCAGCGGTTCGAAGAAACTCAGCAGATTCAGGAGCCGTTCGCGCGTATCGTAATAAGGGCTGTCCGCCGGAATTCTATCCAACGCCTCTTCCGCGAAGGGACGCAGGGCGTTCATTTCGTAAATCATGCTGGAATTGAACATCACATCGGCCTCTTCCTGGAACTTGAAGATGTTCTGGTACTCACCGCGGCGCACGCTGTCCCATTGGTGGATCGTATTTTCCGGCGTGACTCCCCGGTATTTGTCATCCCTCACCAAACGCCTGAGCAGACGGATTTCCGAAGTCGGAACCCGACTCATAAGATCAATGTTTAGGCCGCCTAGTGCACTGATGTAGATTTTGTAGATGAGGTTGCGGTTGATGCTGGTGACAAGTTCCGGATTCAACGCATGGATGCCCTCAATGATGAGGATCTCCGACGGACCGATCTGCATCGGTTTGTATTCGGCCAGCCGCTTGCCGGTGATAAAATCGAATTGAGGAACGGATACGCGCTCACCAGCGATAAGCTGCGCGATTTGTTGCTTCAGCAATGGCAGATCCAACGCTTCCATGCTGTCGAAGTCGTACTTCCCGTCGGCATCCCGGGGCGTGTGCTCCCTATCAACGAAATAATGATCCAACGACAGTGCGATCGGCTTCAGCCCGTTCACTTCCAGCTGCGTCGACAGCCGTTGGGCAAAGGATGTCTTGCCTGACGAGGAAGGTCCCGACACGAGCAACAGGCGCAAGGCGCGCCGGTGCTGCAGGATGGCATCCGCGATGATGGAAATTTCCTTTTCGTGCAGAGCTTCGGCGATGCTGACCAATTTCATCGTGCGCCCGGATCGGATAAAGTCATTGACGTCATTGACGAGCTCGATATTGATATTGTCCATCCAGATCTGGTTCTTTTCGAATGCTTGGGATAACTGCACAGGCGGAATCAGCGGTCGATTGCTGCCCTTGTCGATATCCCCGAAATCCACGATGAACCCGTAGGAAAACGGCAGGATCGTGAACGGTTCGACAAGGTGGGGCTCCGTGAAAGCCGGATAGACAGCCTTCACGATGATGTCCCCCACCTGATAATGGTAATAGCCGCCCTCTTTATCCAGGAGCTCGATAGCGCTGTCCTTTTCGACCCATTCCCGCAGTTTCAATTCGATCTGCTTCACTTCCCTTGTCGACAAGATTGATCCGTACAGATTGCAGAAGACCCCTTCCAAAATGGAATAGGATGTCTTCAGCGTCTCTTCCGGAAAAAGATCATGCACTACCTTGATCAAACCTAATTTGACAGTCTGGCGACCTCTGTGCAGATGTGTCTCACTCATAATGTTCTCCCCCCTTACTCTCGTTTTGCGGTTGCTTATATCTTTGAAGCAGGCTGGCGTCCGCGCGTTTCCGAGAACCGATATGCTTCCAGCAGCCAAACATCGAGGACACCCGTCAGATCCGCTTCCTCCGCTATAATGACATGGTGCGTCCATCGGCCTGGGTATGGTTCGATGGCTTCGACAATCTGATCATGCACAATCTGGCGCCCGCAGCCGAAGCTCAGTACCAAGCTGTGCAGCGGCCGCTTTCTGTCGGTCGGTAGCGGCATCCAGACCCAGGCGAATTGCGTCCGCGTGGCGAAGGAAATCTGGGTCTTTGTCACCGTGATAATGGCGGGTCCGATTGCCCGGATTTTCCTTTCCACAGCCATGAACAAAGCTTTGGTTTCCGGTTTCCCGGCAAAAAATGCTTCCACTTCTTTGTTGATCATTACATCTGTCATAAGTATCGCCTCATTTTTTGAAATAGGGATTGGCGTATTCTCACTCCACCAAGAATACGATTTTCGTCAACAATTCGCTTTCAGGCACTTCCTCAGG
>NZ_JBAWAZ010000190.1:0-9187 GCF_049589555.1 Trichococcus sp.
GGCACGATTTCCTAAAATTCTTTCAGGGCTGAACGAACCCGTTCCGCTTTTCTCAAATTTGGTTTAAATGTCGTCCGATGACGTATTTTGAATGCGAGGTGCTGTTTGTTTCTTCTGTCTGCACCAGACTCTGGATCCAACCCGGCAGATAATTGTCGAATTTGACTTCCAGTACGCAGTCGATTCCGGGTTCCCTGATTCCGATACGGCCATCGTGGAAGAAAGAGGATACTTGCGTGCTGGCGTGCATATCAAAATCCAGTGTGATGCGCGTGTTCCCGGGGCCATAGGCGAAAGCTTCCCGTTCATAAGTGATGATTACTTTTGGTTCCATGCATTGGCTTTTGCTCTTTGCATAAAACTCTTGGAGCAATGGGTGACTGGCATCAGCAAGGCAGTCATATTTTTTTTTGATAAGCTGGTCAGCAATTTCTTTCGTGATGCAGGCGCTCTGTTTGTAACCGACTGCTCCGTCCTTGACTTTTTTTTCTAGGCGGATAAAGGAAGCGTCATTGTTGTAATAACGGATCCGGAACTTCTCGCGGTAACTTCGGCCATCCTCTTTGTCCCAATAAGCATCATCATAAATCGTGTCAAAATAGAGGCTCCTGATGCTGTAGCTGTTGCCTACTGAATTCTCGTCATGCTTCAGGACCTTTCTCAGCCGACTTGTGAGGATGACTTTGTTCTTTTGGGAAATTTCATGTTTGAATTCATTGCGGTAGCATATTTCGCTCATAACGCTCGACCTCGTTTCTTGTTTCTCTTGATGTCCTTATTCTATGCCGATTCGGGAAACAATTCTCCGTAAACAGGGCAGAGAGTTGTTGCAAAAATGGAGCAAAATGAGCGGAAAGATGCGTAAAGTTGAAAGAGTTCCGAATTTAACGACAAAAAGAGACCGAAACGCTGGCCTATGGGGGCGGTCAGTGTTTCGGTCCATGTTCTCATATTCTATTAATTGGATGTATGTTGTTGCGGCAGGATGATCGTGAAAGTTGTTCCTTTTGCGGAGGACATGACTTCAACGCGTCCGCCGTAGGTCTGAACGATCGATTGGACGATGGAGAGTCCGATGCCATGCACGCCTTTGTTGCCTTTGTAGAAGCGGTCGAAAATATGTGGCAGGTCTGCCTTGGAAATCGGTTCGCCATCATTGTAGATGGTAATCATGATCCGGTTGTCTATCTCTTTGCAGCCCAGGCGAATGATGCCTTTTGCGTAACGCAGGGCGTTGGAGATAAGATTCTGGAAAGCCCGTTCAAAATCTCGCTCATCGTAATGGAACAGAACAGGATCCTTCTGGAAGTCGAACAGCACCTGCAGATTTTTTTGATTGCTGACGCTGGCGTAGCGTTCAGCTGTATAGGCCAACGTCTCGCGGATGTCGTTTGTGCTGGTCAATCGGTCTGAAGAGCGGGTCTCCAGGCGCGACAGGTAAAGGATATCCTCTACAAGTGTGCCCAGTTTGTCGGTTTCGTTTTTGATCGCGATGGCACCTTTTTTGTCATCGATGATGCCGATTTCGATGCCTTCCGCATTTGTCTTGATGATCTGCAATGGTGTCCGCAGTTCATGGGAAGCGTTCTGGAAGAACGTACGCTGATCGGCGTCGTACAGCTTGAGTTTTTTTGTGGTCTCGTTCATGGTAGTCTTCAGTTCATGGAGCTCCAGATCGATGAATTCCTCATCAATCGTTTGATAGTTTCCTTCACCGATTTCTTTTGCGAACAAGGCCAGCGTCTGCAAAGGCTTCGTGATCCTTGAAACGAGCAGGTAGGTGATGGTGGCGATGGTCACCAACCCGATCAGCATGATGATCAAAAGGATCTGATTCAGGTTCTGCTCGAAGACGAACAGATCGGACATGTTAAGGAAGAATACCGCGTAGGTACCTTCCTCCTCGGCGTTGGGGGCGATGGAATAGTAGTAGAGATTATCCTCCAATTCCAATTTCCCATCGGCTGTCAATGCCAGTGTGATGTCGGAATTTTCCAGTCCGGAAACGAAATTCGTCAAGGAATCATCTTCACTGAACCCTGTGTCCTGAATTTGCGGGAACAATATTTCAAAATCTTCGGAAATGATCGTCTTTTGGACACTGGATGCGAAGGCTGTATGCGGTTCTTTATTCTTGTCCCTTGGCTCATCCACGATGATTGCATCCGATGCAGCGGGCTCCGGTTCCAATTTTTTGTCCTCGTCGAAGGGACGCTCGATGTAATCTTGTCTCGCTTCGGCAAGCAGTGAGGCCGCTGTCGTTTCGATGTACTGGGTGAAGAAAAAATTGAACACCAGATAAATGAAGGCAAAGACTGCCGCCAATAATAAAGTGACGGTCGTCAGAAGCCGGATCTTCAAACTTTTTTTTGATGTCTTCATCTTCATCTTGCAGACGACTCCTTCACGGTGAAGCCGAATCCCCAAACGGTCTCGATCTCGACTGTGGAACCGGCCAGTTTTTTGCGCAGCCGTCTGACTGTATCATCGCAGGCCCGCGTCTCGATGTCCTTGCCGTAGCCCCAGATCGAGTCCAAAAGTTCGTCCCTGGAAACGGCACGGTTTTTGTTTTCTATGAGATAAACGAACACATTGTATTCATTCGGTGTCAGGTTGAGGGAGACACCATTCTGTTTGACGGACATGGCTGCCAGATCGATTTCGATATCGCCGATCCGCAGCGTCGCTTCTTCCTGACGGGAAGGCAGGCGTTCCTGATCCATCTTGATGCGGCGCAGCATCGCTTTCACGCGCATATTCAGGGCGATGGCACTGAACGGTTTTGTGAAATAATCATCACTCCCAAGGTTGATGCCCGTCGCATAATCCATATCGCTGTCTTTTGCGGTCAGGATGATGATCGGAACCGAACTGGCGTCGCGGATTTTTTTTGTGATCTCGAAACCGCTCGATCCCGGCATCATCACATCCAGGATGACCAGGTCCGGTTGTTTGTTGAGGAAAGCATCATAAAGCAGGTCGCCATTCGGAAAGTCGGAGACCACATAGCCCTCGCTCTCCAGAAACGTCTTCACCGTCAAACGGATGCCATCTTCATCTTCTGCGATATATATTTGTTCATTCATAATGTTATCCACCCCATTCTTGTATCCAGTATAACCGATTTTCATTGGGAAGATTACGAAAAACTGCGGCAATCCTGCAGAAATTGGAACAGGGAAACACTATTTGCATACTCTCGTGAAAATAGATGGCACATCGCTGTGACAAACTGGTAAAATAGCGTATAGTCCTTCGAGAAGTCGGGCTGTGAATCTTTGATTTTTGGAGGAATAAACTATGACCCTTACACATAGAAACGCAACTTTGGACGATGTGGAAGATATCGTCGCCATCTACAATCAGACGATATCCAGCCGGATGGTGACGGCTGACTTGGAACCGGTGACCGTTAAACAAAAAATGGGCTGGTTCCTGGACCATTCGCCCAGCTACAGACCAATCTGGGTTTTTGAAGAGGATGGGAAAATCTGTGCTTGGGTGAGCTTTCAGGCTTTCCACGAGCGTGCCGCTTATGACAAGACGGCAGAATTGAGCATCTATATCCATGAAGACTACCGCGGCAAAAAAATGGGTACGCAGATCATGGAAACAGTATTGGCTGCTTGCGAAGAGCTAGACATCACGAATCTGGTCTGCCTCATCTTCGGCCACAATGCACCAAGCATCGGGCTGATGAAAAAATTCGGTTTTGAACAATGGGGATATTTACCGAGAGTGGCCGAACTCGACGGCATCGAGCGCGATCTCGTCTATATGGGCAAAAGAGTGCGCGACTAAACCTTGAAGCGGCAGCTTAGGGGATTAACATCCGTTGCCGGTTCCGTTTTGCAGGTACAGAAACACGCTTCAGTTATCTATCGTAAGCGACAATGTTGACTGCCGCTTATGATGAGTCTATTAATATATTGTTAACATCGCGTTATTTTTATTGCATTCTCCATCCTTCCAGTATAATTAGTAAGTAAGTTTTAGAAATTATTTTATAAAGGATGGATGGAGCATGTGGTTTTTATTTGCGATTGTTTCCGTTTTGGCCTGGGGCACAGCGGATTTGTTTTATAAAAAGGGGAGCGATCCGAAAGATAGATACAGTTATCTGAAGATCGTCATCATGGTCGGTGCGGTCATGGGGATCCATGCAGTCTATGTCATGCTGACTTCGGGAGTGGTCTACGACCCGAGCAACATGATCACGTATCTGCCTGTATCGGCTTTGTACATCTTATCGATGGCGGTTGGCTATGCCGGATTGCGTTTTCTGGAATTGTCGATCTCTTCACCTGTACAGAACTCGTCCGGAGCAGTATCCGGCTTGTTGACTTTCATTTTCTTGGGTCAGTCCATGACCGGCCTTCAATTTTTCGCGGTAGGACTAATCACGGTCGGAGTCATTCTGCTGTCGGTATTCGAACAACGGTTTGCAGAGGCGGAACGGAAAGAGAACAAGGAAATGGTTGACCGGAAATATAAGTACGGCGCAATCGCTTTGTTGTTCCCGCTGGGGTATGCGTTGATCGATTCGCTGGGGACTTTCGCGGATGCGTGGGTCTTCGACAGAGGGATGGACGAAATGCAGGCGAACATTTCTTATGAATTGACTTGGCTGATTGTTGCCATTATGGCTTGGATTTATCTTGTCCGGATCAAGAAGGAAACCTTCGCTTTGCGCGATCAGAAAGACCGCGGTTTGGCAGCCATCTTCGAAACATTAGGGCAGTTCTTCTATGTTTTTGCGATCAGCGCGAACGCAGTCATCGTTGCACCGCTCATTTCTTCCTATAGTATGGTATCCGTCATCCTTTCGCGGATTTTCCTGAAAGAAAAACTGACCGCAAAACAATACGCGGTCATCGCGATGATTATGGTAGGGATCTTTATCTTGGGATTCGAGTAAACCTAACGATGAAATGACGAATTGCGGCGCTGAAAATGCTGTATTGTATGTAATAGAAGAAGAACACTTTTCCTCACCAAAATGAGGGAGGTGTTCTTCTTTTGCATATGCGCCCTATTTGTCGGCTTTGATGGATTAAGATGTCAGAGCTATTAGGATCCTCCAAACTGCCTCCATTACAGAAAAAAATTGGGTAATCATTGCGAAATGTACTTAATAATTCAGCTAAATTGCCGACAATGATATCGTATGACTATGCGATATCATTATAAACGGAGGTAAAAATTCAATGGGTGTCATAATTGCATTGGTGGTAAGCTTTGGCGCGTTAATTATAGGTTTTTTAGGAGAAGGCGGACACGTTGGTGCATTGATATCATGGACACCTGCCCTGATTGTTTTTGGTGGTACAATAGGAAGTTCCATGCTCGCTTTTCCTGTGAGCGATCTTAAAAAAATAGGGCGTATTATGAAATCAGGATTATTGTATGAGCAAGGGGATTTAAATCAACTGGTAGCATATTTTTATGAATTATCAGTCAAAAGTAAGAAAGACGGCCTCTTGAGTTTAGAATCAGAAGTATCACTGAATCCGGATGCCGATCCTTTTTTGAAAAAAGGGATTCAATCGCTGGTTGATGGAGAATCACATGAATCGATAAGCGATTCGCTTGGTAATGAAATCGACCGTATAGAAGAGAGGCATAAAATTGGGGCCGGTATATTCAATTCTGCAGGCGGGACAGCACCAACCATGGGGATTGTGGGCACCGTTTTGGGGCTGGTGCATGTACTTGAAGGGTTGGCTGAAGCAGATATGTCAAGTTTAGGAAAAAGCATTGCATCGGCTTTCCTTGCAACATTATACGGATTAGCAAGTGCAAACCTTATTTTTCTGCCGATGGGTAACCGATTGAAAATAAACAATCAAAAAGAGCTTTTAGAAAAGGAATTAATATTGGAAGGCATTTTATTATTAGAAAAAAGGGTGAGCCCAAAAACTATTCAAGAAAAATTAATGGGTTTTCTGAATGGCGATGAAAAAGACGGTATAAGTGGTTCAAATACGACTGTTGCTAAAGAAGTGGTGAGCGCTACATGAGCAGGCGCAAGAAGAAGGAAGAAGAACACGACAACAGTGAAAGATGGCTTCTTTCATACGCAGACTTTATCACTTTATTAATGATTTTTTTTGTTGTCATGTATGCGATGAGCAGGATGGATCAAGGCAAATCTACAGAGTTAAAGCACTCCATCAGCGCTGAATTCGGCGCTATATTTGATGACAATGGCGGAGAAAAACCAGTCGATATGGGAGTCGAAACAGCATCGGAGCAACCTTTAGTGCAGGCGAATCCGCAGACAGGGGAAAATGAAGAGGGCGCGACTTTATCTGAATTCGAAAAAGAGGAGCAGGTCAAGGAACTGATTGATGAATACATAGCCGAAAATTCATTGTCGGATGATATCACAACCTCGATTGAAACAAGAGGATTGGTCGTAAGTTTCAATGGTTCGATGTTCTTCGAAAGCGGCGAAGCAGAGATTAAATCAGAACAGATCCCCAGTCTTGTGGAAGTAGCTAAATTACTGAATCAACCTTTCTTGAAACAGAGTTATATAAGGGT
The DNA here is from genome assembly GCF_049589555.1 of Trichococcus sp. Lineage (GTDB taxonomy): Bacteria > Bacillota > Bacilli > Lactobacillales > Aerococcaceae > Trichococcus. Next base: position 6,547 of record NZ_JBAWAZ010000190.1, read on the forward strand.
GGAAGGCTATACAGATAACGTACCCATGAAGAATGAAGAATATGATTCGAACTGGGATCTATCGGTAATGCGGGCAAGCAATGTTGCAAAAGTGATAATCGATCAGTCCGGTATTGATCCGACAAAAGTATCTGCAGTTGGATATGGCGAATATCGTCCAACTGGAGATAACAAGACTTCCGAAGGCCGCGCCCAGAATAGAAGGGTGGACATACTAATTCTGAATTCGGAGTTCAACGAGACTGAGATATGATTGCAAGAGAACGGTCTATAGAGGTGGCAAAAAAGCAGCCAGTAGGTTGCTTTTTTGCGTTGTGGCGATGTACCTTTGGGCTTCAGCGTTCTTCCTTTTTGTGGATTCCGCTGAAATAAGCGATAATTATAGTAGAAAACTATTTTTTGAAGGAAGGGAACGCATATGGAATCGCCGCAACAAGGAGGAAAAGGGAAGGGATTGTTTGGGCTCAGTCTGGCTGGAGGAGGCTTGAAGTCCTTTTCGCAGCTTGCCGTCCTTCATGATCTGGAGAAGCATCATGTGAAAATCGACGCAGTTGCAGGCACTTCGATGGGAGCGGTCATAGCGGCTTTGGTGGCCAGCGGACTAACGGCATCCGAAATCGAGGAAACCTTATTGGACGAGGAAAGGGAATTTGCTGATCGCGGGGTCTTCAGCAGGCCCGCCTATCTGCTCTTTCAGCATGTTCGGGAACACAATAACGGTTTCGTTGAACTTCAGAACCTGCAGCAGATGGCCTGTCAATTATTCGAAAAAATAGGCTGCCGGATGCTTTCCGATTGCCGTTTGCCTGTCGCAATCACGACAGTTGACATCCATACAAGCGAACTGATTGTTTTCACCAACAAACCCGAGTTTTTCACGAGTCCAACCGGAGATTGGCTCATCTATCCGCATGATATCGAATTGGGGATGGCCGTGGCGGCATCCTGTGCGTTTCCGATGATTTTCTCCACCGCATCCTTAGACGGGAGGCAGTTGGTCGATGGCGGGGTGATGATGAATTTGCCCATTCCGCTGTTTGACCGTTCGCTCTTCAGTGTGCTGCTGTCCGTGTCAATGATCTATGATGCAGTCGACCGTCAACTGGCTTCGCCGTTCAATGTCGCAATCCAAAGCCTGGATATCCTGATCCGGCAAATGGACCGCCAATTGACGAAGCAAGCGGACATCCAGGTGAACTTTCCGATTGAACCGCAGCTTGTCTTTAAGGTGGGAGCCGGTGCGGAAGTCATCGCCATCGCTAATGAGATGCTGCGGAATAATCCGATCGACTACGATCTGCTGGAAAAGCATCGGCAACAGGGGTGAAGCCGGATGCAAATGAGATAGGCAGCCAAACGGGAGGAGGCTCGTAGCTCCGGCGAGAGCGATCCAATCGGAGTAACGGGAGAGTGAGAACTCCTGTCCTCCGGCGGACAACGTCTCACCGGAGGACACGGAAGAAAAATCAGCTTGAACTCCGGCGAATCAAGCCTCACCGGAGTTCGGGCTGCCGATTGCCGACCGTCAGCTGGAGCTTCCGCCATCCAGGTTAAATCAACCAAAAAAACGCACAATCGGCGACCGATTGTGCGTTTTGATATTCTGCTTCTAGTCTTCGGGCCAGACTTCTTTGGCGATTTCCACGACATGGTGTACTTTAGCCCATTGTTCTGCTTCCGTCAGCAAATTGCCTTCTTCGGTGGAGGCGAATCCGCATTGCGCGCTCAACGCCAATTGATCCAAAGGCACATATTTGCTGGCTTCTTTGATGCGGGCTTTGATTTCTTCTTTGTCTTCCAGTTCCGCCGTTTTCGAAGTGACCAGCCCCAGGACGATGCGGCCGTGACCTTTGAAGAAGGCAAGCGGCTCGAACCCGCCGGAACGATCGGTATCATACTCCAGGAAGTAACCGTCAAAGCTTGTTTGTCCGAACAGTTCTTCTGCGATCGGATCATAAGCGCCTTCCAATGAGTGATGGGATTTGTAGTTGCCGCGACAGACATGTGTCGTCAAGACAAGATCAGCAGGTTTTGCTTCGATGATGGCTTGAACGTTCTCAGCAGCAACGCGTTTGGAAGCTTTGTACTCTTCCGAATCATTCGCGAAATTGCAAAGGAAGCCCCAGTGCACATCGTCCAATTGCAGGTAACGGCAGCCTAGGTCGTAGAAAGCCTGGACAGTGTCGATGTAGGCTTGTTGCACATCCGCTTGGTACGCTTCAACCGATGGATAGATCTCTTCGTTGCGGTAGCCTGGATAGAAAACTTCGTTCGGGCTAGGGATCGTGAATTTCGCCACGCCTTGGTCACCGACGATTTCGTTCAATGATTTGAAAGCAGCCAGGAAAGGGTGGTTCGGATTGAAGGAGATTTTGCCGACGTTGCGGAAAGCGTACTTGCGGACTTCCACATCCCCGAAATCATAGCCGTGTTCCGGCACATAGCCTTCAAATCCGTTCAGGTTTTCGATGAAATCGATATGCCACCAAGAGCGGCGGAATTCACCATCAGTGAAACCTTTCAAGCCGTTTTCCTTTTGGTCTTTGACCAGTTTCGTGATTTCTTCCGTTTCCACTTGGTCCAAAGCGGCTGCGTCGATTTCGCCGGCTGCAAATTTCAAGCGTGCTTCCTTCAATGGTTC
>NZ_JBAWAZ010000191.1:0-6779 GCF_049589555.1 Trichococcus sp.
ATTCAGGATTTGTATCTTTAGCGACTGCAAAACCGTATGAACTGCCGGCTTCTTTGTCTGTAGCCAATTTCAGAGCCAAACCTTGGTCCTCGATGGCGTAGGCCATTACTGGGTAATCTTCGAATGCAGCTACAGAATTGCCGGATAGGACATCCTGATACATATTGGCGGAATCTTCAAAAACGGTGGTAGTGAAGCCATATTCATCCTTGATGGATTCGGCAAATGTTGCGCCTTCCGTACCGGTTTTAACTGCAACATTCTGACCTTCCAAATCTTCGTAGCTTGAGATGTCGCTGTCATCGGCTACTGCCATGACCACGCCACTTTCAAAATACGGTTCTGAAAAATCGAAGGTCTGTTTGCGTTCGTCGGTGATGCTCATGCCGGCGATGACGCCGTCAACTTGCTTGGTCTCCAAGGCCTGCAGCGCGGCATTGAATCCCAAAGGACGAATCTCCACCTCAAATCCTTGATCATCCGCAATCGCTTGGATGAGTTCCATATCGATGCCGACGAATTCGCCGTTCGCATCCTGGAATTCAAATGGTGCAAATGTGGTGTCTGTCGCGATGACAAACTTTTGTGTTTCTGTTGCCTCAACTACTTCGTGCTGGGCTGACCCAAAAATAAAAAAGCCCAAAGCCATGAAGAGCATCGGCAACTTTAGTCGCAGTTTCTTGCTTAACATATTTTTTCCTCCTTATAAACAGCATTCCTTCTGAATAACCATGAGATTACGATGAAGCCTCTGCTTGAATATTCATATAATACCACATCGAGATTATATTTTAAATTCTGAGAAATCACAATCATATAACGACACAAATATGTTAGAAAATGTGACACAAAACTCGGATTTCATAAAAACGCTAACAAATAAATGGCAACCAATCCAGTTTATTCGGGAACGTTCGGAAAAACGCAGCAAAAAGCCCTGACACGATGGCACAAAAGCTGTCATGTCAGGGCTTTTTCTAGGTCTTGTGAGGCAAGGGTGTGATCATTTAAAGGCCCGACTCAGTTCTTCAATCGCGCCGACCAGTGCATCGAGTTTTTTTTCCATCCGGTGCAGCAGGTACATCGCAATCACGATCGGAAATCCGGTATTGCTGATCAATTCCATATACGCCAGCACATCCACGTTCGCATCCATTCATTTTCCCTCCTTTCCTACATCTATAAAGACGTAGTAAGGGAGGGAAGTGTAACTGTCAGCGTTCTGTTTTCGAGATCACAGATTTTCGTTGATGCAACGCATGATGGCTTCGGCAACGCCGTTTTCTGAGTTTTTGGAAGTGAGGTACTTCGCGAATTCCTTGACCCCATCCTCGGCATTGGCCACTGCAAAGCTGGCGCCTGCTACTTTCAGCATGGAGACGTCATTGAAGTTATCCCCGATGGCCATGACATTCTCCAAAGGAATCCCTCTTTTTTTGGCGAATTTTGCCAAAGCGATCCCTTTTTGCGCTTCCACATGGTTGATCTCGATATTATTTTTGAAGGAAGAGGTCACGACCACGCGGCTGTCTTCGGCCAGTGTGGCGCGGATCGGCTCCAGTTCGCTTTGTCCGACATCGCTGAAGACCAGAATTTTCAGGACTTGCTGGGCGTTATCTTCCAGAACTTCTTTGAAATTTTCAACGTAGTTTACGTGCATCACTTCCAAACGGGCGACCGCCAAAACAAGCGCCATTTTGAAGGTTGTGTCAGGGTTTGTCTCATGCAGCAAGGAAGTCATTGACTCGATCCGGCGCACTTTGTCATCCGAAAATATGCCTTTGGATGTCATGAGTTCGCAATAGAGACCATATTTTTTCACATCCTCCAAAATATGGCGGGTGGTCGTTTTATCGATCCCCAGGTTTTCGTCCAGTTTTCCGTCTTCATCAAATACTTGCCCGCCGTTCAGCGTGATCATGGGGCAATCAATGCCGACTTCTTGCAAGGCCGGCACTGCTTCGGTATACCCTCTGCCGGTAGCGACCATAAATTTGATGCCTAATCTATTTGCTTCATTAATGGCGCTCACGTTCGATGCGGAGACTTCCATCTTATCGTTCAATAATGTGCCGTCCATATCCGAGACGATCAGTTCTATCATACATTCATCCTCCTGTTCGGTAATTGCAGTATATTCACACTTATATTCTACCATGATTTTTCAGTTTCACTGAAAATTTGTTCGGGACCGACTTAAATAATCGCCCGGAAGGCGGATGGACTGAAAAAGCTACGCACATTATGTTAAGATAGTCGCAACCGGAAATGGAAAATTTGACAGATAGTGGTGTGAAAATATGAAAGCAATTATCCATAATGAGTGGCAAGAAAAGTTGGAACAGGAGTTTGAAGCGCCTTATTACCAACAGTTGCGGGCGTTTCTGAAGGAAGAATATCTGAACGAGACGGTTTATCCCGGAATGAATCATATCTGGGAAGCCTTCGAATTGACGCCGTACAACAAGGTGAAAGTGGTCATCTTGGGGCAGGACCCTTATCATGGCCCGAATCAAGCGCACGGGTTGAGCTTTTCCGTGCAGAAAGGGGTCAAGCTGCCGCCTTCCTTGGTCAACATCTACAAGGAACTGCAGGATGATCTCGGCATTCCGATTGCGAAACACGGCGACTTGACATCTTGGGCGAAGCAAGGCGTTTTCCTGCTGAACACGGTCCTGACTGTCCGAAGTGGAGAAGCGAATTCGCATCGCGGAAAAGGCTGGGAATTATTGACCGATGCCGTCATCAGAGCGCTGAATGAGCGGGAAGAACCGGTCGTCTTCATCCTCTGGGGAAATGCATCGATAGCCAAAAAAGTGTTCATCGACACAACGAAGCATGTCGTGATCACCTCGCCTCATCCAAGCCCGTTATCTTCCTATAGAGGGTTCTTCGGGTCGAAGCCTTTTTCCAAAACGAATGAAGCGCTGCGCTCGTTCGGTATGGAGCCGATCGACTGGCGTTTGCCAGAATAATAGAAGAAAGGGGTGCTGCCTGTGAGAGGAAAATCATTGAAGACCAGAAAAGGAAAACTTTATTATCAGGTAGGCGGTACCGGTGATGCATTGCTTCTGTTGCACGGAAACGGAGAAAGTTCGGACATCTTCGCGAAGCAATTTCCTTTTTTTACGAAACACTTCACGGTCTATGCGCTGGATACGCGAGGCCACGGCAGATCGGCTCTGGGAGTGGAGAGACTGACATTCAAGCAGATTGCAACGGATATTCTGGCGTTACTCGATAAGGAAGGGATTCAACAAATCCATGTGCTCGGGTTCAGTGATGGAGGCAATTTGGGCTTGTATTTAGCGGCTCATTATCCGGAGCGGATTGCTTCTTTGATAACGATGGGGGCGAATTACGAAGCGGACGGCCTGACCGATGCCTGCAATGAAGAAACGCTGGAACGATACGAGGAGCTGCTGGCTTTGCCAGATACCGATCCGGACAAGATCCGTCGTCTCTGCATCCACAATCTTATGCTGGAGGAATTGGATCTTTCTGCTGAAGCTTTGCGCAGCATCCAAGCGCCAACCATGCTGCTGGCGGGGGAATTCGATCTGATCCGCGACGACCAAACGGAGGAGATGCATCGCCTGATTCCCGGATCGCAAAAATATATCGTGCCCGGAGGAAGCCATGGCTTTTTCGTGGATGATCCGAAAGTGCTGGAACGTCTTGCAAAAAAATTCTACACAAGCTTGTGATTTCCGGAGCGTATCAGGAGGTGCTTCCGGATAATTATGTTAGAATGAAATTCTGAAATGTCGCCGATGGCAGCCATTCGCTGCCGCGCAGCTTCTGGACGGATAAAGTGAAAATGTAAACAAAGACACAATATGTTGCGTGGTTTATAAAAACGCATACTACATATTGTGTCTTTCTTGTTGTAATTATATCCTCGCAACCGTATAATGGGTGAATAACAGTTGGGAAAAGGGTGAGGTAAATGAAGGTAGTGTTTATGTCGTTGACAGGCCAAACGAGGAAGTTCGTAAACAAACTGAACCTTGAGACTATCGAATTGACGGCCGATAACGCCTTCCAACCGATTGAGGAGCCGTTCATCATCGTGGCCCCGACCTACGATAAAGAGGTAACGGATATTCTGGTCGATTTCATCGAGACCGACCAGAACCGCTCTTATTTCAAAGGCGTGGCAGGTGGCGGAAACCTGAATTTCGGCAAGCTTTTCGGGTTTACCGCAAAAGACTTGGCGCGCGATTATGGCGTCCCGCTGCTGCACTTGTTTGAGTTTCAAGGAAACGAGAAAGACATTCAGATTTTGAAAGAGAAGGTGACGGAACTTGGATAGTCCAAAATTAGTAACCAAAACAGATGATGTAACCTATTATAAATTGAACAACGAAATCAATCGTCCGATTGATAATGCCATCCCTTTGCATAAGGATAAGGAAGCCGTACGGGCTTATTTCCTGGAGCATGTGAATCCGAACACGGTTTTCTTCTATACGTTGGATGAAAAATTGAATTATTTGATCGAACAGGATTACATCGAAAAAGAATTCCTGGAGAAATATCCACTTGAGTTCATCAAAAAATTGATGCAGGATACGTACAATAAGAAATTCCGTTTCAAATCGTTCATGGCGGCCTACAAGTTTTATACCCAGTACGCGCTGAAGACGAACGACGGCAAGCGTTATTTGGAGCGTTACGAAGACCGGATCGTCTTCAATGCACTCTTTTTGGCTGACGGGGACCAGCAATTGGCTGTCGACTTGGCGGAAGAGATGATCCATCAGCGCTACCAACCGGCGACGCCTACCTTTTTGAATGCAGGCAGAAAACGCCGCGGGGAATTGGTGTCGTGCTTCCTGATCCAAACGACGGATGACATGAACAGCATCGGCCGCACCATCAACAGTGCTCTGCAGTTGTCCCGCATCGGCGGAGGCGTCGGCGTGAACCTGTCAAACGTCCGGGCAGCCGGGGATCCGATCAAGAAAATCGAGAACGCGTCGAGCGGCGTAGTGCCTATCATGAAGCTTCTTGAAGATAGCTTCAGTTATTCCAATCAGCTGGGCCAACGCAATGGAGCCGGCGCGGTGTACTTGAACGTATTCCATCCGGACATCGTCGCGTTCCTGTCCACGAAAAAAGAGAATGCCGATGAAAAGATCCGCGTGAAGACACTATCGCTGGGTCTGGTCATTCCGGACAAATTTTACGAGTTGGCGGCGAAGGACGATCAGATGTATCTGTTCAGCCCTTATGATGTGGAACGAATCTACGGCAAACCGTTCTCTTATGTCGACATCACCGCCGAATACGAAAATCTGGTAAATAATCCGGAAATCTCCAAATCCAAGATCCGTGCCCGTGACCTTGAGAACGAAATCAGCAAACTGCAGCAGGAATCCGGCTATCCGTACATCATCAACATCGATACGGCCAACCGCTCCAATCCGGTGGACGGAACGATCGTCATGAGCAATCTGTGCTCGGAAATTCTGCAGGTGCAACAACCTTCCTTGCTGAATGACAAGCAGGAATATGAAGTGCTCGGGACGGACATCAGCTGCAACTTGGGTTCCACGAACATTCCGAACCTGATGAAGTCGCCTGATTTCGGGAAATCGGTCGAAACGATGGTCCGTGCCTTGACTTACGTAACCGACCATTCGAGCATCGATGCGGTCCCTACAATCAAAAACGGGAACGATCAAGCGCATACGATCGGTTTGGGCGGCATGGGTCTGCACACGATGTTCGCGACCAATCAGATGCATTACGGTTCGCCCGAATCCATCGAATTCACGGACATCTACTTTATGCTTTTGAATTATTACACGTTGGCAGCCAGCAACAAAATCGCCAAGGAACGCGGAGAAGCATTCGTCAATTTCGACAAATCCACCTATTATACGGGCGAATATTTTGATGCCTATACCGATTCCGATGTCGTCTTCCAATCCGAAAAAGTGAAACATATTTTTGAGGGCATCAAAGTCCCTACGAAGGAAGACTGGTTGCAGTTGAAGCAGGCAGTCCGTGAATCCGGCTTGTATCACCAAAACCGTTTGGCGATTGCGCCGACCGGTTCGATCAGTTACGTAAATGAAACGAGTGCGAGCCTGCACCCGATCACGCGTCTGATCGAAGAGCGGCAAGAGAAGAAAACCGGCAAGACTTATTATCCGGCTCCGCAGCTTTCCAACGAAACGATGCCTTATTATCGTTCAGCCTATGATATCGATATGCGCCGGGTCATCGATATATATGTCGCTGCCCAAAAGCACATCGACCAAGGCATGAGCCTGACATTGTTCATGCGCTCCGAATTGCCGGAAGGCATGTACGAATGGAAAGAAGGGCGCACCAACAAAATGACGACAAGGGACCTGAACATTCTGCGCAATTACGCCTGGAGAAAAGGCGCAAAATCGATTTATTATGTGCGTACATTTACGGAAAACAACGACGAAATCGGAGCGAACGCTTGCGAATCATGTACAATCTGATGATGCAGCGCAACTGTATTTGATTACTCTTATGCAATAATCGGAAAGTCTAACGGAGGAATGAAGGATGGCAAACAAGCCTTATGTAGCAATCAACTGGAATAGTATCGAAGACATGCTGGACAAGTTGACATGGGAAAAACTGACGGAACAATTTTGGTTGGATACGCGGATCCCGTTGTCCAATGACTTGGACGACTGGCGCACCCTCAGCAAACCCGAGCAGGATATGTTGGGGAAAGTGTTCGGCGGATTGACGCTTCTGGACACCTTGCAATCGCAGGACGGCATCGC
>NZ_JBAWAZ010000192.1:0-25529 GCF_049589555.1 Trichococcus sp.
AACAAGTCGGCATGGGCCTTGTAACCATGCCGCTTGTGACTCGAAGGAATGTAAACGTTAGCAAAACGGGATTCAGAATATAGACCAGAAGAATTCAATTATAGGAGGAATTATAGTGGCAGTGAAATTACCAAGTGTTAGACAATCGGAACCAAATGGTGTGGTGTATCGCGATGAATTTTTGAATGTGGACTTTGCTTTGATTCCCACTGGAGGAAAAAATACAGCGCATGCTCCGGCTTTGATCGAAACCGAAGATGGCGGCCTATTATGTGCTTGGTTCGCCGGCAGTTTTGAAGGCAGCGGCGACATTTCTATCGCTGTTTCAAAATTGGACCCGGAAACGCAAGTCTGGTCAGTGCCTGAGATTGTGTCTAAAGGGCTTGACCGCAGTGAACAAAATCCTGCTTTCTTCAGAGCACCGGATGGCCAAATTTGGTTGATCTACACTTCTCAAGTAAGCCGTCAAGAAGGCAAAGACAATATGCAATTCACTTCCATCATCATGGTTCAAAAATCAAGTGACGAAGGTCAATCTTGGGGAGAACCGGAAGTGCTGTTCGCAAGCGAGGGAACTTTCTCAAGACAAGCTATCCAAATCTTGAGCAACGGGCGTTGGATTTTCGCCACTTGGTTATGCGAAGACTCCCCGGAAGGCTTGACCAATGACCCGACTGAATTCCAAGTATCGGATGATCAAGGCCAAACTTGGAAAGCGGTACGCATGCCGGACAGCAACGGCCGCGTGCATGCCAATGTGATTGAATTCGAAGCAGGCCATCTGGTAGCCTTCATGCGCAGCCGTTTCGCTGATCATGTGTATACGAGTGAATCCCATGATTTTGGCGACAGCTGGACAGTTCCGGAAGCGAATGTATTGCCGAACAACAACGCAAGTGTCAGCGCTATTAAGTTGCAAACGGGTGAAGTGGCTTTGGCTTACAACGTGAACGCAGCCAACCATGCTGAATTCGGAAAAGTAGCTTGGCCAGGCCTGCGTAACCCAGTTGCCGTTTCTGTTTCAGAAGACTTCGGCAAAACGTGGCCAATCGGAAGAGTCTTCGAGTGTGCAGAAGGATTCATCGGGATCGAAAACAAAACCAATAATGCGCAATACGAATATCCAACCCTTTACCAAGACAGCAAAGGCATCCTGCACCTTGTGTACGCATACAAGAACAGGATTTGCGTAAAATATGTTCGTTTCACAGTGGAAGATCTGTTCGGAGAAAAGAGAGAAACGGAAGGATTGTACAATCCGACTTCAGGAGCAGGCGTAGAAAAATAGTAAGGGCTGATCCGACGCGGTCATCGGATGACCGCGTCGAGATAAAGCCAAGTCAACAAAATATCCAATCAACTTAGTCATGAAAGAAAGAGGAGATGTAAAAATGACACTACAAATGATTCTCGCCCTTGGTATCTTAATTCTTATGATCGTAATGATCATGTCCGACAAATTTGCTTTCGGTGCACCACCGCTTATGGCCTGTCTGCTGTTGGTAGTTACCGGTCTGTCCACTGTTCAGGAAGCTTTCGCAGGCTTCATCAACCCAAGCGTCGTTATGGTCGCTGGCTTTATGGTCGTAATGGCAGGACTTATGAAGACCAGCCTTATCAACAATGTTCAGTCCGCTATGGTCGCTCTCGTAAACAAGGGCGGTTACAAGAGTTATGCCCTTCTATTGGTGGTTGTTATGCTTGGTGCCAGCCTTGCGGGTGCCGGTTCAACTGGTTATTATGTACTTATTCTATCTTTGGTATCCACTATCCCTTACAACAAAAAAATGCCTACATCCAAGCTGATGATGCCTTTGGGCTTTGCAACGAACCACCCTTTGATTCCTTTCAACGTCGCGCTCTTCTATGGGGTAACTGTCAGCGTACTTGAGAGTGCAGGTTATACCGGCGGGCTTTCTATGCCGAGATTTGCTATCGTGAATTTCATCCTGGCTCTTGGTTTCTTGGCATGGAGCTTGGTTGCTTACCGTCTGCTGCCGGATCATCCGATCATGCAAGCTGCTGAAGATGGAGTGGAGGTTCAGGAAACCAAAGCGCCAGTCATGCCTGCATGGAAAGAATTCATCACCATCGCTGCCTTTATCATCAGTGTCATCGGTATGATGCTTATGAGCGTATTGGGCAATGCTGCCTTTGTCATTCCTGGTATTGCTGGAGCAATCTTGCTTATCATCGATGTGCTTGACTTCAAGGAAGTCCGTGACAATATGGGTGCCCCTGTAATCATTATGATGGCTGGTGTTATCGGTGTAGCTGATGCGCTGGCTAACTCTGGATTCACCGTTATGATCGGGGATGTTGTGGCGAAAACATTGGGCAACAACATCAATCCATTCATCCTTATCCTTATCTTCGCGCTTTTGACCAGTACCAGTGCTACTTTTACTGGATCAAATATGGGTTCTGTCTATATCTTTGCGCCGATCGCTATCGCAACCAGCATGAGCTTGGGACTGAATCCTGTCGCAGCCGCAGCTGCCGTTGTCGTATCCGGATGGAATGGCGGCTACATGCCGGTAGATGGTATGCCTGCCATGATCCTGGGTATGGGTAAATACAAGCTTCCGGAATTCTGGATGTTCTCCGTACCGATGTACCTGATCCGTATTCTTGCCCTATGTGTAGGCGCGATGATTATGTTCCCTGTAAACGGATAATCTGACGCAAGGAACATTTTGTTAAAGGGGCTGTCTCATTCGAGACAGCCTTTTATACGTTAACTTTCAATACGACTGGGAAGGGTGAATATGATGATTGATATTATTTCCACAAAAGCATTTTACTATTATATTTCCGGTAAAGCAGGCTGTGATCCGTGTAAAACCATCTATCTTTGCGCACCAGCTGAAGCATCCACTTCAATAGAATCTGCTGAGCAGTTTGCAGTGACGTCTGGTTGGCAAACAATTGCAGAAGAACAGGAAGCAATACTTGTGGTTCCTGTGGCATTGAACGGGTGGAATGCAGAACCGGTATCCCTCTTGATGGACATCTATAATGAGACCAAAAACAGCTTCCATACCCGCAGTGGAGAAGCTATCTGGGGACGCACGGGAACACTATGGTGTTGGGAGACGATCCTGTATCTGGTAGGTTATGAAGAGGGTGCAACGTTTGCGGGCAATGTACTAATCAGTCATCCGAATCTGTTTGCAGGAGTGTCATTGGTTAACGGTGTACCCAATGACTATTCTAAAGCAGAGGCACCGTCTAGTCATTGGATGGTAAAAACGGTGAGTGAAGACTACGCTGTGAAGAACAGTGAAATCCCTGTACATCTTTGGTTGTTTGAAGAAAACGAAGAAGTAGCGCAAAAAGCAGTAGACTACTTTGGCAACAGCAGATCCAATGATAACCCGGCAGAACAGGTTCGTCTTTTCGTGGGTGACTATTCCTCGGAGGATGCCAGGCTGAGCCAGATGATTTTTGAAGAATGCTTCAACCATGTAATTCGCTGGAAGAACAGCCCGGATGGGACTCTTGCTCAGATAGACAGCAAGAAAGAGTTTTATGCAGATCCTCGTTTTATCCGAAAAACAGCAGTTGCAGGGGAGCGCAGTTATGATTATTTTATTCATCTGCCCGAGAAGAAGACTGTCGATCAAGTTAAGGGGCTTCCGCTGGTGTTTACGCTCCATGGAAGAGGGGAACCGGCTTGGATGTTCACAACAAAAAACGGATGGGACATATTAGCGGATGAGACTCAGGAATTTGTACTGGTGTCTCTTGATTCACCGGGAAATATTTGGTTTGTGCTTCGAGATAATGAAGTGTTCGAGAAAGTAATTGCACAGATGATTGAAGAATATCGAATCGATGAGACTCGTGTGTATTTGACAGGTTTTTCTAACGGAGCAATAATGACTCGTGAAATGGCATATTGCCGACCGCATCTATTTGCCGGCATCTCGCCAAGCAATGGTCCGTGGTTTGATTCACGTAGTATGCAGTTAAAGAATGACTCCAAACCGCCAAAAGAAATGGCGCCAGAAGTAGCTCAGATGATGAAAGAGTTTGAAAAGTCCGGATGGGAAATGCCTTGCGCTTTTTTCTATGGGGATAATGACCCGGCTGCAGATGCGCGGGAAAATCCAGCACTTGAATTAATGTTGCGAGTGAACCACTGTGAAGAGGAATCATCCAAAGCATACACAAAGGACAATTACTTTACACTGGATAAAGGATATAAAGAGGGCGATCGGTTTCAAACAGAAGTGTATTGCCGGGAAGATCAGAGTGCTCGCGTCTGTATCACAGTGATGAAGAACATGCCACACGGTGCAATCGCAGAAGAAGCACGCTTTACATGGGAATTTTTGAAACAATTTTGTCGGCCTAAGGGGAGCAAAAAGGTGTTAAATAAAATTGGGAAGGGTGAGTCCGATGATAGATACTATGAATGAAGTTACGCTAGTCTCACCGTTGGGCGGGAAATTGTTCCTGGAAAAGGTGGAAGGGAATGTCGCAGCTCAGAATACCCCTGAAAACAACATAGAGGTTGCTGCCGGGGGAAATCGGACGATGTATGTGTATGCCCCCGCATCAGGCTGTTTCGACCCTAAGCAGACGCAGGTGTTGATGATATTGAGGGATGAGGCGGATGAGGAATCTGCAGCAAGGGTGATGGCCTCTTACGGCCTCGATAAATTGGCTGAGGAAAAACATTTGATTTTGCTGTTCCCGAATCCGACTGAGCTGGGGTGGAACTACGCAGAGAAGGAAAATCTTGAAAATGATATGGATTTCCTGAAGCGTTGCTTTGTGAGTCTGGCTTTAGGTAAAGCAGGCGTAGCCGGGTTCAATGGGATGATTTTCTATCTCGCAACCTCGGAATCCGCTTCTGCCATGATATTCACCTTGGCATCCCTGTCGCCTGTCGATGCTGCCGGAATCATGATCTCGGATGTTCCATCCGATTATCGGATTCCTTCCGGTGCTCTGTATGCTCCACAAGTGGCTTACATCAATAGCGAAAATAATTTGGCTGAAGCGTATTTGAGAAAAAGTAACGGCATTTGCGGGATGAATAGCATAGAGGGCGGACGGCTCGCCTATTCAAACAGCAACAACGAATGCATCAGACATGTGGTTTCCAGAAAGGAGACCGATCAGGAGGAAGTCTGGTTCGCTTGGGAATATCTTTTTTCCGAAACAAGACGTTGGCGAAACGATACTTTTGGCACCTATCAGAGACGGACAAACTTCTCGGAGCGAGGTTTCGAGCAGCATGTGGACGCAGCGCTGCCTGGTTTGACGGATGACTCAACGCACACCTGGTATGAATATGTTCCCCCGCAACTGAGGGGCAGCCATGAAAAAGTTCCGTTGGTCATCTATTTCCATGGAATCGGCTGTGTGCCGCTTTACGGTGCCGAGCAGAGCGGATGGCATGATATCGCCGACAGGGACAATTTCATTGTGGTTTATCCCCAGCCTTCGATAGAAAAAAGATGGAATGTTTGGGACGATGACCGTTTGCCAAGCGACTTGGCCTTCATTTTTGCGTTGATGAAGTATCTGGAAGGGAAATATGCCATCGATCCAACCAGAATCTATCTTTCCGGTTTCTCGATGGGAAGCATGATGACGAATGCATTGGCTGCCGCGTATCCGGAAAAATTTGCCGCAGCAGCACCATGCAATGCCCCGCATCTGGGCTATTTATCAACGCTGTCCGGGATGGCACCACTCATCATGAAATTGAATCCCAAATCGAATATCCGCAATCTTACGTTGGAGCCGGAAGGTAAGGAATCCGCAGTGAAAAGACTGGCGGATTCCAAAAAGCAGGCATTTGATTACCGGATGCCAGTCATCCAAAATATCGGCCTGTTGGATTTGGAGTGGTCCTTGACGGATCCGGACGGGCCATGGAGAAAAACGTTCGATTACTGGATGGACTATAACGGCATTGCCGACCAAGAATTTGAGGCTGAGAGCCCATATGAATCTGGATTGATCGCGGATGAAAATATGTATGAGGGTCTGGACCAACGCTTTTTGCATCATAAATGGCACAGCGAAGATTTCCCGGGCAAGCCTCTCTACGAATTGATTTATGCGAAAAGGATGCCGCATGCTGTCGATCTGAGGCAGATTGAATTGGCGTGGGAGTTCATGAAGCAGTTTGCGAGGAACGGGGATGGCTCATTGGTTTTGGTGGATGAGGTGCAGCGGATAAATGTGTAAGGAGTGTGGAAAAGATGAACAGCGATTCATTCAAAGATAAAATGGTTCTGATCACTGGCGGTGGCCAAGGCATCGGTAAGGAAATAGCGTTGGCGTTTGCAAAGGCAGGGGCTTCTCTGGCAATCATCGGCAGGGATCCGGCAGCTTTGGAAGAGACGCAAAAAGAGATCATCAGTTTGGGCGGGGAGTGCCGCTATTTCCAGGGGGACATTTCGGATGAACAAGCTTGCCAGGAAATCGTTGGAAAAGTAGTGGACACATATGGAAGAATCGATGTGTTGATAAATAATGCCGGGATCATGAAACGAACCGGAACTTTGGATACAAGCAACGATGAATGGAGAAGCGTCATTGATGTGAATCTCAACGGCGTCTTTTACCTGTCGAAACTTGTGCTGGCTGGAATGAAGGAAAGAAAAGATGGCAATATCATCAATATCACCTCCGCTAATGGCGTCACGCCGCATCCGAACGCGTCTCCAAGTTACGGGGCTTCAAAGGCTGCCGTGACTTATTTGACCAGGCATTTCGCGATGGAATTTGCGGGTGATGGCATCCGCGTGAACGCGATCCAATGCGGTCCGATTGAATCGAAAATGACCGATCAATGGTCGGATGAATACCGTCAGAAATCGCTGGGGAACATTCCGTTGGCAAGGCTAGGGACTGCGCAGGATGTGGCTGCTGCCGCTCTGTTTTTAGCATCCGAAGAGTCCACGTTCATAACCGGCTCAAGCCTGAATCTGAGTGGCGGGAAGTTGATGCAGTAGAGAATGGTCCCCCAATACAAGACGAAATCACCAAAAAAGCTGATTGCATAACCGCAATCAGCTTTTTTCTGTGGAACAAGCGCTTTTTTAAGTCTTAGTATTACTCCTGAATAGCTGCTTCCAGCGCAACTATAATCATATCGTTGAATGTTGTTTGACGTTCTTCGCTGGAGGTCAATTCGCCGGTGATCAAGTGATCGCTGACTGTCAGGATGCTGAGTGCTTTGACATGGAATTTAGAAGCCAAGTAATAAAGCCCCGCTGTTTCCATTTCGACCCCGAGTACGCCATATTTGCTCATATTGTCTGTGATATTGGAATCACTGTAAAAGCTGTCAGATGAGTAGACATTTCCGACATGGATGTTCATTCCTTGTTCTTTCCCGAGCGTGTAGGCTTTATTGATCAAGTCATAATTTCCGATCGGCGGGAAATAGGCTGGCGCGAAATCTTTGTAGATCATGGAAGAGTCCGTTGCCGCCGCTTGTGCGATGATGACGTCGCGGATATGCACATCTTCTTGGATAGCACCGCATGTACCGATACGGATCAAGTTTTTGGCGCCAAAATCATTGATCAATTCATGGATGTACAAGGTTGCGGAGGGCATCCCCATTCCCGTACCTTGCACCGATATTTTTTTGCCCTTGTAAGTGCCCGTATAGCCCAGCATATTCCTGACGGTGTTATAGCACACCGCATCCTCCAAGAATGTTTCCGCGATATACTTCGCACGAAGCGGATCCCCCGGTAATAGAACGATTTCCGCGATTTGCCCTTTTTCTGCATCAATGTGAAGACTCATAATGATTTCCTCCTCTTTAGTGGTTAGTACCAATGATAGAGCAAAGGAGGATGAAGCGTTATGAAATCGCTCTCAGCGTAAGTGTGAGGATGTTCACACTTATTTTGTTAAAGGGTTCATTCTTGGAAAGCGTTTTCTTTGTTAACATGAAGGCACGACATCAGGGACTTAGATGTTTGCGTAAGCTTCCAACTTTGAAAGGTTCAGGATGCGGATCTTTTTTGATTCCAAAGCGATGATTTTTTCGTCCTGCAGATCTTTGAATGTCTTTGAGACGGATTCCCGGGTCGCGCCGATGATGCTGGCGATCGTGCTTTGGTTTGTATGCTGGATGATCAGATCAGTGGAAGCCTCACTGTTTTCGATAAAGTTAAGCAGGGTACGACAGACGCGGGTGTGGACGCTATGGAATGTGAGATTCTGTATTTGTCTGTTCAATGCTTTAAAGCGTTGGTTATAAATACGGAAGATATTTTTCAGAAGGGCTTTATTTTCATAGATCAAGGTAGTGAAATCTGCTTGGGATAAATAGTAAATTTCTCCATCTTCAATCACTTCCACAGAAGATAGGGCATTGCCATCCGAAAAAAGTTCGATTTCTCCAAGCACTTCGTGTTTTTTTACGAAACCGAGTATGAGCTCTTTCCCCTCATGCATGCGATAAACTTTCAGCATGCCGCTCTTGATGATGTAAATTTTTTCGATGGGATCATCCTCGAAGATAAGCATGTGGTTTTTCTTGTACTTCCTCGATGGGAGCTTCGAAAGGATGGTTTGTACTTGTTCGTCGGTCATGCCATCAAATAGTTGAATACTTTTACTCATAATTTCACCTCATTCAAAATTGTAACATGAAACAGAAAGGAAGGGTATCGTGAAAAGTAAACGAATACATTTGGTCGTTTTGGACTCTGTTGGGATTGGGGAGGCTCCCGATGCGGCAGTTTTCCAAGATAGCGGGGCACACACCATAGGCCACATTGCCGAGAATATGGCATTGCGGCTGCCCCATCTCGAAAGCTTAGGGTTAGGCAATATCGCCGACATAAAAGGGATAGAAAAGGTGAACCCAAGCAAAGCCTATTGGACAAAGTTGGCTGAAAAGAGCGCAGGAAAAGACACGATGACAGGCCATTGGGAAATTGCGGGCCTGCAGATCGATACGCCCTTCAGGGTATTCCCGGATGGCTTCCCCGAGGAACTGTTGGAAAAAATATCGTCCTACTCAGGCAGAAAAATCATCGGCAACAAACCCGCTTCGGGAACAGCCATCCTGGATGAGCTGGGGCCGGAACAAATGGAGACGGGAGCATTGATCGTTTACACATCCGCTGACCCTGTCCTTCAGATTGCAGCACATGAGGGTATCATCCCGTTGGACGAACTGTATGATATCTGCGAATATACGCGCCAGATCACAAAAGATGATCCCTATATGATCGGCCGGATCATCGCACGGCCATACATCGGCGAACCCGGTTCCTTCCAACGGACGGCGAACCGGCATGATTACGCACTGAACCCCTTCGGTAAGACCGTGTTGGATCAGCTGAAAGACAACGGGAAGGACGTCATCGCCGTCGGGAAAATCAACGACATCTTCAATGGACAAGGCATCACCAAGGCCATCCGGACAAAGAGCAATATGGACGGCGTGGATCAGTTGCTGAAGGTGATGGGCGAACCGTTTGAAGGGCTTTCATTTACAAACTTGGTCGACTTCGATGCGCTTTATGGGCATCGCCGGGATGTTGAAGGATATGGGGAAGCTTTAATGGCATTTGATGCCCGAATGCCGGAAATACTTGATCAAATGGTCGAAGATGACTTGTTGATCATTACGGCAGATCATGGAAACGATCCGACAGCACCGGGAACGGATCACACGCGTGAATATGTACCGTTGCTTGTCTATTCAAAACAATTGGTTCAAGCAGGTGAATTGACCATAGCCCAGCATTTTGCGGATATTTCCGCAACCATCGCGGATAATTTCGATGTACCACAAGCAGAACACGGGAAAAGTTTTTTGGCGGAGCTAAAATAAAAAACAAATCATAGGAGTGATTCAGATGAAAAAATTTACAGTTAAAACGATTGGTCTTTCTTTATTGGCAACAACCCTATTAGCGGCCTGCGGAAACGGTGGCTCAAGCGACAGCAGTGAGAGCGGCACAACTGCCGGAAAAGAGTTTAAAGTCGGGATGGTGACGGATTTGGGCAGTGTGAATGACAAGTCCTTTAACCAAAGCGCTTGGGAAGGATTGCAAAAGTTGCAAGCAGACTTCGGCTACGATGTGAAATATCTTGAACCACAATCCGATGCGGAAGTGGAACCGAGCTTGCTGCAATTCGTCAACAGCGGCACGGACTTGACCTGGGCAACGGCAGCAACGTTGGCGGATGCCGTTACAAACATAGCCAAAAACAATCCCGATGCCAAATTGGGAATTGTCGATGCCGATATCGAAGGGATCGACAATATCGTATCGATTTCATTCAAGGAGAATGAAGGGGCATTCCTGGCGGGAATTGTGGCAGCAAGCATGTCTGAAACCGATAAGATCGGATTTATCGGTGGAATGGAAATCCCTGTTATCCAACGCTTCCAAGCCGGTTTTGAAGCCGGAGTCCGTGAAATCAATCCGGATGCGCAAATCGTTGTTAACTATGCGGGGGTATTCAACCGTGTGGATATCGGGAAATCCGCTGCCTCCACCATGTACAACGATGGTGTGGACGTAATCTTCCATGCTGCAGGCGGAACTGGGAATGGTATTTTCAATGAGGCACAAGAACGTTTCAAAGCTGGCGAAAAAGTTTGGGTTATTGGCGTCGATAAAGATCAGTCCTTGGAATTCGGGAATGATGTTACATTGACATCCATGATCAAGAACGTTGACAATGCAGTCTATGAAATATCCAAACAAGCTGCCGACGGGGAATTCCCGGGTGGACAAGTGGTGCGTCTAGGATTGGCTGAAAATGGTGTTGGTTTGGCTGATACTTCCGATATCAATGTGCCAAAAGAAGTACTGGATGTAGTGGAAAGCTATAAGGAAAAAATCATTTCAGGAGAAATCACAGTGCCTGAACAGCCGTAAGGAGAATACTATGATGAATCAAACGAAGGTCGAGAAAGTATTGGAATTAAAGCACATCACAAAGAAATTTGGCGATTTTGTCGCTAATGATGATATTTCGCTGACAGTAGGACGTGGAGAAATCCACGCTCTGCTTGGTGAAAATGGGGCTGGAAAATCCACTTTGATGAATGTGGTGTTCGGGATGTATCAACCAGATGGCGGTGCCATATCGGTTTATGAAAATGAAACGAAGATTGAGAACCCGAATCATGCCATTCACCTCGGCATCGGGATGGTCCATCAACATTTTAAACTGATCGAAAATTTTACCGTGACCGAAAACATCATTTTAGGGATGGAACCAAAGGACGGAATCCGGATTAACATGAAGGCAGCAGTGAAGGAAGTCAGCGATATCTCCACGAAGTACGGGTTGAAGGTGAATCCGACCAGTAAAATCGAGGATT
Source organism: Trichococcus sp. (assembly GCF_049589555.1). Classification (GTDB taxonomy): domain Bacteria; phylum Bacillota; class Bacilli; order Lactobacillales; family Aerococcaceae; genus Trichococcus. The sequence continues at coordinate 11,339 of NZ_JBAWAZ010000192.1, forward strand.
TGCCCGTTGGTATGCAACAAAAAGTTGAAATCTTAAAATGCCTTTATCGCGGTGCCAATCTGTTGATTTTTGATGAACCGACGGCGGTGTTGACCCCGGATGAAATTGGGGAACTGCTCCAGATCATGAAAAAATTAGTGGCGGAAGGCAAGTCCATCATTCTGATCACCCACAAACTGAATGAGATCATGAAAGTAGCCGACAAATGCACCGTCATCCGCAAAGGGAAATTCATCGCCAGCGTGGATGTGGCTGAAACGAATGAAGAACAGCTTGCCGAGTTGATGGTCGGAAAGAATCTTTCCCGTGAAATCGAGAAAGCGGCATACAACCCGCAAGCGACCGTGTTGGAAATCACGAACCTTACTTCGTTCAGTGCCAGCAAGAAGCGGATTTTGGACGACGTTAATCTGACCGTAGCGGCCGGCGAAATTTTAGGGATTGCCGGGGTGGATGGGAATGGGCAGAGTGAATTGGTGGAAGCAATCGTTAAGATGCGCGCATTCGATGAGGGGGATGTCCTTATCAATGGCGTCTCCATCAAAGAGAAATCCACGCGTGAAATCTATGAATCCGGTGTGAGCTATGTGCCGGCCGACAGGCATAAACATGGCCTTGTTTTGGATAACGATATAGCCGAAAACCTGATTTTGATCGAATATTACAAGGAAAAGCATAACCAAGGAATCAAACTGGACAAAGTGCGGATGTATGAAGAAGCGCGGGAAGCGATGCAAAACTATGATATCCGCGCTGAAAATGAATATACGGTTGTGCGGGGCATGTCCGGCGGTAATCAACAAAAAGTCATCCTATCGAGGGAAATCAGCCGCGACCCGAAACTCCTGATCATCGTGCAGCCGACAAGAGGTCTGGACATAGGCGCCATCGATTTTATCCATCGCCAAATCGTGCGTTTGCGTGACAAAGGAGTCGCTATCTTATTGGTTTCTTTCGAATTGGAGGAAATTTTGACCTTGTCAGACCGGATAGCAATCATCTTCGACGGTAAAATCGTGGGGGAAACAAAACCAGAGACAACTAACGACAGAGAGCTGGGTCTGATGATGGCTGGTAAAGGATCGGGTGAGGAATGATACCATGGAAAAAGTGAAAAAAAAGACAAAAAACAGTAATGTAATGGTTCCAATCATCGCCATACTGATTGCACTCGTTATCGGAGCAATCGTGATGGTCATCGGTGGGTACAATCCGCTGGTTGCCTATCAGTCGTTGGTTACAAAAGTATTCGGCTCGGTTTATGATATCGGGGAAACGATTCGTGCCATCATTCCGCTGCTTTTGAGTGGCCTAGCTGTTGCGGTGGCCAATAAAGCGGGTGTATTCAACATCGGGGTGGACGGCCAGATCATTATGGGTGCCGTCAGTTCCCTTTTGGTCGGTACGCTCATCGAGATGCCGCCTATCTTGCACGGCATTGTGGCAATCTTTGTCGGTGTCGTTGCGGGTGGATTATGGGGCGTTTTGGTTGCGGGCCTCAAGACCAAATTTGGGATCAATGAGGTCATCAGCTCGATCATGCTGAACTATATCGCTTTGTATTTCAGCCATATTTTGATCAAGAATTTCGCGGCTCAGGAAGGAACGGCACGTTCTGCCATGATCAAAGAATCGGCTGGCATCACGTTCCCTTCCCTGAATGAAGTATTCAATGGCGCACGTATCCATTGGGGATTCTTTCTGGTCCCGTTCATTATCTTTGCTTTTTACTACTTCTTTGAGAAGACCCGCTGGGGGTACGAAACCAAAGTCGTAGGCTTGAATCCGAATGCAGCTTCCTATGCCGGCATCCGCGTGAACCGCATCATGACCCGCACGATGTTCCTTTCCGGGGCTTTGGGGGGCTTGATCGGTACTTTGGATACGCTGGGTGTTTATGGATATGTCGCAATCAGTTCCTCCACAAGCGGTATAGGCTTCGATGGTGTGGCCATTGCGTTGCTTGGCGGGAATTCCGCGTTGGGAACTACCTTGTCCGGGATCCTGATCGGGGCTTTGAATTACGGTTCGCAAGGGATGCAGTTCGGTGCAGGCGTGCCGAGCGAAATCATCGGTATTGTGATATCGCTGATTATTTTCTTTGTGGCAGCACCCGGGATCGTCAAAGCAGTATTGCCAAAGAAACAATTGCGTAAAGAGGAGGCGAAATAGATGGTAGCCAATATTATAAGCGGGAGTTTGATTTTTGCTACAGCACTGTTGTTCGGTGCGCTCGGTGGGATGCTCAGCGAGCGGGCCGGCGTCACCAACTTAGGGGTGGAAGGATTCATGATTTCTGGGGCTTTCTTCTCCGCTATCGGCGCCAACTTCGCCGAATCGATGGGAATGGGCGGGTTCAGTCCATGGATAGGTTTATTATCGGCCTTTGTGTTCACTTCTTTGTTCTCAGCGATGCATGCGTTGGCGACACTGAAATACAAGGCTGATCATGTCATCAGTGGGGTGGTCATCAACCTGTTGGCAGCGAACTTCACCTTTTTCTTGGTGAAATTGTTGTTTGATGGCGCGGCAGATACACCACGCTTACGGAATATGTTCGCAAAAGTGAACATACCGGTATTATCCGACATCCCATTCATTGGGGAGGCCTTGTTCCGTTCCTATCCTACAACCTATTTGGCCTTCATTATGGTCTTTGCCATCGGATTTTACTTCTTCCGCACACCTGCAGGCTTGCGTCTGAGAGGGGTCGGCGAAAATCCTGGATCCATCGACACTGCCGGGATCAACGTCATGAAAATTAAATTCTGGGCTGTGATGCTCAGTGGTTCGATTTCTTCCTTGGGAGGAGCGACCATTGTGTTGACGACAAACGGTAACTTTTCGTTCAATACAATCGCCGGGCAAGGTTTTATCGCGATTGCGGCAGTCATTCTGGGACGCTGGAACCCATACGGCGTCATGATGGGAGCGTTACTTTTTGGATTCGCACAATCGATCAAGGACCAGATCCAAATCTTGGATTTTGCGAGTGCCATCCCGACTGAATTCTTCTATATGTTGCCATACATCGTGACCTTATTGGCGCTTATCTTCACAGGAAGAAAAACCAGGGGACCAAAAGCGCTGGGTGTCCATTATGACGCGAGCGTGAGATGATGGAGCTATTGCAAGAACTGTTTCGTGTGAAAGAGAAAGGCAGTTCCTTACGAACCGAAATGTTGGCGAGTGCGACTTCCTTTTTCTCTATTGTGTATATTGTTGCCGTCAATGCGCTGATTTTGTCTCAAGCCGGCATGGACTATAATTCTGTTGTGATTGCGACGATACTGACAACGGCCATCAGTAACATTCTGATGGGTTTGTATGCCAATTCCCCTTTGATACTTGCTCCAGGAATGAGTGACAATGCCTTCTTCACCTACATCTTGGTTGGTGCTTTTGCGTTTACTTGGCAAGAAAGCTTATCGATTATCTTCATTGTCGGTTTGCTCTTCTTCCTGTTGACGCATTTCAACGTGGTCGATCAACTCCTTCGCTCCATCCCGGTGACCTTGATTAAAGGGATGAGCGCGGGAGTCGGTTTCTTCTTGATATTCCTCGGTTTGAAGAACGGCGGAGTCATCGTATCCTCAGAGGGTACGATCGTGGCCCTGAATAATATTTTTCAACCGGTCCCGTTGACGCTGTTGGCTACCCTGTTGGTCGGACTGATTCTGTTTGTCAGAAATGTAAAAGGCAATTTTTTATTAACGATTATTTTCGGTGTTCTCGTTTCCATTGTTTTAGGGGTAACGGACATCAGTTCATTTTCCTATTCCTTTATCGATCTGGGTTCCTTGGAGCCGTTCATCTTTCAACTTGATTTTTCGGGCGTTCTGTCGATGGATTATTGGGTTGCCGTATTTTCGCTCTTGATTTTGGTCGTTTTCCAAAATTTAGGAACGCAGGTCAGTTTTTTGACATCCGAACAACCCAAAGTGTTGAAACGAACGCTTGAATCGAATGCCTTGTCAGTGATGGTTGCTGGTTTATTGGGATGCAGCTCCACCTGCACGAGTGCGGAAGGCGCAACGGGCATCGCTGTGGGAGGAAGAAGCGGATTGACATCCTTCATGGTGGGCGTCTATTTTCTGTTCACCATTGCGTTGATTCCCTTCATTGCCCTTATTCCGCTAGCGGTCATCTCAGCTTTACTCATCATTGTGGGATCCTTGTTGGCTGCCAACAATCTGAAAGGCATCAATTTTGATGATTTCACTGAATATTTCCCGGCTATATTGATGGTGCTGATGATGGTGTTGACGTTCAACATCGCGGACGGCATCGGCTGGGGATTTATTCTGTACACTTTCATCAAAGTGTTCTCAGGTGATCGGCAAGCTGTTTCAAAAATGATGTACGGATTGACGGGCATCTTTGTTCTGTATTTTGTGCTGAAATTCATTTAAAAAAGGCAAAAAGCTGGTCTCTTTTGGAGATTGGCTTTTTGCCTTTTGATCGAGATGCAGGGTTGCGGGGCTTATACGGAGTAAATCGCTGCACCCGCCGGTTCTGCACCTGAAAAAAACTGTATAGTAGGATGAGATTGTCGAATAGTTGGAGGCTATTCGACAATCTATCCTCAGCGCACGGCGAAATTGTCGAATGTCAGAAGACATTCGACAATTTTCCTCCAACGCAAGACGAAATAATCGAATGCAGGAGGGCTATTCTACTATTTGAACCTGCTGCGCTTTTTTACTTTGTCTTCCGGTCAAGACTTCATAACGGCTGTCTTCGCAAGGGGCATGAAAGTCAATTATATAAAAATATTCACATAGTGGATTGCACTATATATGTAGGTGTATGATAAGGGCATCGAAAGGTTGCAACCGTTTCGGATACCCATTTGTTTTTTGAGCACTGTCCCTTCGGAGTTGTTATTCAGAGGAATGGAGTGTTGAAAATGACTAGACAAAAAAATCAGATAATGGTCCAAAGTAAGTTCATCTGCCAGGAATGCGGAGCGCAGATGGTGCTTTACCGGAAAAGAGCGGAACAGCGCAAATTGGGGCACATCAAGCACATGCATTGCCCGAATTGCAAGGAAACAAGGGCCTTCACGGAAATCAAGGATTGGGACCGGAATGTCATTTTCTGGGAAGATTACCAAAAGGCGCTATTGACCGAAGAGGAAACGGACGAACTCTGGGATGCACTGTGGGCGCGCAGTTCTGAATCATTATTGCACGGCTGAATGGGATGAAAGTTTAAAGGGAGGCCATTTTGGATGTATGAGGACAATATTTTTGAGAGTCATGAGTATGCAGCAGAAATTGCTTTCGGAATGGATTGGCCAGCCTTATTGGATGAACTGCGCGATTATGAAACGCCTGAGGAGAGACTGAGTGAATTGGCTGCTCAGGATGAAGGCTTTCCGTTCCTTGAACTGCATTTTCAGGAGCTGAGGTATCTGAATCTGATGGATGAACAGTCTTATGTTATCGAAAATGAATCTGCAGAATTCTACACAAGCATGGCCAACACCTACGGCACAAGGGTGATTGATGGGATCGAATATGCCATAATGGACAATTTCGCGTATCATTATTTTCACGAAATGATGACTGTTGAGGCGGTGGACCGCCAAGGAAGACAGTTCGTCATGATTTACGGCATGCCCGATAATTGGCAGGAAATTGAGAAACAGGTAGAGGAAAAAGCCTGGGACCCCGGTGAGGAGGACGAAGAGGCGGCAGCTGGCGGTACCGAGATGTGGGAGTACCCGGATATGATCATAAGTATGATCGATTTCCGCAACGAAATCATCAATCGGGCAGCGCAGGAATTCCGAAAAAATGGCGTCCCACTGGAACTGAATTTCCTCTCCAAACGGATGTTCATCGAGGATGTGCTTGCCTCGTGGGCGGCTACTTGTCATATGCCGGGGATTGTCGCGGCCTTTGAACAGCTCTCTGCGAACTTCAGCGATGTCGACCATTTGGCGTTTTCGATGGATGAGAAAAGGATCCATATTTTTTATGCTGATATGGATGAAACGATCGAGCATATGCTTACGACTTGCGGTAGGATAGCGCACGGATCGGCAAAACCGACCGGAATCGGTGAGGTTTTTTATGACACTTATTTGGATCGGATCGAGCGGGCGCTGTTTGAATTGATTTTTCTCGTCAACAAACCCGCCGATGAACTGGCTTTCGTGAGCGGGGTCGCGATGCAACGATTGGATGCGATTAGGGCAGGTGAACTGGAGTTGGGAGAACTGAACTTGGATGAGGTCAACCGGCTGATGCTCAGTTTCCCGGAATTGCTGAATTTGGATTGGCTGTTCGCTTGAATGCTGATGGATAGTTCGGATTTTTCAAAAATAGAATGTCCTATCATTACGCCAGCGAGGCATTATGATAGGACATTCACGGAAAAGTTATTCTATTGACACACTATTTGCTCTGATCCATGCGACAATCTGGTTATGGGGAATAGATTGAGTTCCTCTATTAGCAGCGATAGAAACCGTGAAATCTTCAGCTGATTTATTATTGGCGGTAAGCTTCATACCATTTAATTTAAGAAATGTAGTCAGTGAAATCAGTGCAGTCCTTTTGTTAGCATTATAAAAACAATGTTTGTTAATTAGCTGCTCAAACAATATGGCTGCTTTATCTTCTATAGTAGGGTAGAGTTCCTGTCCAAACACATGTTGTTTTGGTTGCTCCACGCACATATTTAATGCAGTAGGTTCTTTAATCCCCGTTTGTTCTTTAGGACTGTACTTTTTGATTTGTATGGAATTAATTAAGAAAATTTCTTTCTCTGTTAGATAGCGAGTCATCGTTCAACCAAATTTCTTAATGCTTCATCATATTCAGCCATAGATTCCTGCACCATGGCTAAGAAATCTGTAGAGACGGCCTGCGACCTATTTTCTTCAGCTGCCTTCCGGATTTCTACACGATCGTTATTTAGTATAAATTCAACTTTGTCTCCTACTTGAATGTTTAGTTTGGTGAGGACATCTGGTGGCAGAGTGGTAATGATGCTATGACCTGATTTTCTTGTAGATCGTTTGATGGTTTCCATTCAGAACACCCCTTTCAATGATTGTAGTATATACGTATTTACGTATATATGCAAATGTTTAAGAAGTAAGTTGTATTTAAACAAGTCATTTTATTCTAGGCGCCATGGCTAGTATCATTATAGCGGTGTTCGGTATTTGCATTTTGTCATAATTTTTTCGCACACAGGGGTTGCAAACGATTTCGAGGCGTGTTATATTATTTGTGTAATCGGTTACACATTTACAACCAGCGGAGGTGAAGGAGAATGGCGACTATCAAGGAAGTTGCAGAATTGGCAGGTGTATCCGTCGCAACAGTGTCAAGGTTCATGAACGACAGCGGATATGTGGGGAAGGCTTCACGCGAAAAGGTCGAAAGAGCAATCAAGCTATTAGATTTTTCGCCGAATGAAGTTGCGCGGTCCCTCTATCAGAAAAAATCCAAGCTGATTGGATTGCTGCTGCCGGATATCGCAAACCCATTCTTCCCATTGGTTGCTAAAGGTGTGGAAGATAAAATCAACGAGAGTGGCTACAGCCTCATCCTTGGGAATGTGCAAGGGGATGTCGAAAAGGAAAAAGAGTACCTGAAGATTTTTGCGCAGAACAATGTGGCTGGCGTCTTGTCCGCAGTACATGGGAGCACAAAAGAATTCCACGGCATGCCATTTGTTCTGTTGGACCGTGTCAACGAAGATATTGAATTTGCTGTTTACACCGACAATTTCCACGGTGGAGAATTGGCAGCGCAAGCCATCTGTGATCGGCAAGCGAAGCATGTTGTGATCATGGTCGGGCCGAAGGATGTTCCCAGCTCGCATGAGCGTCTGGCAGGTAATCTGAAGGTGCTGAATGAAAGGAATATTCCTTATCAGCTGTATCAAACAGATACGTTCCAATTCGATTCGGCAGAAAAGACTGCGCAGCATTTTTTGGATCAATTTCCTCATGCGGACAGCGTGATCGCGTCCAATGACGTGTATGCATTGGCGGTCATGAAGGAAACGGTGAAAAGGGGGATCCGTATCCCTGAAGAATTGCAGATCATCGGTTACGACGATATGCCATTTGCGGCTTTGGCATTTCCCGGACTGTCGACGATAGCCCAGCCAGCTTATGAGATAGGCTATCAAGCAGCAGATCTTCTGTGCAGACACATCGAAAATAAAATTATTCCGAAAAAAAGGATACAATTGCCTGTAACTTTAATAATAAGAGAATCAATGAGGGAGAAGATGGAAAATGGGTAATATTATGGTGCTAGGAAGTATTTCAACAGATTTTGTCGTCACAGCCGACAGACGCCCGGAAACGGGGGAAACCATCACAGGGAAGGACTTCACGACTACATTCGGAGGAAAAGGCGCTAACCAAGCAGTTGCCAGTGCGCGCTTGGGCGGACACGTTTCGATGGTAGGGACTGTAGGAAATGATCTGTTCGGTACGGAACTGATCGAAAACCTGAAAAGCAACGGGATTGATACAAGCAATGTGGAACGGGTTACACATTTACCTTCAGGGTCAGCCCACATCACGATTGTCGATGGCGATAACGCGATCATTTATATCCCGGGTGCGAACAACGCATTCGAGAGCGCAAGGCTGCAAAATCTGGAAACAGAACTTGAGAAAGTCGAGCTGATGGTCATCCAGAATGAGGTGCCGCAAGAGATTGTCGAAGCCGTTATCGGACTGTGCTTTGAGAAAGGTGTAAAAGTGCTCTACAATCCTGCACCCGCAAGAACAGTGGATGAGGCTTTATTGGAGAAAGTTACTTTCATGACACCAAATGAGAGCGAATACAAAATCATGTTCCCTGAATTATCCCTTTCGGAAGGGATCAAGAAATATCCTGGGAAACTCATCGTCACACTTGGCTCCAAAGGCGTCTGCTATCATGATGGCTCGGTTGAACGGAACGTTCCGGCATATGTTGTCGGACCAGTGGACACTACCGGAGCGGGGGACACGTTCAATGGTGCCTTTGCGGTAGGCATCGCAACAGGATTGGATATCGAAGCCAGCCTGCAGCTCGGGAATCTGGCAGCGGCATTATCCGTACAGAAATTTGGAGCGCAAGGCGGCATGCCGACACTAGCTGAACTGAAGGAGAATGAACATTATGAAAAAACATGGAATCTTGAATAGTGATATCGCAAAAGTTTTGGCAGATTTGGGACATACAGATAAAGTTGTGATCGGTGATGCAGGTCTTCCGATACCGGAAGGCGTCAAAAAGATTGATTTATCCATACGTTTGCACGAGCCTGCCTTTCAGACGATTCTGGAGTTGCTGATGGAAGAGATGGAAGTGGAAAAAGTATTTTTGGCTGAGGAGATAAAGGAGCAGAATCCGGACCAATTCGAGCGGACTATGGAGCGGTTGGCGGGCGTTGAGGTTGCCTTCGTCACTCATGAGACCTTTAAGGAAATGACGGGTGATGCTAAAGCCATTATCCGCACAGGGGAAGCGACACCTTATTCCAATATCATACTGCAATCAGGAGTCCTATTTTAGGAGGGAAACAAATGGAAGTTGTGATGAAAGGAATCACGAAAAGCTTTGGTACCAACTACGTATTGAGGGGCGTTGACTTCACCATCAAAGCGGGTGAAGTGCATGCCTTAATGGGGGAAAACGGGGCCGGCAAATCGACACTGATGAATATTTTGACTGGCCTTCATAAGCCGGATGCAGGCGAGATCTTGATTGATGGCACCCAAAAGCAATTTGATAGCCCTAAGGAAGCGGAGAAATTCGGGTTGAGCTTTATTCATCAAGAAATGAACACGTGGCCTGAAATGACGGTAGTCGAAAATTTGTTTTTGGGAAATGAAATCCAAAACGCTATCGGATGGATCGACAACAAGAAAATGAGGGCGCTTGCCATTGAGACGTTCCGTGAGCTGGGTGTATCCTTGAATCTGGATGAAGAAGTGAAGAATTTGTCGGTAGGGCAGCAACAGATGATCGAAATCGCGAAGTCCTTACTTTCCGATGGTGAAGTGATCATTATGGATGAACCTACAGCAGCCTTGACGGAAAGGGAAATCGAGGTATTGTTCAGGATTATCCAGAACCTGAAGCAAAAGAATGTGGCCATCATCTACATTTCCCACAGAATGGAAGAAATCTTCAAAATCAGTGACCGCATCACGGTCATGCGTGACGGTGTATCCGTTGACACGAAGCGGACAGCTGACACTAGCAACGATGAAGTGGTGCGTAAAATGGTCGGCAGGGACCTCGCTGATTATTATCCGGCGAAGACCTCCAAAATCGGACCTATCGTCTTCGAAGCAAAGAAACTTTCATCGGAACGGAAATTCCAGGATGTGTCCTTCCAAGTGAAAGCAGGGGAAATCGTTGGTTTTTCGGGACTCATGGGAGCAGGACGGACTGAAATCATGCGGAGCATCTTTGGAATCGATCCGCTCGACAGTGGTGAGATGTATCTTGAAGATAAGAAAATAACCATTTCCAGTCCAAATGATGCCATTCGTCAAGGCATCGGATTCTTGACGGAGAACCGGAAAGAAGAAGGTTTGATTCTCGATTATTCCATCAGTGAAAACATCAGCCTTCCTTCAATAGACGGTTTCCGTAAGAATGGCCTGATCGACACACAAGCCGAGAAGGATTTTGTTGAACTGCTGATGGAACGCTTGAAGGTCAAAGCTGAAGGCTGTGATGATATTGTTTCCGGACTATCCGGAGGGAACCAACAGAAGGTCGTTTTGGCCAAATGGATCGGCATCGGCTCCAAAGTCTTGATTTTGGACGAACCGACGCGCGGTGTGGATGTAGGCGCCAAACGTGAAATCTATCAATTGATGAATGAACTGGCGGACAGAGGCGTTGCCATCGTTATGGTTTCGAGTGATTTGCCTGAGGTGCTTGGTGTAAGTGATCGCATTGTGGTTGTCCATGAAGGAAAAATATCCGGTGAGTTGCAGCGTGGAGAGGCGACAGAAGAGAAAATCATGAAATTAGCAACGGGGGTAATGTAAATGAATCTAGGAATACAAGCCTTAAAAAGTAACAAAGAAAAGGGCCCAGCAAAAAAAAAGCTGAATAAATTGGGACCTTTACTCGCATTAGTTGTGCTTGTCATATTTGTCACCATCATGAACCCGAGCTTCATGTCACCCACCAATCTCCTGAACCTTTTGAGACAAGTTTCCACAAATGCACTTATCGCTTTCGGTATGACCTTTGTCATCATCACGGGTGGGATTGACCTTTCTGTAGGTTCAACGCTCGCGCTCAGCAGTGCTTTGATGGCGGGCATGATCGCTTCCGGTCTGGATCCTGTCCTTGCGATGGGAATGGGCTTGGTACTTGGTGCCTTTTTGGGAGCCTGCAATGGTGTAATGATCACAAAAGGTAAAATGGCGCCATTCATTGCGACGCTTGCAACGATGACGATCTATCGCGGACTTACTTTGGTGTACACGGATGGGAATCCTATCACCGGTATCGGGAACAGTTTCATATTCAAATATATGGGCCGAGGCTATCTTTTCGGCATTCCTTTTCCGGTTGTTGTGATGCTTCTCTTCTTCGGAGTGTTGTATGTGCTTTTGCATAAAATGACATTCGGCAGAAAGACGTTCGCACTTGGTGGGAATGAGAAGGCTGCGTTCATTGCCGGCATCAAGAGTGACCGCATCAAAATCGCCATCTATTCCATTTCCGGACTGATGGCTGCAGTCGCTGGTATCATCATCACTTCTCGTTTGAACTCTGCTCAACCGACTGCGGGTAATGCCTATGAAATGGACGCGATCGCATCCGTTGTTCTTGGAGGAACCAGTCTATCCGGAGGACGTGGAAGGTTAGTGGGGACATTGATCGGAGCATTGATCATCGGTACGCTGAACAACGGTTTGAACCTATTGGGTGTATCGAGTTTCTATCAGCAAGTCGTTAAAGGTGTTGTCATCATCATCGCTGTTTTATTGGATCGTAAGAACAAAAAATAGGAGGAATAAAAATGAAAAAATTATTGGGATTGACTGCTGCTTCTTTGTTACTGTTGGCTGGATGCGGAGGAGCTACATTGGAAGGCGACAATGCAGAAAGTGTTGCTGTCGAAGAGAAGGAAGCTTCCGAATTGGTTGTGGGAGCCTCTATTTCAACTTTGAATAATCCGTTCTTTGTTTCACTGGAAGCCGGTATCACTGGACTAGCAGAAGAAAATGGCACGAAAATCATCAGTGTCGATGCCCAGGATGATACGGCAAAACAGACGAATGATGTGGATGACCTTATCCAACAGGGAGTCGATGTATTGCTGATCAATCCGGTTGATTCGGCTGCGATTGCTCCTGCTGTGGAAGCCGCAAACAGCGCTGGCATCCCTGTCATCACAATCGATCGTTCCAGCGATGGCGGAGAAGTGGTTACTCTGGTTGCATCAGATAACGCAGCCGGAGGAGAGCTGGCTGCGCAATACATTGTCGAATTATCAGGAGAAGGAGCCAACACAGTCCAATTGGAAGGCGTTCCCGGTGCTTCTGCAACCCGTGAAAGAGGAGAAGGCTTCGCGAAAATCGCTGAGGAGTCGTTGAATCTGTTGGACAGCCAAACAGCCAACTTCGACCGCGCTGAAGGGCTGACTGTTATGGAAAACATGCTGCAGGCGCATGCGGATATCCAAGCGGTATTTGCTCAAAATGATGAAATGGCATTGGGTGCCATCGAAGCGATCGAAGCTGCCGGTTTGACCGGGAAAATCCAAGTGGTCGGCTTTGACGGAACGGAAGATGGCATGAATGCCGTTGAAGAAGGAAAAATGAGTGCGACAGTCGCACAACAACCTGAAGAAATGGGCAGATTGGCTTTACAAGCAGCCTTTGATTTCTTTGCCGGCAAGGAAGTAGATGCGTACATCCCTTCTCCGCTTGAGTTGATCAAAAAATAAATAAAGAGTGTCTTGCAGTACCTCAAAGGGACTGCAAGTAAAGAAAGCCCCTGCCCTCGCGCAACTAATGCGTGAGGGCAGGGGCTTTTTGGTGCAATCCAGTTCAGTGTGCGGTTCATGCCATTCGAGGTGTTGGTTTTTTGCGGTCTATAGCTGATCAGAATATCTCCTCGATTGTATCAATATTTTCCCTTTCTGTCTGAAAAACGCTTGTAAATATGCCGCCATAATGGTACATTCTCATTATAATCTAATGTCCGGATGAAAGAAGGGAATTCCATGAACTACGTATTTATCTCTCCACATTTTCCTAGTAATTTCAAGAATTTCGCAGTCGGTCTGAAGCGAGCAGGCGTGAATGTCTTCGGTGTCGCCAGTGAGCCGTTTGAGTTGCTGGATGCTGACTTGCGCGAGAGCCTGACCGAGTATTATCGCGTCAATGATATGGAAAATTATGACGAAATGCTGCGCGCGGTGGCTTACTTGACTTACAAGCACGGCAAGATGGACCGCATCGAATCGCACAACGAATATTGGTTGGCACAGGATGCGCGTCTGCGCACTGATTTCAACGTGTTCGGCTTCAAGAATGAGGATATGGCCTTCGTAAAACTGAAGTCCGCCATGAAAGAAAAATTCAGAGAAGTCGGCATTCGGGTAGCGCGCGGGCGTGTCATTGGCGATTATCACGATGCGCTCGGGTTATGCCACGAATACGGCTTCCCGGTCTGCATCAAGCCTGATTCCGGCGTAGGTGCGGCGGATACGCACAAGATCCGTTCAGAAGAGGAACTAGGGCACTTTTTCCATGTGAAGAATCCGTATGAGTCCTATATTCTTGAGGAATTTATCGACGGAAAGATCGTCACGTATGACGGTCTGACCGATGCCGCAGGGAATATCCTTTTTGATGCCACCCTGGTTTACGAAAAAGCTGTGCTGGAAATCGTCGAAAAGAATGCGGATATGTTCTACTATGTGGACCGCAATATGCCGGATGATCTGCGCGAAATCGGAACCAAGCTCGTTGAGGCTTTCAATGTCCGCGAGCGGTTCTTCCATTTTGAGTTTTTCCGGTTACCTGACGGCAGCCTTGTTGCCTTGGAAGCCAACCTGCGTCCGCCTGGCGGGCATACAATGGACATGTGGAACTGGGCAAATGATGTCGATCTGTATGCCGCTTATGGAAATCTGGTTGCGACCGGCAATTTCACAGCGCAGATGAACACGCCTTACTATT
>NZ_JBAWAZ010000193.1:0-2927 GCF_049589555.1 Trichococcus sp.
GAGAATACCAGTGGAGTGATTGGGCTATCCAAATCTGGTGGCCAATTTCAAGTGATCATCGGGCCGAACGTAAGCGATGTGTATGAAGAGGTCGTTGAGCAGACGGGTCTGGGAGAAGAAAATAACGAGCAGCAGGCAAAAGGGAAAAGAACCATTATCGGGATCGCAAAACAGGCTTTGGATACTATGATCAGTTGCTTTGTTCCTGCCATTCCGGTGATCGCCGGATCGGGTATGATCAAAGTATTGGCTGTATTGCTCAATTATGTTGGTTGGCTGGATCGTGCATCTTCTACCTTTACGATTCTGAATACAATCGGAGATAGCGTGTTCTATTTCTTGCCATTTTTTGTAGCCTACAATGCAGCTAAGAAAATGAATGTTGATGTTTTCCTTTCCATGGTTTTGGCAGCAATTTTGCTTCATCCTAATTTCCTTACTTTAGGAGAGGCGGGAAGTTACTCAAGTTTCTTCGGTATGAGCATGAAAATTGTAAATTACAGTTCACAAGCGATTCCTGTTATTTTTGCAGTTTGGCTATTAAAGTATGTGGACAAATATGCCAACAAATTCAGTCCATCCGTAGTGAAGGTTTTCTTGAGGCCCATGTTGTCGCTCTTGATCGTTGCACCGATCATGCTGATCATCATCGGACCAGCAGCAGCGCTATTAGGGGATGGGTTCTTTGTTATTGTAAACATCATGAATCAATGGGGATGGTTAGCGGTCGGCATAAATGCAGCCTTATTCCCGCTCATGGTATTGACTGGTACGCATAATGTCACGATCCCATTGTTGGTACAGATGTTTGCTACACAAGGTTTCGATTCGATATTTTTACCTTCAGGACTAGCAGGGAATATTGCAGAAGCTGGTGCTGCAGGGGCAGTTGCTTTCAAGACCAAGAATAAGGTCCTACGCTCGACGGCTATCTCTGCTACCGTTTCTGCTTTACTAGGAATCACCGAGCCGGCTCTATACGGTGTCAATCTTCGGTTGAAGCGTCCATTTATCGCAATGCTTATTGGGGCGTTGCTTGGCGGCTGTTATATCGGAATATTAGGAATAACTGCACCTACATTTGTTACGCCTAGTGTCCTAACGGCACCACTCTTTGCAGGATCGGCAAAAAATATGCTTCTCGGTCTTAGCAGTATTCCGGTCACGTTCATCATCACCTTTGTTATTACCTATTTCATCGGTTTCGAAGATCTGACGGACACCAATGATGCGATGATCAAGACGCCTGTCAAAGGGAAAGTGATCGATTTAGAGTTGGTCAATGATAAAGCATTTTCGACGAAGAGCATGGGTGAAGGATTTGCAGTTGTCCCATCTGAAGGGAAAGTGATAGCGCCCTTTGATGCAGAAGTGATTTTTGTTTTCCCAACCAAGCATGCAATTGGTTTGAAACGGACGGATGGCCTGGAAATGTTGATTCATGTCGGATTGGATACCGTGAATCTGAAAGGTGAGCACTTCAATTTACTTGTGAAACAAGGGGATTATATTAAAGAAGGTCAAACAATTTTAGAGTTTGATAAGGCAGCCATTGAGATGGCGGGATACGATTCCACTACTGTTGTGGTCATAACTAATTCGAAAGACTATAAACAAATTAACCTGAAAGAAACGGGAGAATTAAGCGGAAATTCGGAGGTACTGTATGTTAAGTAAAGTTTTTAAAGAGGATTTCCTTTGGGGCGCTTCTACGGCGGCGAATCAAATTGAAGGAGCCTGGGATGCAGACGGCAAAGGTGTCAGTGTTATCGATACGCTTTCGACAGATTTTGATGAAGGCATGAGAAAAGAAGCAGATAGTGCCTTTGAAAATGAATTCTATTCCTCTCATAAGGCTATCGATTTTTATCACCATTATAAAGAAGATATCAAGCTGATGGCCGAGATGGGGATGAAGGCCTATCGCATGTCCATTGCCTGGACCAGAATTTTTCCAAATGGGGACGAACAAAATCCCAATGAGAAAGGCCTGCAATTCTATGATCGTTTATTCGACGAACTGAGAAAATATGATATTGAGCCTATCGTTACAATCTCACACTATGAATCACCGTGGAATTTGGCGCTTCAAGGCGGTTGGACAAATAGAAAGATGATTGAACTGTATTTGAAATATTGTGAAACGCTGTTCACTAGATATCAAGACAAAGTCAAATATTGGATAACGTTCAACGAAATCAACTGTGCCCTGAATGTGTTTGGTATCCGGACAGCCATTGGTCTGAATGCAACGATGCGCTCCGAAATCAATAATGATCAGACGCGGCATCAGGGATTGCATCATCAATTTGTGGCCAGCGCAAAAGCTGTTCAGCTTGCCCATGAGATTAATCCAGCATTCAAGGTGGGATGCATGATCGCTACGATGACCGGTTATCCTTTGACTTGCCACCCCAAGGATGTATTTGCAGCATTACAGCACGAACAGATGAAGAATATGTTTTGCAGTGACGTCATGATAAGGGGAGATTACCCAAGCTATTCTAAACGCTATTTTGAAGAAAATAATCTTTCGATTCAAGCATTGCCGGAAGATACTGAGGTTCTGAAAAAGGGCTGTGTGGATTTTTATTCTTGCAGTTATTATCAGACGCTTTGTGTAAGTGGAAGAGCTGAGGGGGATGCATTAGCCGGTGACAAGGCTGCCGGTAATCTGATTTCTGGATTCGGAGTCAAAAATCCATATTTACAGGAAAGCGAGTGGGGATGGCAAATTGACGGCAGCGGGTTGCGCTACTTGCTCAATCGTGTGTATGATCGTTACCAAATCCCGATTATGATCGTCGAAAATGGACTGGGTGCCAAAGACGTTCTCGAAAATGGAGAAATCAACGATGTTTATCGGATTGCCTATTTAAAAGAACATGTAGCAGCACTTAAAGAGGCTGTAAAAGATGGTGTGGATG
>NZ_JBAWAZ010000194.1:0-2368 GCF_049589555.1 Trichococcus sp.
AGGTATGGAAACCGATTGTGAAGTATGCAGAAGACAAAAAAGTGAAAATCGCGCTTGAAAATTGTCCGATGCTATTTTCGGAAGACGAATGGCCGGGCGGGCAGAACCTGATGACTACACCAGCCATTTGGCGCCAGGTATTCGAACGTCTGGACAGCGATTATTTGGGCCTGAACTATGATCCTTCCCATTTCGTTTGGCAGCAAATCGATTATATTCAGCCGCTGTATGAATTCAAAGATAAGATTTTCCATGTCCACTACAAGGACATTAAAGTATACGCAGAAAAATTGAAGGATGTAGGCATCATGGCAACCCCGCTGCAATACATGAGCCCGAAATTGCCGGGACTCGGGGATGTGGATTGGGGCAAATATGTTTCAGCATTGACGGATATCGGCTTTGATGGCTACAGCTGCATCGAAGTGGAAGATAGAGCTTTTGAAAAGAATTATCAAGATGTAAAAAAATCAGTCACATTGAGCACGCGTTATTTACGTAATTTTGTGATCTAACAGAGAAAAAGGAGAGAATCAATAATGGATAAATTAAAAGTGGGCATCATCGGGTGCGGCGGAATCGCTAACCAAAAACATTTCAAGGCACTGAGCCAACAAGCGGACAAATGCGAAATGGTGGCCTTCTGCGATATCAAAGTGGAACGCGCTCAGGAAGCGTGCGAAAAGTACGGCACGGAAGATGCAAAATTCTACGCAGATTATAATGAGTTGTTGGCGGACCCAACGATCGATGTCGTGCATGTATGCACACCAAATGTGAGCCACAGCCCAATCACGGTTGCCGCTCTTGAAGCAGGCAAGAACGTGCTTTGCGAAAAACCGATGGCCCATAACACAGAAGCCGCTCAAGCAATGATGGATGCCTGGAAAAAATCAGGCAAAAAATTCACGATCGGATACCAAAACCGTTTCCGTGAAGAAGTCCGTTCGTTGCATGAATCCTGCGCAAACGGAGAATTGGGCGAAGTCTACTTCGCGAAAGCCCATGCCTTGCGCCGTAAAGCTGTGCCAACTTGGGGTGTTTTCCCTGATAAGTCCCAACAAGGCGGCGGCCCGCTAATCGATATCGGCACACATGCATTGGACATCACTTTGTGGATGATGGACAACTACGAACCGGAATCCGTTACAGGTTCCGTATTCCATAAACTGGGCAGCCTGGCCGGAGCGGATGAGGGGAACATGTTCGGTCCTTGGGATACAGAAAACTTTGAAGTTGAGGATTCAGCTTTTGGTTTCATCAAGATGAAAAACGGTGCAACGGTCTTCTTGGAATCTTCATGGGCACTGAATATATTGGAATCAAAAGAAGCCGCAACGACTTTATGCGGCACAAAAGCGGGTGCGCAGATCAACGCAGGCATGAGCTACAAGACAAATGAATTGATCATCAATCGCTCCCGCAACGGCATATTGACGCAGGAAGAATTAAGCAGCTCCGGAAATATTGCTTTCTTTGAAGGCGGCAGCAACGCTCCTGAGGTATTGGAAGCTAAGCAATGGTTGGAAGCTGTTCAAAATGATACAGATCCGTTAGTGAAACCGGAACAAGCATTTGTCGTGACACAAATTTTGGATGCAATCTATAAAGCAGCAGAACAAGGAACAGAAGTAAAAATTTAAGGAGGTTCACTCATGGGTTTTTCAATGCGCATTAATTTCGTGGATGTCATCTGTGATGATTCTTTGCGGAACAGTTATATCAACGGTTTAAAAAATGGTTACGAATTCGATATACGCTTAAGCTATTATCGTGGGTTGTTCCTGTCTTGTGTGAACTCTTTTGCACTAACGGTGGATGGGGAAGAAGTTCCGAATTCAGAAGTTACTTTTTCCATCAACGGCAAAGAGTTTTTTGTGGATCAACTATCCCGCCTTTCCTCTGAATTTTGGCAATTGCTGGAACCTGCAAAAATAAAGGTTCTGAAAAAAGGTGGGCTGCCGAAAGGGAGCCATAACCTGAAACTTGATTTCTATTTAAGGGTACCTTACTTGCCGCTACCAGGCGGAGACAACGACCATAATTACGTGCCGTTGGATTCATGCGGAGAAAAAGAACTGATCATTGAAGAAATTGGGGGAGAGTAAGCATGGGAAATCTTAAGTTAGGAATCACGCTTTACTGCTTCACAGCAGAATATGCCCGTGGCATCTACGATCTGGAGGGCTGCCTTCGTAAAGCAGCGGAAATCGGTGCGAAAGGATTCGAAATCGTGGGTTCACAAATGGTGCCTTCCTATCCGTATGTTGATGATACTTTTCTGGGTGAAATCCGGGCGATGGCACAGAATTATGATATCGAACCGATCTGTTACGGGGCAAACACAGACAAAGGCATGCTGAAGGAC
>NZ_JBAWAZ010000195.1:0-3129 GCF_049589555.1 Trichococcus sp.
GACATGATATTACCGTTCGGTGCGATAAGGTGCTTTACCCCAATCTTAGTGAAGATTACGAAATGGTAGTTCTTCCTGGAGGATACGAAGGTGCAGTCAATTTAAGAGATGATGATCGCGTGATCGCTATCCTTAAAGAAATGCAGCGCGCCGACAAGTACATCGCTGCAATGTGCGCAGCGCCGATCGTACTGGAAAGAGCAAATCTACTGGAGAACAAAGACTACACCGCATATGTAGACTATGATAAAAAAATTGCAAGCGGACATTATAAAGAAGATATTGTAGTGGTGGACGGGAAATTGATTACGAGCCGGGGTCCAGCAACAGCATACGCCTTCAGTTATGCCTTGGTCGATATCCTCGGCGGCGAATCAGCAGCAGTAAAAGATCGCATGGTCTATTACAATGCATTTGATCACAAGGGGGACAAAGTTTATGCGTAAAGTTGCGGTGTTAATGGCTGAAGGCTTCGAAGAAAGTGAAACGCTGACTATAGTGGATATTTTGAGACGTGCAGGTATTACTTGCGATACCTTCGGTTTTAAAGATGGATTCATCAAAGGTATGCATCACATCTATGTAAAAGCCGATCGCCTTTTCGGTGATGCGATCAAAGAATATGATGTTTTGGTCCTTCCTGGCGGACGGCCGGGCGGAGCGAATTTGAAGGGGAATCCGGATGTTATCGAGATGGTTCGCTATTTCGATTCCCACAACAAATATGTTGCGGCCATGTGTTCGGGGACCATCGTTTTGTCCGATGCGGGTGTAATTGACGGAAAACAAGTTACCGGATATACAGGCTATGCTGAAAAGCTGAAAGGTGGTATCTTTAAAGAAGACGTTGTCGTCTTTGATCAAAATATCATCACTAGCCAAGGTCCGGCTACCCCGTTTCCCTTTGCATACAAAATTGCTGAGGTATTAGGAAAAGATGTCAGCCAAATGAAAGAAAAAATGTTGTACAACTTTGCAGGCGGAAAATAAAGGGAAGGTGAAATCATGCTTTACGGTAAGCTCCCCATCGTATTTCTCAGTGCCATTGCTGCAGAAAAAAGAGGTTCGATCAATAGTACGATCGCGACTTATATTTTAGGGCATCTGGATAATATGAAAAACATAGGTATCAAAGAAATGGCCGAGAACTGCAGTGTTGCTCCCAGTTCAATTTCCCGGTTCTGTAAAGAAATCGGTCTGAATGGTTTCGTCGAGTTGAAGGATTTGCTTCAATCCACCGAATTTGACTATACCGGTTTTTCGGAAGATATTTCAATTGATAACCGCATCCACACTTTGGGTGAACATATCAAAACGAGCATCGATATGGTGCAAGCTTCAATTACGACTTCCAAACTGATGCAACTGACAAAGGATATCCAGCAATACGATGAAGTGGCCGTCTTCGGGTTATTGAAAGCTCAAACAGCCGCAATCATCCTTCAAAGCGATCTGCTGATGTTCCGGAAACAGATTTATACAAATATTTCCTACGCAGAGCAGATTAATTACATTATTAATGCGGATTCAAGACATTTGATTATCCTTTTCACCTATACAGGGTCCTACTTTGACTATGACAACCAACGGAATATTCTTAAAGGTAAGGATATCCCGAAAATATGGATGGTTACCGGACAGCAGAAGGAATATCCGAAATTCATATCGGACACCTTAACATTCTCTTCTCGTCAAGATTATGCCAGTCATCCTTATCAGTTGGATTACGTGGCCAGCTTGATCGGCCAGGAGTACGCACAACTGAAATAGGAATAGACAAATATGAAAAAGCAGCAATCCTTCTTGAATGAGAAGGATTGCTGCTTTTTTAGGTGAATCGGTTCATTTACTGAGAAAAGACGGACGCAGACGCTACAGGCCCAATCCGCATAATCGCTAGGCTTTGCTCGTTTCAGCGACAATCAATTGCAGGCATTCCTCGATGCTGCGCAGCATCAGGTTGTCCGTCCGGTAGATTACCCTCGTCTTGATCTTCAATGATTCAGTCGGAGTCGATAAAACGGTGACGCGCCCAGCCAGGATGTCGTCTTTGATGACGTCTTCCGACAGGATGGCGACACCCGCATCCTTCAACAAGGCTTGGCGGATCATCTCAAGACTGTTGAAGGTCATCCGATTCTGGTCGGACAGGCCGTTTCTGTGCATAAATTCCTGAAGGAAGCTGCTGTAGGAGGATTCTGACTTGTAGAAGAGCAAGGGCGGCTGCAGAACGGGTTCCCGTCGCATGCGGCTGGCCAAAGCGGTTGAAGCAACCAAGCAGATGTTGTCTTCCCGAAGCAGCCGGTCGCGCACGCCGATCGTTGTGTAATTGGCGCTGAGGATGCCGATGTCGTATTGCTTGTCGCGTACGCCTGAAAATATCAGTTTGGCGTTTTCGGCGGTATCAATCTCGATTTCGATGTCAGGAAACCGCTCATACGCTTTCGCGAAAAATTCCGACAGGTTCATCTTCATGTAATTCAGATCCCCTACAATACGCAACTTCCGCTTTTTATCGGAAAGATTCCGCATCTTGTCCACCGCTTCTTCATAAAGGCTGAATATTTGGGTGGAATACTCGAATAAGGCTTCCCCGGCTGCTGTCAGGAACAGTTTCCTGCCGGCCCGGATGAACAGTTCCTGCCCCAGATCCGATTCCAACTTTTTGATTTGTTTGGTGATTGCCGGTTGGCTCAGTTCGAAATGCTGAGCGGTTTTGGAGAAGCTTAAAAAAGTAGCGCAATAATGGAACGTCCGTAGATGTGATAAGCCCATCGTAATTCCTCCGTGTCAGGTTAGTTACCCACCCAGTATAACCAGTAGTTATGGAAAAAGGTTATGTATGTAAGAAAGTCGTGAATCCTGTCAGGAAATGTCACACATTCGGGAAAAGACGCAACTATTCAAATGTCCGTTCCAATGCTTGTGGGAATAGGAAGGCATCGTTTTCAGCAATTTACACCAAGTAGTCGGCCTTGAAAATGTTCCTTATACTTTGAATCAGGTAAGAGCAAAGCAAGGGTCCGCGCTGAATGACAGAAATCGATGGCCGTTCATCCGGATCCGAAAATGCATCAAGTGAACGGAGGGAGCTTATGTATGTCGCAAACGGAACAGGCAGGCTTAAGA
>NZ_JBAWAZ010000196.1:0-2368 GCF_049589555.1 Trichococcus sp.
CCATCAGATCGTAGGACGCACCGATGACGGAAGGGTCCAGCATGACGAGCGGGTGCTGATACAATTCGTCAAGGGTAACCGAATCTTTACCAAACAACGGATGGCCCGCGCTTACGACGGCTTGGTATTTGCCGGCATACAGCGGCACCGTCGTGATTTCCTTTTTTCCCTCGAATTCGGAATCGAATGCGATAGCCACATCATAGATGCCTTTTACGAGATATTCGGAAATGTTCTTCAATAGCACCTTGTTCAGATTCAATTCAACGAGCGGGTTCTCTTTCCGGAAAGCCGGGATGACGGAAAGCAGCGTCTGGATATCCGTCATGGCTGAATATTCGATCGACAAGGTTTCCCGCTGATTGGCCTGGAAATTGCGCATTTTCTGCTGCATGCCTTGGTATTGCTTCCAAAGCACCAGCGCTTCTTCGTAGAAAAGCTGGCCGGCTTCCGTCGGCTCGATTGGCGTCTTTTTGCGGTTGATCAATCGGATCTGGAATGTCTCCTCCAATGAAGCGACAGTCTGGCTGATGGTGGTCTGCGACACATAGTTCCGCTTGGCCGTCTCCGTGAAACTGCGGCAGTCCACCAGGTCAATGTAGTATTTGATTTTTTCGATATTGATGCGATTCGCCTCCAATCAAAAATCCTTCTGTCTGTAAAGTACCATATCCTGCTGTTAAGAGGCAATCAGAGATTTTGAAAGGAATGTTTCACGAATTCGAGTCTGAATGGAAGCGTACAGACAAATTTATTTCAACATAAGCGTTTCGCCTGTCATTTTTGGATGAATGGCATATACTTACTTTAGTTATCAAGGAGGTTTTCAGATGAGAATAGAACATATCGGTCTATGGACTGCGGATTTGGAAAAAATGAAAGAATTTTACTGCGATTTCTTCAAAGCAACGGCAGGTGAAAAGTACCACAATCAGAAATCTGGCTTCCAATCCTATTTCTTGTCCTTCGCAGATGGCGCCAGATTGGAAATCATGCATCGCGAAGATGTGATCAAAGGAACACACTCGAATGAAATATTGGGGTTTGCGCATCTGGCAATCGCGGTCGGCAGCAAAGACATAGTGGATGCTTTGACGCAAAAACTGGTGGATGCAGGCTATCCTTTGTTGAGTCCATGCAGAGTGACCGGCGACGGCTACTATGAATCGGTCATCGGCGATCCAGAAGGAAACAGAATCGAAATCACGATTTAACAATAATATATGAGGTGAACTGAATGGATCTGAAAGCAATCGTTTTGGACATCGATGGGACGTTATTGAATGACCAGAAAGAAATCAGCCCGAGAACAAGAGATTCGTTGTTGAAAGCGCAGGAAGCCGGAATCAAAGTCGTGTTGGCGTCGGGAAGACCGATCTCCGCAATGGAGCGGTTCTCGAAGGAACTCAAAATGGAGCAGCACCACGGCCTGCTTTTGTCATACAATGGGGCATGCGTGACGGATTGCGCAACAAACGAAACCTTGTTCAGCCAAAGCATGTCCGACGAAGTGGGCAAGGAAATTCTGGCGCATATTGCGAATTTTGAAGTGAAGCCGATGGTCGCGCACAAGGACTACATGTACGTGAACAACGTCTACGACTGCATGATCACCGCACCGCCGAATGGACTCAAGAACATCATCGAGTACGAATCGCGCAGCGGCAATTTCAAATTGTGCGAAGTGGATGATCTTGCCGAGTTCGTCGATTTCCCGTTGCACAAAATCTTGGTCGCAGGGGAACCGGAATATTTGGAAGAAAATTGGAAGAAAATCATGCTGCCGTTCGAAGACCGCGTGAGCGGGTATTTCTCCGCACCATTCTACTTCGAATTCACCGACAAAGGCATCGATAAAGCCTTCGCGCTGGATAAATCCCTGCAACCGCTGGGAATCAGCAGCGAGAATGTCATTTCCTTCGGCGACGGAGAAAACGATACTTCAATCATCGCCTACGCAGGGGTCGGCGTTGCGATGGGCAATGCGATTGATGCCCTGAAAGCGAGCGCGAACGAAATCACGTTGTCCAACAATGAGGACGGCATCGCGCATATGCTGGAAAAATATCTGTAGGACCATTCATCAACGAAATAAGTGGCAAAGCCAGAACCGCCTTTGAGCGCTTCTGGCTTTTTTTAGGCCGAAATCATATTGTAAGAATTGATTAAAAGAATAAATATTTATTGTAAAACGATAAATTATAGACTAAACTGACAGTAACAAATCCAAACGAGGTGTTGAAGACATGAAACGAGAAACATTCTTTTTGAGGGCGGTCGTCGTTCTGATGGGACTTCCGGTAGTGGCGCTATGCATTTTTATTATCCCGGAAATTGCGGCTTTCCTGGTCGAACTGGTCCCAAGCCT